>NZ_MTBP01000005.1 GCF_002911665.1 Actinomadura rubteroloni
TTTGGCGAGAGGGAAACACCCGGTTCCATTCCGAACCCGGAAGTTAAGCCTTTCAGCGCCGATGGTACTGCATGGGAGACTGTGTGGGAGAGTAGGACACCGCCGGACTTATTGTGGTTGAGGGCCATCCTTAGGGGTGGCCCTCAACGCATTTCCAGACACCTTTTCGGGCCCCGCCGACGGCGGGGCCCTTTTCGTGTTTCCCGGGGCGAGGCAGGCTCGGGGCAGTGGTGCGGAGCAGCGGGCGGTGAGGGTGGGTTGTCCACAGGTTGGCGGGCGGGTTGAGAAGCGGGTCGGGGGGCCGGGAGACTAGAGAGGTACGGTCCGCCCCCGGGTGGGAGGGGTTTGGTCTTGCGGGTTGAGTTGGTTGGGGGTGGTTCGGGTGCGGTTGAGCTGGGGTTTCTCTGGTGAGGGTGCGGCGTGGTGGCGTCCGGGTTGTGGCATTGTGGGTGTGTGAATCTGGACGACCTCGTCCGCCTGCGTCGGGCCCGTGACCTCATGGACCGTGAGTACGCGCAGCCGCTGGACGTCCCGGCGCTGGCGCGTGCCGCGCTCATGTCGCCGGGCCATTTCTCTCGGAGCTTCCGCGCTGCGTTCGGTGAGACGCCCTACAGCTATCTGATGACGCGTCGGATCGAGCGGGCCAAGGCGCTGCTGCGGCGTGGCGATCTGACGGTGACGGAAGTCTGCTTCGAGGTCGGGTGTACGTCGCTCGGGTCGTTCAGTTCGCGGTTCACCGAACTGGTCGGTGAGAGCCCGAGCGCCTACCGGGCCCGGAGTCATGATGACGGGGCGGCGATCCCGGCTTGCATCGCGAAGATCCATACGCGCCCGGTCCGGTCCGGAGGGGCGAACCCGGCCGGCCGGTCGTAGCATGACCTGCATGGACATCCAGCTCGCCCAGTGTTTCATCGCCGTGGACGACCATGACAAGGCGCTCGCGTTCTACCGGGACGTCCTGGGCTTCGAGGTGCGCAGCGACGTCGGGTTCGAGGGGATGCGCTGGGTGACCGTCGGTTCTCCGTCTCAGCCCGATGTGGAGATCGTGCTGGAGCCGCCACTGGCGCACCCGAACTCCTCGCCGGCCGACAAGGAGGTCATGGCGGAGTTGCTGGCCAAGGGCCTGCTGCGCGGCGTCATCTTCCGGACCGACGATTGCGACGCGGCGTTCGAGCGCATTCGCGCGGCGGGCGGTGAGGTGTTGCAGGAGCCGATCGACCAGCCGTATGGGGTCCGGGACTGCGCGTTCCGCGATCCGTCGGGGAACATGCTGCGGTTCAACCAGCCGCTCAAGAAGTAGCCGCAGTCTGCGGGGCGGTCGGTCGCGGGCTGTTGGGCGAGGAGCGGAATGACGTCGCGGTCGGTCAGGGCGTGGGCGTCAGGATTCCGTCGAGGGTCCGGGCCCATTGGCGCAGGAGGCGGTCGCGGCGGGCCGAGTCGTCGGTGAGCAGGTCGGCCAGGCCGAGGCCGCGCACCAGGTCGAGCGTCGCCTGCACGGCCTCCCGGACGCCGGGCACGGATTCGTCCGCGCCGAGCGCCTCCACCGTCAGCCGGTGCGCCTCCCGGCCGACCCGGGCCTCCAGCGGGACGACGCTGGCGCGGAGCTGATCGTCGGAGCTGGCCGCCACCCAGAGTTGGAGTGCTGCGCGGAACAGCGGGCTCGTGTACATGTCGCCCAGCATCAGGACGACCTCGAGCGTGGTCGGCCGCCGGCCCGGCGCGGTGTCGAGGCGTTCGCGCATCCGTGTCCGGCGCACCTCGCTGCCGTATTCGACGGCGGCCGTCACGAGTTCTTCACGCGTCCGGAAGTGGTGCTGCGCGGCCCCGCGCGAGACCCCGGCGCGTTCGGCGACGACGGTGACGGTCGTGCCCGCCCACCCGATCGAGGCGAGGCAGTCGATCGCCGCCTCCAGGAGGCGTTGCCGGGTCGCGCGGCTGCGGTCCTGGCGGGGCTGCCGGGGGGTCGCCTGGGTGGTCATCGCGTCCTTCGGTCGGTGGTCCACCAGTCAACCAAACCGGCGGCACAGAAAACAATCATGCACGATTGATTTTTTCTTGCCGGGCTGGCAGGCTGCGGGCCATGACGCGACCCTTGCGGATCGGGAACGCCTCCGGCTTCTACGGCGACCGGTTCTCCGCGGTGCGGGAGATGCTGGACGGCGGCCCGCTCGACGTCCTCACCGGCGACTACCTCGCCGAGCTGACCATGCTCATCCTCGGGCGCGGCCGGATGAAGGACCCGGACGCCGGCTACGCGACGACGTTCCTGCGGCAGATGGAGGAGTCCCTCGGGCTGGCGGCCGAGCGCGGCGTCCGGATCGTCACGAACGCGGGCGGGCTCAACCCGCGCGGTCTCGCGGCGCGGCTGCGGGAGATCGCGGCGCGGCTCGGCGTCGACGTCCGGATCGCGCACGTCGAGGGGGACGACCTGCTGCCGCGCGCCGCCGACCTCGGGCTCACGTCCCCGGCGTACGGCGCGCCGCTCACCGCGAACGCCTACCTCGGCGCGTGGGGGATCGCGGCGGCGCTGGAGGCGGGTGCGGACGTGGTCGTGACGGGACGGGTGACCGACGCGTCCCTCGTCGTCGGGCCGGCCGCCGCGCACTTCGGGTGGGCGCGCGACGACTGGGACGCGCTCGCGGGCGCGACCGTCGCCGGGCACGTCCTCGAGTGCGGCGCGCAGGCGACCGGGGGGAACTACGCGTTCTTCACGGAGGTCCCGCTGGGGGAGCCGGTGGGTTTTCCGCTGGCCGAGGTCCGCGCGGACGGGTCCAGCGTCATCACCAAGCACCCCGGCACGGGGGGCGCCGTTACGACCGAGACCGTCACCGCGCAGCTTCTGTACGAGATCGGCGGACCCGCCTATGCGGGGCCCGACGTGACGACGCGGTTCGACACCGTCCGGCTGCGGCAGGACGGGCCGGACCGCGTCGAGATCGGCGGCGTGCTCGGCATGCCCCCGCCCCCGGACACCAAGGTCTGCCTCAACCATCTCGGCGGGCACCGCAACGAGATGACGTTCGTGGTCACCGGGCTGGACGTCGACGCGAAGATCGCGCTTGCGCGGCGGCAGCTCGACGCGGCGTTCGGCGCGCGGCGGCCCGCTCGGATGGAATGGACGACGATCGGTGTCCCGGCGTCCGATCCCGTCACGCAGGGCGAGGCGACCGTGCTGCTGCGGTGCGCCGTCCTGGACGCCGATCCGGGCCTGGTGGGACGGACGTTCAGCGGCGCTGTCGTGGAGCTGGCGCTCGCCGGGTATCCCGGGTTCACGATGACGTCGCCGCCGGGGAAGGGATCGCCGTTCGGCGTGTACACGGCGGCGTTCGTGCCGAACGCGGAGGTGCGGCAGGTCGCCGTGCTGCCGGACGGGCACGAGGTGGCGATCGAGCCCGCGCCCGTCACCGCACCGCTCCCCGAAGCGCCGGACGGGTCCGAGCGGCGCGCGGCGGAGGAAAGGAAAGCTGGCCCAGATCAGCCCCCTCCCGCCCAGGGGGGCGACCCCACTTCCATTGTCCAACGCCCGAACGCCCCCGCGACACCCACCGCCGAACCTGTGGATAACCCGGAAGCCCGCACCGTGCGAGCCCCCCTGGGACGCATCCTCGGCGCCCGCAGCGGCGACAAGGGCGGCAACGCCAACATCGGCGTCTGGGCCCGCACCGACGCCCAATGGCACTGGCTCCACTCCTACCTCACCATCGACCGCCTCCGCGACCTCCTCCCCGAAACACGCCACCACCCCGTCACCCGCCACACCCTGCCCCACCTGCGCGCCCTCAACTTCGTCATCGAGGGCGTCCTCCAGGACGGCGTCTCCGCCTCCACCCGCTTCGACCCCCAGGGCAAGGCCCTGGGCGAATGGCTGCGCGCCCGTCGGGCCGACATCCCGGAGTCACTCCTATGACGTTCAAAAGCGCCCTGGACCCCCAGAGCCCCGACTACCAGAGCCGCCGCGCCGCCATGCTCGCGAAGATCGCCGAGCTGGACGCCGAGCACGCCAAGGCGCTGGCGGGCGGCGGCGAGAAGTACGTGACGCGGCACCGCAAGCGCGGCAAGCTCCTGGCCCGCGAGCGCATCGAACTCCTCCTCGACCCCGACTCCCCGTTCCTCGAACTCAGCCCGCTCGCCGCCTGGGGCAGCGACTTCCAGGTGGGCGCCAGCGTCATCACCGGCATCGGCGTCGTCGAGGGCGTCGAATGCATGATCGTCGCGAACGACCCGACCGTCCGCGGCGGCTCCAGCAACCCCTGGACGGTCAAGAAGAGCTTCCGCGCGTCCGACATCGCCCTGGAGAACCGCCTCCCGGTCATCAACCTGGTCGAGTCCGGCGGCGCCGACCTGCCCACCCAGAAGGAGATCTTCATCCCGGGCGGCCGGATGTTCCGCGACCTCACCCGCCTGTCCGCCGCCGGAATCCCGACGATCGCGCTCGTCTTCGGCAACTCCACCGCAGGCGGCGCCTACATCCCCGGCATGTGCGACCACGTCGTGATGGTGAAAGAGCGCGCGAAGGTGTTCCTCGGCGGCCCGCCGCTGGTGAAGATGGCGACCGGAGAGGAATCCGGCGACGAGGAACTGGGCGGCGCCGAGATGCACGCCCGCACGTCCGGCCTCGCCGACTACATGGCCGCCGACGAGCCCGACGCGCTGCGCCTCGGCCGCCAGATCGTCCGCAACCTGAACCACCGCAAGCACGGCCCGAAGCCCGCCGCGACGGTCCCGCCGCGATACGACCCCGAAGAACTCGCCGGGATCGTCCCCGAAGACCTCAAAGTGCCGTTCGACCCCCGCGAGGTCATCGCCCGCGTCACCGACGGCTCCGCGTTCGACGAGTTCAAGCCCCTCTACGGGACGAGCCTGGTCACCGGCTGGGCGCGCGTCCACGGCTACCCGATCGGGATCCTCGCCAACGCCCAAGGCGTCCTGTTCGGGGACGAGGCCCAGAAGGCCGCCCAGTTCATCCAGCTCGCCAACCAGACCGACACCCCGCTGCTCTTCCTCCACAACACCACCGGCTACATGGTCGGCAAGGAGTACGAGCAGTCCGGGATCATCAAGCACGGCGCCCTGATGATCAACGCGGTGGCCAACAGCAAGGTCCCGCACATCACGATCGTGATGGGAGCGTCGTACGGGGCGGGCAACTACGGCATGTGCGGACGGGCCTACGACCCCCGCTTCCTGTTCACCTGGCCCAGCGCCAAATCCGCGGTCATGGGCCCGCAGCAGCTCGCCGGCGTCCTGTCCATCGTCGCCCGCCAGGCCGCCGAGGCGCGCGGCCAGGTCTACGACGAGGACCAGGACCGGGCGATGCGCGAGCTGGTCGAGACCCAGATCGAGGCCGAGTCCCTCCCCTTCTTCCTGTCCGGACGGCTCTACGACGACGGTGTGATCGACCCCCGCGACACCCGCACCGTCCTCGGCCTGTGCCTGTCCGTCGTCCACAACGCGCCAGTACGCGGAGCCGACGGCTTCGGCGTCTTCCGGATGTGAGCCGATGATCGAGACAATTCTGGCGGCCAACCGGGGCGAGATCGCCCGCCGCGTCTTCCGCACCTGCCGCGACCTCGGCATCGGCACGGTCGCGGTCCACTCCGACCCCGACGCGGGCGCGCCGCACGCCCGCGAGGCCGACCGGGCTGTCCGGCTCCCCGGCGCCGCGCCGGCCGACACCTACCTGCGCGGTGACCTGGTCATCGCCGCCGCCCGGGCCGCCGGAGCGGACGCGGTCCACCCCGGCTACGGCTTCCTGTCGGAGAACGCCGCGTTCGCGCAGGCCGTCCTGGACGCCGGGCTGACGTGGATCGGCCCGCCGCCCGCCGCCATCGCGGCGATGGGCTCCAAGATCGAGGCGAAGAAGCTGATGGCCGCGGCGGGCGTGCCCGTCCTGCCCGAACTCGACCCCGCCGCGGTCACCGAGGACGACCTGCCGATCCTCGTCAAGGCGTCGGCGGGCGGCGGCGGACGCGGCATGCGCGTCGTCCGCGCCCTCGCCGACCTGGCCGGCGAGGTCGCCGCCGCCCGCCGCGAGGCCGAGTCCGCGTTCGGCGACCCCGCCGTCTTCTGCGAACCGCTGCTGGAGAACGCCCGCCACATCGAGGTGCAGCTCCTCGCCGACGCGCACGGGACGGTCTGGGCGCTCGGCGAACGCGAGTGCTCGATCCAGCGCCGCCACCAGAAGATCATCGAGGAGGCGCCGTCGCCCGCCGTGGACGCCGGCCTGCGCGCCCGCCTGTGCGGCGCCGCCGTCGACGCCGCCCGCGCGATCGGCTACACCGGCGCCGGGACGGTCGAGTTCATGCTGACCGCCGACGGACGCTTCTACTTCCTGGAGGTCAACACCCGCCTCCAGGTCGAGCACCCCGTCACCGAGTGCGTCTACGGGCTCGACCTCGTCCGCCTCCAGATCGAGGTCGCCGAGGGCGCGCGGCTCCCCGCCGAACCGCCCGCGCCGCGCGGCCACGCCATCGAGGTCCGCCTCTACGCCGAGGACCCCGCCGCGGACTGGCGGCCCGGCACCGGCACCCTGCGCGCCTTCGACGTCCCCGGCGTGGACGCCGAGTTCGCCGTCCCCGCCGCCCACGGCCTCCGCCTCGACAGCGGCGTCGCGGCCGGCGACACCGTCGGCGTCCACTACGACCCGATGCTCGCCAAGGTCATCGCCTGGGCGCCGACCCGCGCCGCCGCCGCGCGCCGCCTGCGCGCCGCCCTCACCGGCGCCCGCCTGCACGGCGTCACCACCAACCGCGACCTGCTCGCCACCATCCTGCGCGAGCCCGCGTTCCTCGCCGGGGACACCCACACCGGCTACCTGGACGCGGTCGGCCTCTCCGTCCTCGCCGCCCCGCTCGCCGGACCGGACGCCGTCGCCCTGTCCGCGCTCGCCGCCGCCCTCGCCGGCGCCGCCGCCGACCGCGCCGCCGCGCGCGTGCTCGGCGGGCTGCCGTCCGGGTGGCGCAACGTCCCGTCCCAGCCGCAGCGCAGGACCTACGAGACCCCGGACGGCGCGACGATCGACGTCGAGTACCGCCTCACCCGCGACGGCCTCCACGGCCACGACGCGGAACTGGTGTCCGCCGCGCCGGGCGAGGTCGTCCTCGACGCGGGCGGCGTCCGGCACCGCTTCGCCGTCGCCGCCGCCGGGGACCGCGTGGACGTCGACTCCCCGCTCGGGCCCGTCGCGCTGCGCGCCGTCCCGAGGTTCGCCGACCCCGCCGACCTCGTCGCGCCCGGCTCCCTCCTCGCCCCCATGCCCGGCACGGTCGTCCGCGTCGAGACCGCCGCCGGGGCGGACGTCGCCGAGGGCCAGACCCTCGTCGTCCTGGAGGCCATGAAGATGGAGCACCGCATCACCGCCCCCGCCGCCGGGACCGTCGCCGTCCTCGACGTCCGCGCCGGACAGCAGGTCGAGGCCGGGGCCGTCCTCGCCGTCATCGCCGCACCCCCCGAAAGGACGCCCGCGTGAACTACACCGAATCCGAGGAGCGGCAGGCCCTGCGCGCCGCCGTCGCCGACCTCGGCGCCAAGTACGGCCCCGAGTACTTCATCCGGAAGGCGCGGGCCGGGGAGAAGACCGACGAGCTGTGGCGGGAGGCCGGACGGCTCGGCTACCTCGGCGTGAACGTCCCCGCCGAGTACGGGGGCGGGGGCGGCGGCATCGGCGACCTCGCCGCCGTCTGCGAGGAACTGGCCGCCGCGGGCTGCCCGCTGCTGCTCATGGTCGTCTCGCCCGCCATCTGCGCGACGATTATCGCGCGGTCCGGCACCGAGGACCAGAAGAAGCACTGGCTGCCCCGCTTCGCCGACGGCTCGGTCAAGATGGCGTTCGCGATCACCGAGCCCGACGCCGGGTCCAACTCCCACCGCATCACCACCACCGCACGCCGCGACGGCGACGGCTGGGTCCTGAGCGGGCAGAAGACGTTCATCTCCGGTGTGGACGAGTCCGACGCCGTCCTGTTCGTCAGCCGCAGCTCCGACCAGAAGGGCAACCTGCGGCCGTCGCTGTTCATCGTCCCGACCGACACGCCGGGCTTCAACTGGTCGCCCATCGAGATGGAGATCGTCTCGCCGGAGAAGCAGTTCGTCTGCCACCTCGACGACGTCCGGCTGCCCTACGACGCGCTCGTCGGCGACGAGGACGGCGGCCTCCTCCAGCTCTTCGCCGGCCTCAACCCCGAGCGGATCATGGCGTCGGCGATGGGCGCGGGCATCGGCCGCCTCGCGCTCGCCAAGGCCACCGGCTACGCCAAGGAACGGCAGGTCTTCAAGACGCCCATCGGCGCGCACCAGGGCCTCGCCCACCCCCTCGCCGCCGCCAAGATCGAGATCGAGCTGGCCCGGCTCATGGCGCAGAAGGCCGCCGCGCTCTACGACGCGGGCGACGACCTCGGCGCCGGCGAGGCCGCCAACATGGCCAAGTACGCGACCGCCGAGGCCGCCGTCCACGCCGTCGACACCGCCATCCAGGTCCACGGCGGCAACGGCCTCACCAGCGAGTACGGCGTCGGAATGCTCGCCGGGGTCGTCCGGCTCATGCGCATCGCGCCCGTCAGCCGCGAGATGATCCTCAACTTCGTCGCCCAGCACACCCTCGGGCTCCCCAAGTCCTACTGATCCACCGCGCCGACGGGCCGCCTCCCCGGACGGGGGAGCGGCCCGTCGCCGTGTCCGGGAACGAGTGAGATGGCCCACAGAAGCCCGTTCGGGTGTGAGATATGCCACGAGAGCGGGCATCCAAACCCACAGGTCAACGGCGACTCGCGAACCTGCCTGCCAAGAAACCGGCTAAAACCTCGCCTGAATTGAGGCATTGCATGTGCTAAAACCCGTCTGAGGTTCGCGGGAAGGCACAAGACGGCGGACGGGAAGCGCCCCGTTCCGCCCGACCGCCCGTGCCCGCGCGGAGAGGATCTTCATGAGCACCGTGGAAGTCCCGACCATCGGGCAGGTCGTCGACACCGATCGCTATCCCCTCGAAGAACCCGGCGGGCCCGCCTGGAATTCCATTGTCGCCCGCACCCGGAAAGAACTGCGCGAGACCGGCTGCAGCGTCCTGCCCGACTTCGTCCGCCCCGCCGGCCGGGCCGCGCTCCGCGACGAGGGCGCCGCCATCGCCCCGCACGCCCACTACGACGTCGAGACCGTCAACGCCTACAACATCGACGTCGCGACCCCGCTCCCCGACGGCCACCCCGGACGCATCACCGTAGAACGCGGCAACGCCTTCGTCCCCCGCGACCGCATCCCCGCCGAGCACATCGTCCACCGGCTCTACACCGACGCCGGGTTCCAGCGCTTCGTCGCCGAATGCTTCGGGCTGCCGCGCGTCCACGAACTGGGCGACCCCCTCGCCGGCCTCTGCCTCAACGTCGTCGCGCCCGGCATGGAGCACCCCTGGCACTTCGACACCAACGAGTTCACCGTCAGCATGCTCACCCAGGAGGCCGACGAGGGCGGCGTCTTCGAGTACTGCCCCGGCATCCGCAGCGCGGCCGACGAGAACTTCGACGACGTCCGCGCCGTCCTCACCGGGCACGGCGGCCGGCTCGTCCGGCGGCTCGCGCTGCGCCCCGGCGACCTCCAGCTCTTCAAGGGCCGCTACTCCCTGCACCGCGTCAGCCCCGTCGCCGGCCGCACCGCCCGGCACTCGGCGATCTTCGCCTACAGCGAGCGCCCCGGCGTGATGGGCAGCGTCGCCCGCACCCGCCAGCTCTTCGGCCGCGTCCTGCCCGAGCACCTCGCCGCCGAGGGCCGCGCCGTCCGGGTCGACGCGCTCCTGGACTAGGGCGGCTCCCCGGCGGCCGGCGCCCCCGCCGGCCCCCGACCGCCCCGTCCCCTCCCGGAAGGACCCTTCGTGCAGTCCAGCACCGCCACTGGAAAGATCTCGCTCGACCACATTTACACCCAGCCCGACCCGCGCGATTACTTCACCACGCTCCGCAGGCTCGAATACCAGATCCCGCAGCAGGCCCAGCCGTTCTTCCGGGCGCTCGTGGACGAATACAAAACGGTGACCGGCACTCCCGTGCCCACCGTTCTCGACATCGGCTCGTCGTACGGGATCAACGCCGCGCTGATGAAATGCGGCGCCACGATGGAGGACCTCTACGACCGCTACGCCGGTGCGGACGCCGCCGCGCTGGAGCACGTCGCCCTCCTCGACCGCGACCGCGCGCTCGTCCGCTCCCGCCGCGACCCCGGCGTCCGGTTCACCGGCCTGGACGCGTCCGGGGAGGCCCTGGCCTACGCCCTCGCCGCCGGGTTCCTCGACGACGCCGTCCACGCCGACCTGGAGGAGAACGACCCGACGCCCATGCAGCGCGCCCGCCTGTCGCGCGCCGACCTGGTCGTCTCCACCGGCTGCGTCGGGTACGTCACCGAACGCACCCTCGCGCGCGTCATCGAGGCCCAGGACGGACGGCGCCCCTGGATGGCCCACTTCGTCCTGCGCATGTTCCCGTTCGACTCCGTCGAGGACGTCCTCGACAGCGCCGGCTACACCACCACCCGCTACGAACGGCTGTTCCCGCAGCGCCGCTTCGCGAGCCCCGACGAGCAGGCCGACGTGCTCGGCACGCTCCGCGCCGAGGGCGTCGACCCGGCCGGACGCGAGACCGAGGGCTGGTTCTACGCCCGCCTGTTCGTGTCGCGGCCCCGGGAGACGGCCGGCCGCGCCATCATCGACCTCGCGTCCGCCGCGACGGGCGGCACCGCCGCAAACCCCCACACCAAGGAACGACGTGAACACGACTGACGAACCCTCCGCCCGCACCTTCGGCAACGAGGACGCCCTGCCGCGCGTCCCGCTGCCCGCGCTGGAGGACACCTGCGAGCGGTTCCTCGCCTGGAGCGCGCCGCTGCTGACCCCGGCGGAACTGGAGGAGACGCGCGCGGCCGTCGCCGACCTGCTCGCCCCGGGCGGCGCCGGACGCGTCCTGCACGCAGCCCTGGAGGAGTACGACCGGAGTGAAGGCGTCCACAGCTGGCTCGACACCTTCTGGCCCTACCGCTACCTCGGCCGCCGGGACCGCATCGCCCTGAACGCCAACTTCGTCTTCCTCTTCCAGGACGCCGACCTCACCCAGGAGGACCGCGCCGCCGCCCTCATCACGGCGGCCGTGGACTACAAGCTGCGGCTCGACACCGAGAGCGTGCCGCCGGTCGCGCAGCGCGGACGCCCCCTGTCGATGGAGCAGAACAAGTACCTGTTCTCCGCCACCCGGATCCCGGGGGAGAAGCAGGACACCGTCCGCCTGCCGTACACCGACGCGTGGCCCGGCCCGTCAGACGCGCGGCACATCGTCGTGTTCCACCGCGCCAACATGTTCCGGATGGACGTCATCGGCCCCGACGGCGTCCCGCACACCCCCGCCGACCTCGCCGCCGGGCTCCGCGCCGTCCGCAAGGAGGGCGCCGCCCGCGCCGCCGCCGGGACCGCGCCCGGCCACCTCACCACCAAGGCCCGCGCCGCGTGGGCCGCGTCCCGGGCCGCGCTGCTCGCCCTCGACCCGGCCAACGCCGACGCCCTGGACACCGTCGAGACCGCGCTGTTCTGCGTCTGCCTGGACGACGTCGCGCCCAAGGACGACCACGAGGCCACCGACCACCTCCTGCACGGCGACAGCGGCAACCGCTGGTTCGACAAGGCCGTCTCGCTGATCGTGTTCGCCGACGGGTCGGCCGGGATCAACATCGAGCACTGCGGGCTCGACGGCACCACCGTCCTCAGCTTCGTCGACGACATGATGAACACCTCCACCGACGACCACGCCCGCAGCTCCGGCGCGCGGGCCCAGGGCGTCCCGGCGATCGAGCCCGTCCGGTTCGTGCTGGACGACGCGCTGCGCGCCGACGTCCACGCCGCCGCCGTCGCGTTCGCCGACTACGCCGCCGCGACCGCCACCGAGACCGTCGCCTTCGAGGACTTCGGCGCCAACGACGCCAAGAAGCTCGGGATCTCGCCGGACGCGTTCGTCCAGATGGCCTACCAGCTCGCCCACCAGCGCGCGAAGGGCCGCGTCGGCGCGACCTACGAGTCCATCGCGACCCGCCAGTACAACCGGGGACGCACCGAGGCGATGCGCGTCGTCACGCCCGAGGTGCTGGCGTTCGTCCGGACGCAGAACGACCCCGCCGCCACGGCCGACGAGCGCCGCGCCGCGCTGCGCGCCGCCGCCGAGGCCCACGTCGCGCGCGCCAAGGACTGCCAGGCCGGCCGCGCCCCCGAGCAGCACCTGTGGGAGCTCCAGCTCATCGCCGAGCGGCGCGGCGCGGAACTCGGCGTCGCCGAGGCGCCCGCGCTGTACTCCTCGCCCGGCTGGCGGATCATGCGCGACGACTACCTCAGCACCAGCTCCGCGCCGTCGGTCAACGTCAAGTACTTCGGGTTCGGCTCCACCAGCCCGCAGTGCATCGGCGTCGCGTACGTGCTGCTGCCCGACCGGTTCAACGTGTACCTGAGCACGCCGCGCACGGTCGCGGACGCGATGGAGTCCTTCGCCGGGCACCTGCGCGCCGCGGTCGCCGAGCTGCGCGAGCTGCTCGCCGGCGGCTGACGCGTCCGGCGCGGCGCCGGCGGGCCCTCAGCCCGCCAGCGCCGCGACCTGGGCCGCCAGCGGCGCGGACGCGGCCAGCCGGTTGTCGATCGCGTCGTGCGGGACGGGCGGCGGCTCGTCCGGGCGCATCCGCTCGGTGAACGCCGCGAAGGCCGCGAGCTTGCCCGTGTCGCGGGGCGAGGCGCGGGCGCGGAGCCGGTGCCGCAGCGTCGCGGCGTCCGAGCGGATCCACACCAGGCGGACGTCCGGGCCGCCGAGCGCCTCCGTCCACGCCGCCCACCGCGCCGGGTCGCGGATCTGCGCGGTGAACGGGCCGCTCAGCAGCACCGGGCAGCCCGCCGCGCGGACATCCCGCGCCGCCGCCGTCAGCCCCGCGTACTCGTGGGCCTTCACGTGCTCGTCGTACCAGGGGCCCTCGCGCTCGCCCGGATCCCGTCCGTGCGCGGCCAGCGTCGCCGCGACGAACGGGCCGAACAGCGTGTCCTTGTCCAGCAGGGCCGGGACGGGCCGCAGCCGCTCCAGCAGCAGCCCGCACACCGTCGACTTGCCCGCGCCCGGCGGCCCCGCCACCACCCACGCGGTCCCGGTCACGCGGGGAGCCTCATGCGGCGGGTGGCGAGCTTGCCGATCCGCTCCTCGTCGATCGCGTGGCCGAGGCCCGGCTGCGTCAGCGGCACCCCGACGACACCGCCCGCCGACCGCACCGGGGGCGTCACGAACACCGGGCCGCCCGCCGGGTCCGTCACCCCGCTCGGCAGCGTGCAGCCGGGCAGCGCGGCCAGCGCCACGGCCGCCGCCTGCCCGATGCCGAACACGCCGACGCCCGTGCACCACACGTCCCAGCCCGCCGCGTAGGCGCGGTCGTGCGCCGCGCGGGCCGCCGTCAGCCCGCCCAGCCGGTCGTAGCGCAGGTCCAGGACGCGGCCCGCGCCGAGCGTGATCGCGGCGTCCAGGCCCTCCAGATCGCCCACCGCCGGGGCCACCGCCGCGTCCACCCGCCGCTGGAGCCGGGCGTGGGCGGCCAGGTCGTCCGCCGGGAACGGGTGCGCGATCGCCAGCGGGCCGTAGGCGTCCAGCGCCTCCAGGGCCGCCAGGTGCGCCGCGTCCTCGGTGTAGGCGCAGCCCCCGTCGGCGACGACCGCGAGCGCCGGGAACGCCGCCCGGACGGCCCGCAGGAGCTCCACGTCCCGGCCCGGCCGCACGTCCAGCGTCACCCGCGTGTGCCCCGCGCCGACCGTCCGGTTCACGAGGGCGGGCAGCGCGTCGGGCGCGGCGTCGGCGGGGATCCGCGCGCCCGTCACGATCGACGTGCGCGTCCCGCCGAGCGCGTGCGCCAGCGGCAGGCCCCGGCCCCGGCACCACAGGTCCCAGCACGCCACGTCCACCGCCGCCGCCGCGCCGCGCCCGCCGAGCTCGGCCGCCGCCGACACGTCCTCGGGACGGTCCCAGTCCAGCCCCAGCAGCGCCGGGCCGAGCCGTTCCTCCAGATCCGCCCACGCGCCGCCCGCGACCGCCGGATCGGCGCCCGGCGCGACCTCGCCCCAGCCCACCGAGCCGTCCCCGCCCGCGAGCCGGACGAGGATGCTCTCCGGCCGCCGTCCGTGCGGCATCCGCACCCGGAAGGCGTCACAGCCCACGATCTGGGGCACCCGAACACGTCCTTCCACAGTCGGCCATCGTCACGTTCCATGATTCACCCGCCGCGCGGCCCGCCGCGCCACGGGGCGGCCGTCAGCGCCGGAACGGCCACCGGACCCGGTGCGGCGTGTACCCGCCGTCGGCGAGCCCGGCTTGCCGCTCGAACGGGTTCGCGGACGCGTGGTCGCCGCACAGCACCAGCGACACGCCCGCGCACACCAGGTACAGGGGGATCATCAGCGGGCCGAGCAGGAACGCGTACTGCGTCGCGTGCCGCCCCTCGTGCCGCAGCAGCGCCGGACGGTCCAGCAGGTCCGCCGCCGCCCGCCGCGCCGTCACGACGTTGCCGACCGTGAAGACCGGCGCCGCCGGGAGCGGCCAGCGGTAGCCGCCGGCGAGGATCAGCCCGTCCGGGCCGCGGCACCGCCCGCGCGCCGGCGAGCCGCGCGACCCCGCCGCCGCGAGCAGCAGCCCGAGCGGGGTCGACAGGTTGACGGCGTTGACGATCCGGCGGATCCGGAGGGGACGGTCCACCCTCCCATTGTGCCCCGCGTCACGACGGGCAGGTCGCCTCCAGCGACACCGGATGCGAGTCCCCGCCGCCGACCGCGCTCTCCCCGCCGCCCGCCGCCACCGGCCGCGAGGTCGAGGGCGACGCCGCCGCCTGCGGCGACTTCTCCTTCGGCGCGACGGCCTTGGCCGCCAGCCGCCGGATCAGCGCGTAGTCCGGGTTCGCCGTGCTGATCAGCGGCGGGACGAACTGGAGGCTGTCGATCTTGGCGCCGTCCTTCATCTTCCCCGACAGCTCGATCAGGCCCGGCAGCAGCTTCTGCGGGATGTCGGTGGACAGCGTGTGCTTGGCGGCCGTGGCGAGCTTGTCGAACTTCGTCAGGACGGTCCGCGCGTCCGCCTGCCGCGCGATGGCCCGCAGCAGGCACTTCTGCCGCCCCATGCGCGTGTAGTCGTCGCTGTCGGTGCGGGACCGCCCGTACCAGAGGGCCTCCTTGCCGCCCAGCGTGCGGTAGCCCGGCTGGAGGACGCCGCCGTTGCGCCCGTAGGGGATCGGCTGGGTGACCCGGACCTTGACGCCGCCCATCGCGTCCACGATGTCGGCGAAGCCGAACATGTCCACGAGGATGTAGTAGTCCACCGGCTGCCCGAGGACACCGGAGATCGTCTTGGTCAGCAGCTCGGGGCCCCGGTGGTTGCGCGCGACGCCCGGCACGACGTCCGGGTGGTCCTCGGCGTACTCGTAGACCTCGTTCAGCAGGCCGGGCGTGCCGGGGCCGTCGCCGGTGAAGCCGTAGGGGAAGCGGTCGCGCGCCGGGCCCGGCGGCAACTGCACCCGCTCCAGGTTGCGCGGCAGGCTCAGCAGCACGGTGTCACCGGTCTTGGTGTCGATGCTGGCCACCGTCATGCTGTCGGTGCGCACGCCCGTCCGGTTCGCCGCCGCGTCGCCGCCGAGCAGCAGGATGTTGACGCGCGACCGGTCCTTCCACGGGTCGTCGGCGTCCACCGGACGGCCGTCGCCGCCGAACCCGCCCGTCTTGAAGATGCTGGTCAGCGTGTCGCGCCAGACGTACATGTGGTGCGTGGCGAGCGCGAACGGCGCCGCGATCACCAGGCACATCGCGAGCGTCGCGGTGACGCCCGCGACGCGGGACACCGCCGCGAGCCCGTCCGGCCGCACGACCAGGTAGCTGCGCACGACGACCGCGATCCACACCGCCGCCAGCACGACGACGCCCGCCGCGATCGAGTTGATCAGGTCCGGGCGGCCGGCGAGCGGGTACAGGTCGTCGCGGTAGGACGACCAGACGACCAGCCCCGCCGCCACCAGCGCCCCGTAGAGCGCGAGCAGCAGCGCGCCCGCCGCGCGGCGCCCGGCCCACAGGTGCGCGATGCCCCACACCAGCGCGGACGCGAGCGTCAGCACGAGCGCCGTGGGCAGCCCCGCCGCGCGCCCCCCGGCCGGGCCGTCCTCCCCGGGGTCGTCGCGAGGTGTTCGCCCGTCGTTGGTACGACTCGCCATGTACGCTCCGATTCCCCGGGCGGGGTGCTGTCAGCACCAGACCTACTCTATGGACGCGCAAAACCGGGGCAAGGTTGGCGCGAACGGGCATCCGGTCGCCCCGGATGATCTTCTACCAGCTCGTCGCGAGCGGCATCCCCTCGGCGTAGCCCGCCGCGCCCTGCACGCCGACGGTCGCGCGCTCGTGGAACTCCTCCAGCGTCCGCGCGCCCGCGTAGGTGAACGAGCTGCGCACGCCCGCCACGATCGCGTCCAGGAGGTCCTCGACGCCCGGCCGCGCCGGGTCCAGGAACATGCGGGACGCGGAGATGCCCTCCTCGAACAGCGCCTTGCGCGCCCGGTCGAACGGCGAGTCCTCGGCGGTGCGCAGCGCGACCGCCCGCGCCGACGCCATCCCGAAGCTCTCCTTGTAGAGCCGGCCGTCGGCCGCGCGCTGCAGGTCGCCCGGCGACTCGTAGGTGCCCGCGAACCACGAGCCGACCATCACGTTGGACGCGCCCGCCGCGAGCGCCAGCGCCACGTCGCGCGGATGCCGCACGCCGCCGTCCGCCCACACGTGCCGGCCGAGCCGCCGCGCCTCGGCCGCGCACTCCAGCACGGCCGAGAACTGGGGGCGGCCCACGCCGGTCATCATCCGCGTCGTGCACATCGCGCCCGGCCCGACGCCGACCTTGACGATGTCGGCGCCCGCCTCGACCAGGTCCCGGACGCCCTCGGCCGTCACCACGTTGCCCGCCGCGACCGGCACGGCCGGGTCCAGCTTCCGGATCGCCGCCAGCGCCGCCAGCATTTTCTCCTGGTGGCCGTGCGCGGTGTCGACGACGAGGACGTCCGCGCCCGCCTCCAGCAGCGCCGCCGCCTTGGCCGGGACGTCGCCGTTCACGCCCACCGCCGCCGCGATCCGGAGCCGTCCGGCGTCGTCCACGGCCGGACGGTACAGGGTCGCGCGCAGAGCGCCGGTACGGGTCAGGAGCCCGGCGAGGTTCCCGGCGGCGTCCACGACGGGCGCCAGCCGGTGCCCGCCCCCGTGCAGCCGCGTGAACGCCTCGCGCGGGTCGATGCCGAGCGGCAGCGTCAGGACGTCGGAGGACATCACGGTGCGGAGCTGGGCGAAGCGGTCCACGCCCTGGCAGTCCGCGTCGGTCACCACGCCGACCGGGCGCTCGCCGTCCACCACGACGACGGCGTTGTGCGCCCGCTTGCCGAGCAGCGCCAGCGCCTCGCCGACGGTCTCGGTCGGCGACAGCCGCAGCGGCGTGTCCACGACGAGGTCACGCTGCTTCACCCACGCGACGACCTCGGCGACGACGTCCAGCGGGATGTCCTGCGGCAGCACGGCGATCCCGCCGCGCCGCGCGATCGTCTCGGCCATCCGCCGCCCCGACACCGCCGTCATGTTCGCGACGACGATCGGGATCGTCGTGCCCGACCCGTCCCCGCTGGCGAGGTCGACCTCCAGCCGCGAGCCGACCGCCGAGCGGCGGGGGACCATGAAGACGTCGTTGTAGGTGAGATCGTGAGCGGGACGCTCACCGTTCAGCAGACGCACGGCCGGACCACACACCAATCGGAGATCGAGGGTGTCTATCACCTCACATTCTCCTTCATACCGGGACGTGCCGCCGACCACGCCCCCGGTTGCCCCCGGAGCGGGCGTCCGTCTGGCCGGTTCCGGAAGCGTGCCGCTGACCTGCGACGTTGCGAATCGCCTGCCCCGCAGGGGCTCCCAGAGGTGACGCCGGTCCCGACGTGCCGTTGACGGCTGGGTAAAGTCACCTCTTGACGTTCTTGGACGCTCGTTGCACTTTTCTTACATGTGCTTCGGGAGATCAAGGGTTCGCCATGGGCCGCCGCAGAGGAAGACCGGGAGTCGCGCATGCAGGTCACGCCGCAGGAACCTGCGCCGCGCGCACCCGCGCCGAGGGGGCGCCGCGGCCCGTCCGGTGACCGGGGCCACGCACCGGCGCGCGGGCCGCCCGGTCGCGCGCCCCCGGTGATCCTGTCTCGTTGCGCTCTCGCACCGGTCGGAACCGCGTCGGAAACGTCGTCCCCGAAGACGTGCGCCGACGCTTCGACGGCCGCGGGACACCCGAAACACGAGCAGGATCAATATTTGACGGGATACCGCCCGGAAATGGAATGATCTTGCAGTTACCAAAAAAACGATCTTTCTACGCATGTCGAGGAGGAGAGCCGTGCTGGATGCGGTCGACGCCGTGCTCGTCCGCGAGCTCCAGCGGGATGGCAGGGCGACGTTCCAGGCGCTCGCCGACCGGGTCGGGCTGTCCCGGACGGCCGTGCGCGCGCGTGTGCAGAACCTTCTCGAAACCGAGGTCGTCCGCGTGGTGGGCATCGTGCACGCCGCGGTCGTGGGCGCCGAGGCCATCGGGCATGTGTCGGTCACCGTGGAGGGAGCCGCGCGCGAGGTCGCCGCGGCAGTCGCCGAACGTCCCGCCGTCAGCTTCGCCGCCCTCATCGCAGGGCCGTACGACCTCGTCGCGCAGGTCCGCACCCGCGACGACAACGCACTGGCGACCGAGATCGACCAGATCCGCGCCGTCCCCGGAGTCCGCTCCGCCGAGGTGTTCCGGTCGGTGGCCACCGTCCGGGACGCGCACGCCGTCGTCCGCGACCTCGGCGAGGTCACGCTCGACGACATCGACTGGCGGCTGCTCCAGGAGCTGCAGCGCGACGGACGCGCGCCCTACACCCGCCTCGCGGGCATCATCGGGCTGTCCCAGGCCGCGACGCGGGCCCGGGTGGTGCGGCTGATGCGGTCGGGCGTGATCCAGGTGACCGGCCTGGCCGACCCGCTCGCGCTCGGCGCCGCCGAGCAGGGCGGGTTCGGGCTGTCGATCACAGGGTCGCTGCGGCGCGCGGCCGAGGCGGTCGCCGAACTGGAGGGGGTGCGCTACCTCGCCACCGGCTTCGGCCGGTACGACGTGGTGGGGCTCGCCGAGGCGGCCTCCCGCGCCGAGCTGGTCGCCGTGTTGGACGCCGTCCGCTCGGTGCCCGGCGTGACGGTCCGGGAGTCCTGGCACCACCTGGACGTCGTCAAGGAGTCCTACGCGGTGGAGCTGCCCGAGAAGCCGCCGAACGGAATGTGAGGGACGGACCCGGGGAGGCCGCTCACCGACGGCTGAGAGCGGCCTCCTCCAGGTCCAGTTCGTGCAGGACGCGGTTCAGCACCTCGTCGTCGATCCGCCGTTCGTCGCGCATCCGGACGAACGTGGCGCGCTCGGCCGCGAGCATCTCCAGCCGCAGCCTGCGGTAGGCGGCGCTCGGGACCTCGGCGCCGCCCTGCCCGGTGCCGCCGCCGAGCCGCTCCCACGCGCGGAGCTGCTGCTGCTCGGCGAGGCCGCGCAGGCGCTGCACGACGTCCTCGTCCAGCGGCTCCTCGCTCGCGTCCGCCAGCTCGTCCAGGCGCTCCAGCGCGGCGCGGGCGGCGGCGTGGTGCGCGCCCGCCTCGGCCACCGTGTCCTCGTAGCGCTCGCGCTCGCCGCCGATCCCCAGCCGGCGGATCAGCGCCGGGAACGTCACGCCCTGCACCAGCAGGGTCGCGAGGACGGTCGTGAACGTCAGGTACACGATCAGGTCGCGGCCGGGGAAGCGGGCGCCCGAGGAGTTCGCGAACGGGATCGCGAACGCCGCCGCGAGCGACACCACCCCGCGCATCCCCGCCCAGCCCACCACGACGTGGCTCCGCCATCCGGCGCGGCGCTGCACCTCCCGCTGGCGCTCCGACACCAGCGCCGGGCCGTACGTCGTCGCGAACACCCACACGAACCGGGCGGCGACCGTCGCGCCGAACACCGCGACCGCCCACCAGGCCAGCTCGCCCCAGCCCCGTCCCGACAGGCCCTGCACGACGGGCGGGAGCTGCAGGCCGATGAGCAGGAACACCACCGACTCCAGCAGGAAGACGACGACCTTCCAGAACGACTGGCCGATCAGCCGCGTCGCCGCCGGGGACTCGGTGAACCGGTGCCCGAGGTACAGGCCGCTGACGACCACCGCGATCACGCCCGACGCCTCGACGACCTCGGCGATCAGGTAGGCGGCGAACGGCGCCACGACCGCGACGGTGTTCTCGACCAGCGGGTCCCGCACGCGCGTCCGCAGCCAGTGCAGCGGCGGGCCGAGCGCGAGGCCGACCACCGCGCCCGCGACGGCCGCGAACGCGAACCGGCCGAGGCCCTCGGCGATCGAGAAGCCCGCGCCGACGGCCGCCGCCAGCGCGACCCGGAACAGCGTCAGCGCCGTCGCGTCGTTGAACAGGCTCTCGCCGACCAGGATCGTGACCGTCCGGCGCGGCAGCCCGAGCCGCTGCGCGACGCTCACCGCCGCGACCGCGTCCGGGGGCGCCACGATCGCGCCGAGGACGAACGCCGACGCCAGCGGCAGCCCCGGGACGACCAGCCACGCCACGTAGCCCACGACGAGCGTCGTGAACAGGACCAGGCCCACCGACAGCAGGCCGATCGGGCGCAGGTTCTCCCGCATGTTGTAGTACGAGCTCTGCCAGGCCGCCGAGAACAGCAGCGGCGGCAGGAACGCGTACAGGACGAACTCGGGTTCCAGCCGGAACTCCGGGACGCCCGGCAGGTACGCGAGGGCGAGGCCGGCGACCACCAGCGCCAGCGGCGCGGCGATCCCGGCCCGCCGCGCGAACCCCGCGACGACCAGCGCGGTCACGGGTACGGCGAGCAGCCAGAGTGCGTGTGTCGCTCCCACCAGCCGATCATGGCACGAACCGGGCGCGGCCCGGTCCGGCGGCCGGGCACGGTCAGACCAGGGTCTCGTCCACGAAGCACCAGCGCCAGTCCTCGCCCGGCTCGAACGAGCGCATGACGGGGTGCCCCTCCTTCTCGAAGTGCGCCGACGCGTGCCGTCGCGGCGAGGAGTCGCAGCAGCCGATGTGCCCGCACGTCAGGCAGAGGCGCAGATGGACCCAGCGGGTCCCCTCGGCCAGGCACTCCGCGCAGCCTTCGGGCGTCTGCGGCGCGGGCGTCTCGGCGGGCAGCTCCGCCAGGTGGTCGCAAGCGGTCATACGGGTATCGTCGCACGTCCCCGGCCGCGGACGATCACCAGTGGTCGGGGCTGGCGGGCTCCTCGTCGGGCCGGCGCGAGCCGCCGAGCAGCCGCAGGTCCGACTCGACCATCATCGTCACCAGTTCCTCGAACCCGACCTCGGGCTCCCAGCCGAGCTGCTCGCGGGCCTTCTTCGGGTCCGCGCACAGCAGGTCGACCTCGGCGGGACGGGTGTACTTGCCGTCCAGGACGACGTACCGCTCCCAGTCCAGGCCGGCCGTGCGGAACGCGAACTCCACGAGGTCGCGGACGGACCGGGTCCGCCCGGTGCCGATCACGTAGTCCTCGGGGGACTCCTGCGCGAGCATCATCCGCATCGCGCGCGCGTAGTCGCCCGCGAAGCCCCAGTCGCGCCGGGCGTCCAGGTTGCCGAGGCGCAGCTCGGCGGCCAGCCCCAGCTTGATCCGCGCGACGCCGAGCGACACCTTCCGGGTGACGAACTCGGCGCCCCGGCGCGGGGACTCGTGGTTGAACAGGATCCCGCTCACCGCGAACATCCCGTACGACTCGCGGTAGTTCTGCGTGATGTAGTGCCCGTAGGTCTTCGCGACGCCGTACGGGCTGCGCGGATGGAACGGCGTCTTCTCGTTCTGCGGCGTCTCCCGGACCATGCCGAACATCTCCGAGGAGGACGCCTGGTAGAAGCGGATCTGCTCGCGGCCCGGCGTGCGGGACGCGCTGACGCCCGACACCACCCGGATGGCCTCCAGCGTCCGCAGGACGCCCATCCCGGTGACCTCGGCGGTCAGTTCCGCCTGCTGCCAGGACATGGGCACGTAGGAGATCGCGCCGAGGTTGTAGACCTCGTCGGGCTGGACCCGCTCGACCGCGGAGATCAGGCTGCCCTGGTCCAGGAGGTCGCCCGTCGTGATGCGGACGTCGCCGATGTGCTTGCGCAGCCGCGACACGTGCGGGTTGGCCTGACCCCGCACCAGACCCCACACCTCATACCCCTGCTCCAGCAGATGCTCGGCGAGGTACGAGCCGTCCTGCCCGGTGATGCCGGTGATGAGTGCTCGCCTGGACAGCGGATCCTCCTGGCTGAATAGGTCAGACGACGGACCCGTACCGGACGAAATCCGCAACGGGCATGAAACACGAGGTTAGCGACCCGGGGGCGATGCTGACGAGCGAGGGCGCCCGAATTGAACCGAATTTGCGTCGACCGGCCGGTGGTGGGCGCGTGGCGCGCCCCGGCGGGATGTGCGACCGTTCGGTCATGCCTTCCGCCGAGACCGCCGCGCCGCTGCGCCCGAACGGCCGTCCGCTGCCCCGCCGCGCGGTGATGGCGGTGGTCAACCGCACCCCCGACTCCTTCTACGACCGGGGCGCGACGTACGCGTTCGAGGCCGCGCTGACGGCCGTGGACCGCGTCGTCGCCGCCGGGGCCGACATCGTGGACATCGGGGGCGTCCGGGCCGGGCCGGGGGAGGACGTGGACGCCGCCGAGGAGCGCCGCCGCGTCGTGGACCTCGTCGCGGCCGTCCGGGAGCGGCACCCGGGCGTCGTGCTCAGCGTGGACACCTGGCGGGCCGAGGTCGGCGCGGCCGTCGCCGCGGCCGGCGCGGACCTGATCAACGACACCTGGGGCGGCGCGGACCCCGAGCTGGCCGCCGTCGCCGCCGAGTACGGCACCGGGCTCGTGTGCGCGCACCCGGGGACGCTGGAGCCCCGGATGCGCCCGCACCGGACGGCGTTCGACGACGTCGTCGCCGACGTCCTCGCCAAGGTCCTCGGGGAGGCCGAGCGGGCGCTCGCGCTCGGCGTGCCGCGCGACGGGATCGTCATCGACCCCGCGCACGACTTCGGGAAGAACACCCGCCACTCGCTGGAGATCACCCGGCGGCTCGGCGAGCTGACCGGGACGGGCTGGCCCGTCCTGGTCGCGGTGTCCAACAAGGACTTCGTGGGGGAGACGCTGGACCGTCCGGTGGACCGGCGCGGGCCGGGCACGACGGCCGTGCTCGCGCTGTCAGCCTGGCTCGGGGCGAGCGTGTTCCGCGTCCACGACGCCGCCGGGACGCGCCGGGCGCTGGCCGCCGTCGAGCGGCTCGCCCGAAACTGACCGGGGACTAGCCGGGGGCGGCGTGGCGCCGCCGCGCCCGGTAGGCCGCGACGTGCGTCCGGTTCCCGCAGGTGCGGCTGTCGCAGTAGCGGCGGCACCGGTTGCGCGACAGGTCCACGAGGACGCGCTCGCAGCCGGGCGCCGCGCACGCGCGCAGCCGGTCCAGCTCCCCGGCCGACACCACGAACGCCAGCGCCATCCCGCAGGCCGCCGCGACCCGGTCGCGCAGCGGGGCGCCCGGCGCGGAGAAGTGGACGTGCCAGTCGTGCCCGTCGTGGTCGGTGAGGTAGGGGCTCGCGCGCACCTCGGAGATCACGGCGTTGACGAGCCGCGCCGCCGCAGGGACGTCGGGCGCCAGGAACACGGCGTGAAGGCCGTCGCGCAGGCGCCGCACGGCGGCCAGGTCGGCGTCGGCGGGCGGGACCGTGCCGCCGAGCCCGGTGCGGTCGGCGAAGGCGCGCAGCGCGGGCAGCCCGTCCAGCCGCTCCGCGCCGCACGCCGCCGGGCCGGTGTTGACGAGGTCGGCGGCGGCCGTGAGCGCGTGGACGGCGTCATGGGCGAAGACCAACGGGGGACTCCCGTCTCCGGGGGGCCGGGGGGTCCACAGCCTATGCGGCGCCCCCGCGGCCGGTCAGCGCGCGTAGTGCGGATCGGCCACCACGGGATAGAACGAGCCTTCGTGCTGGACGCGCATGGTGAGCGTCTGGCCCTCCAGCGCGTAGTCGGCCTTCACCGGGCGGAACATCGCGTCCGACGCCCACGGGTTGTACAGGCGCCCCACTGTCGCGCCGTACCGCAGGTGGACGATGTCGTACCCGCCGGACGGCATCGCCTCCAGCGCGAGCCCGTCGGGAAGGGAGAGCGAGAACCGGAACTCCGTCGGGGCGTCCGGGCCGTGGATCACGGTCAGGAGGCGCACGCCGCCCACCGTCGTCTGCGCGAGCAGGTCGGTGTCGACGTCCACGCCCACGAACGCGCGCAGCGTCGGCCGCAGCACCTGCGCGACCGCGTCGCCGCCGACCGCGCCGAGGCCGATGTGGACCCGCTGCCCGTCCCGGGTCGGCACCCAGACGCCGTCGCGCGCCCGCTGCCCCCAGGCGACGTCCGGGTCCTCCTGCTCCTGGGGCTCGTTCCTGCCGCGTGCGACGAGCACGCGGGACGCCGCGCTCATCGCCGCGGCGGCCCCGTCCTGCGCGTGCCTCATGGCGGCCCCCTCGCCTTCCCGGCGCCACCGTCGCGCCGCCGACCCGATCCCGCGGGCGGGCCGCCGGACCGGCCCGGCCGACCCCGCGTTCCACCCGCGCGACGTTGGACTTTACACCAGGTTTATCTGATTCCGGTGCAGGTCGCCCGGTGGTCGGGGCCGTCCGGCGCGGCCCGTCACCGACCGTGGCGCGGCAGTTCCGCCAGGACGTCCGAGAGCCGGTCCAGGGCGCCCGCGATCCACGGCAGCGCGGCCGGGTCGGGGGCGGCGAGCGCGGCGAGGCGGTGCTCGTCCGTCGCGCCGTAGAGCAGGCTCGGCGCGACCCGCATCCGCAGCGCTCGCGGGTCGTCGCCGAACACCGCGCCGGGCAGGACGCCGACACCGTGCCGCTCCAGCAGCAGGGACGCCAGCTCCGCGCCCGTCCGGACGCCGGCCAGCGCGTCCCGCAGCGGCTCCAGGTCGGGGTAGAGGTAGAACGCCGCCGCCGGCTCGGGCACCAGCGCGCCCGCCGCGCGGAAGCGGAGCGCCACCGCCCGCGCCACGGCGGCGTGCAGGCGGCGGCTCCGGTCCACGCGCTCGGCCAGCTCGGGCGGCTCGCTCAGCGCGAGCGCGGCGGCGTGCTGCATCGGCGCGGGCGCGCTCGACCAGATCTCGCTGCCGACGCCGAGCAGGGACGTGCGCAGCGCCCGCCCGAACGGCCCGTCGGGCAGCCGGGCGACGCCGATCCGCCAGCCGCCCGCCGCGAACTGCTTGCTCAGCGCGGTGGTGACGACCGTCCGCTCCGGGGCGCACAGGGCCGCGCGCGGGACCGGGCTGGACGGGTCGTGCACGAGGTCGCCGTAGATCTCGTCGCTGATCACCGCCAGGTCGAGGTCGCGGGCCGCCGCGCACACCCGGCTGACCGTTTCCGGCCGCGCCAGCGTTCCGGTCGGGTTGTCGGGGAGCGTGAGGACGACCGCCCGGACCGTCCGGCCCCCCGCCCTGGCCCGCGTCACGGCGGCGGCGAGCGCGGCCGGGTCCGGGACCCCGCCCTCGCCCGGCGGCGTCGGGACGCGGACCGGCGCCGCGCCCGCCAGCGCGGTCTGCGCCGCGTAGGTGACCCAGCTCGGCGCGGGCACGACGACGTCGCCGCCGAGCGCGGTCAGCAGGCCGAACAGCAGCGCCTTGCTGCCCGGCCCCGCGACGACCTGGCCGGGGTCGGTGGGCAGGTCCCGGCGCGTCCAGTACCCGGCCGCGGCGGCGCGCAGCTCGGGCGACCCCGCGACCGGGCCGTAGGCGCCCCGCCCGGCGGCGGACGCCAGCGCCTCGGTGAGCAGCGGGTGGACGGGGATCCCGGCCTCCCCGAACCCGAGCGGCAGCACGGGGGCGCCCGCGCGGCGCCTGCGGTCCAGCGCCTCGTTCACCGCGAGCGTGGGCGACAGCGGAACGGGCCGGAGCGAGAATGACGGATCGGTGGTGGAAGTGCCGTCTGAAACGACGGAAACGGACATCCAAGGGCTCCAAGGACGGTGGAAGAAAGGAGTGAACCGGCCGGTTCCTTTCTCTCAGCCTGCCCGGCGCCTAGCATCGAGACAAGCGAGTCTCTTCGATGCCGACCCCAGGGAAGTCCGATGCTCGAACTGCGCAGGCTCCGGCTGCTCGCCGAGTTCGAGCGGCGCGGCAGCATCGCGGCCACCGCCGCCGCGCTCGGCTACACCGCGTCCTCGGTCTCCCAGCAGCTCGCCGCGCTGGAGCGCGAGGCGCGCGTCCCGCTGCTGGACCGCACCGCCCGCAGCGCCGAGCTGACCGACGCCGGCCGTCGCCTGGCACGCCGCGCCGAGGAGATCCTCGACCTCGTCGAGCGCGCCGAGGCCGAGCTGTCCGCGCACGCCGACGCCGTCACCGGACGGGTCGTCGTCACCGCGTTCCCGACGGCGGCCGTGGCGTTCGCGCCCGCGCTCGCCCGCAGCCTCGCCGAGCACCGGGGGCTCACCTTCGTGCTCCGGCAGGGCCGCCCCGACGACGCGATCCGCCAGGTCCGCGGCGGCGAGGCCGACATCGCGCTCGTGGACGACTGGACCGGCACGCTGCCCGACGAGGCCCCGCCCGCGCTGGAGTTCTTCCGGCTGCGCCGCGACCCGCTCGTCCTCGCCGTCCCCGCCGACCACCCGCTGGCCGACCCGGCCCGTCCGGTGGACCTGCGCGAGCTGCGCGACGAGCCGTGGATGGCGGCGCCGCGCGGCGAGCCGTCCCGCGAGGCGTTCGAGCGGCTGCTGGACGCGGCCGGCGGCGCGCGGCCCGTCCCGTGGGAGTTCGAGGGCCTGCACGCGATCCTCAGCCTGGTCGCGCGCGGCATCGGGATCACCGCCGTCCCCGCGCTGGCGCTCGCGGCGGGCGACGAGGGCATCGCGGTGCGGCGCATCCCCGGGACCGAGCTGTCGCGCGAGGTGCACGCCGTGACGCGCGGCGCGAGCGTGCGGCGCCCGCCGGTCGCGGCGACGCTGCGCGCCCTCTACGCGGCGGCCCGGACGGCCTGGCCCGGACCGCCCGCCGGATGATCACCCCTGGTCGAACCAGCCCTGCAGCCGCGCCGCGAACAGCAGGTCGCCCGAGACGCGGATCCGGCCCGTCATCAGCGCCTTGACCCCGTTCAGCGTGCCCGCCGACAGGCGCAGCAGGTCGGGCAGGCTCAGCGCCAGCGCGACCTTCGGACGCCCGTCCGGCGCGCCCCGGACGCTCTCGGCGCGGCCCTGCCCGATCCGGACGGTGTAGACCGCGACGCCGTCGGGTCCCTGGACGTCCCACCGGACGGCCCCCCGCGCCCGGCCCGCCTTCTCCGGCAGGAACCGGGACGCCATCACGGTGAAAAGCCGGTCGAGGATTCCGTCAATTCCGGCAGATTTGGCGAAATCACCGATCATCGCGTCGTCGACCCCCGGAACCGCCAGCAATGCGCGCAGTTCGGCCGGCGTCCCGACCGCGTGGAGCACCTGGTCCGCCCAGCCGTCGCCGGGGTCCTGATCCGCCTCGCCCATCGTCGTCCCCTCCCTCGTCACCCGGAACTATTCAATCCTTCATCCAATAAGGTCAAGGGGGAGAGGGTTCCGTGCGTCCCGCTGTGACCACGCCCGACATCACGTACCGTGGTGCGAAAGTCCGAGACACACGACCCCTGGCCGGCGGGCCGGGCCGACCTCTCGGGGGGAGCACGCCCGATGGACGACGCGACCTCGCACACGCACCCGCACCGCCCCCACACGTTCGAGCTGCCACGCCTGCGCGCCCTGCTCCTGCACGCCGCCCCCCGGTTCCTGGAGGGCGTGATCGCGCCCGTCGCCGTCTTCTACGCCGCGTTCGCCGTCCTCGGCCTGACCGGCGGCATGGTCGCCGCCGTCGCCTGGGTCTACGGCGGGATCGCCTGGCGGCGGCTGCGCGGCCACCCGGTCTCGGCGACGCTGCTGATCGCCGCCGTCGGCGTGACGGTCCGCGCCGCGCTCGGCGTCGTCACGCACAGCGCGGTGATCTACTTCCTCCAGCCGACGCTCGGCACCCTGCTCATGGCCGTGGTGTTCCTCGCGTCGGTGCCGCTCGGCCGTCCGCTGGCGCAGAAGCTCGCCACCGAGATGGTGCCGATGCCCGAGGCGTTCCTGAAGCACGCCCGCGTCCGCCGGTTCTTCCTGCGGATCTCGCTGCTGTGGTCGTTCGTGCTGTTCGCCAACGCCCTGGTCAGCCTGTGGATGCTGTTCCACCAGTCGGTCGGGACGTACGTCTGGGCGCGCACCGGGCTCGTCGTCGGCATCGGCGCGGTCGGCGTCTTCGTCTCGGTGTGGGGATTCCGCCGTCTGCTCCGGCATGTGAACGCGCGCCCCGCGCCCGCCTGATCCGTCCCGTTCCGACGGCCGTGAACTTTTCCGAGTTCACGGCCGTCTTTGTGTCTGGAGAACGGGACGCGCTCGGCGATCCGTCGCATCCCGGTCTCCGGTGACGGCGCGCTCGCGGGCCGTCACGCACGGCCGTCATCGGGTCCCGCGAGTCGAGTTGCAACGCTTTGATCTCAGACGTCGCGGAAACCCCATGACGTGGCAGAATCGTCGGCTTTTATCGCTAATGTCGGTGCCGATGACGGCGGGGTTTCGGGAGGAATGACGGTGCAGCGACGGGTGACCGCGGGAGTAAGCGTGGCGGGGGCGGCCGTGCTGGTCTTCGCGTCGGGCTGCTCCGGCGGCGAGAAGGGCGACGGCGTCACGGTCGGCGACACCGCCGAGGCCGGCGTGCCCCAGGTGACCGTCAGCCCCGGAAACGGCGAGGGTAAGGCGCTGCCCGAACGCGGCGTCCAGGTGAACGTCGCGGGCGGCACATTGCAGCAGGTCACCGTGACGCGGAAGGGCAAGCCCGTCACGGGCCAGCTCACCGCCGACAAGACGGGCTGGAAGTCCCGCACGCTGCTGCCCGGCTCGCAGTACGACGTCTCCGCGACCGCGACGAGCCCCAAGGGCAAGACCACCACGGTCACCGCGCGGTTCAAGACGATCAAGGCCGCGAACGAGCTGCGCGTCCTCGACGTCACCCCGAGCGCGAACGAGAAGGTCGGCGTCGGCATGCCGATCCAGGTGACCTTCAACCGGGCCGTCGCCGACAAGAAGGCCGTCGAGTCGGCCCTCGAGGTCAAGTCCGACAAGCCCGCCACCGGCGCCTGGTACTGGGTCAGCGACACCCAGGTCGTGTTCCGCACCGAGAACGGCAAGTACTGGCAGCCGAACCAGCACGTCCGGCTGCGGGCGAACATCGGCGGCGTGAAGACCGGCAAGCGGACGTACGGCACGGCCGACTTCACCCGCACGTTCCGCATCGGCGACGAGCACATCATCAACGCCAACACCAAGACGCACCGGCTCACCGTCACCAGGAACGGCGTCAAGGTCAAGAGCTGGGGCATCAGCGCCGGGCGCGGCGGACGCGTCGTCAACGGCGTCGACACCTACCTCACGACCAGCGGCGTCCACCTGACGATGGGCAAGGAGAATCCGGCGATCATGACGTCGGAGTGGATGGGCGTCGACCCCGAGGACAAGAAGAACGGCGGCTACAAGGAGGTCATCCCGTTCGCGGTGCGGATCTCCAACAGCGGCGAGTACATCCACTCGATGGCCGCGACCGTGTGGGCGCAGGGGCACCAGAACGTCAGCCACGGCTGCCTGAACTCCCCGCCGTCCGCCGCCCAGTGGTTCTACAAGTTCTCCTACCGGGGCGACCCGGTGGTCATCAAGGGGACGTCGCGGAAGCTCCAGTGGGACAACGGCTGGAGCTTCTACCAGATGTCCTGGTCGAAGTGGGTGAAGGGCAGCGCCCTCGACCGGACGGTCACCACCGGCTGATGATTGCGCGGACGGCGCGCGGGGCACGGGGCTAGGCACACCGCCCGTCTCAGATCGGGGGACCCGTGCCGGGCCGTACCCTGCCGCGCCGCGCGCTCCGCCGCGCCGGACGCGTCCCGCTCGCCGCCGCGCGCCGCGCGGCCCTGGCGCTGCTGCGGACGCTCGTCCGGCGCCGTCCCGCGCCGCCGCCCGCGGGGCGCCCGCGCGTCCGGATCCTGCTGCGCCACGCGTACGGGACGGGCGGGACGATCCGCACCGTCCTCGCCACGGCGGGCCACCTCGCGCGCGACCACGACGTGGAGATCGTCAGCCTGCTGAAGGAGAAGGACGCGCCGTTCTTCCCGCTGCCGCCGGGCGTCGCGGTGTCCTTCGCCGACGACCGGACCGTCCCGCCGGGCCGCGCCGCGCGCCTGCTGGGACGCCTGCCGAGCCTGCTGTTCTCGGTCGGCGGGAACCGCGCCACGCGCGAGACGCTGTGGACGGACCTGCGGGTCGCGCGGCTGCTCCTGGCCGGAAACGCCGACGTGCTCGTCGGCACCCGGCCCGCGCTGAACCTGCTCGCCGCCGAGATCGCCCCGCCCGGCGCGGTGACGATCGGGCAGGACCACATGAACCTGCGGGCCTACCCGCCCGCGATGCGCGCGGCGATCCGGCGCGCCTACCCCCGGCTGACGGCGCTGGCCGTGCTCACCGAGGCGGCCCGCGCGGAGTACGCGGCGGCGCTGGCCGGGACGGCGGTCCGGATCGTCCGGATCCCGAACGCGCTCGCCACCCCGCCCGGCGCCCCGTCGCGCCGCACGGCGAAGGTCGTGCTCGCGGCGGGCCGGCTGACCCGGCAGAAGGGCTTCGACCTGCTGCTGCGCGCCTACGAGCCGCTGTCCGCCGAGCATCCGGACTGGACGCTGCGGATCTTCGGCTCCGGCCCGCACCGCGCCCGGCTCGCCAGGCGCATCGCCGCGCGGGGCCTCACCGGGCGCGTCGAGCTGAACCCCCGCACGGCCGACCTGCCGGGGGAGATGGAACGGGCGGCGGTCTATGTGCTCTCGTCCCGGTTCGAGGGGATGCCGATGGTCGTGCTGGAGGCGATGAGCAAGGGCCTGCCGGTCGTCGCGTTCGACTGCCCGACCGGCCCGGCCGAGATGATCTCCCACGAGAGCGACGGGCTGATCGTCCCGCCCAAGGACGTCGCCGGGCTCACCGCCGCGCTGCGCCGCCTCATGACGGACGGCGACCTGCGCGACGAGCTGGGCGAGCGGGCGCGCGCGTCCGTCCGCGCCTACGACCCGGAGTGGATCGTCCCGCGCTGGACCGACCTCATCGACGAGCTGCTGGCCCCGCGCCGGCGCCGTCCGGTCACACGGCCAGTGCCAGGGCCGTCCCGGTGAACGCGGCGGCCAGGCCCGCCGCGACGCTCGCCGCCGCGTAGGCGACGGCGGTCCGTCCCGCTCCCGTCTCGGTGAGCCGCAGCGTCTCGTACCCGAACGTCGAGTAGGTCGTCAGCGCGCCGCAGAGGCCCGTCCCGGCCAGCGCCGACACCGCGTGCCCCGCCGGGAGCGCGGTGACGAAGCCGAGGATCGCCGAGCCGACGACGTTGACCGTCAACGTGCCCCACGGGAACGCCGACCGGTGCCGGGCCTGGACGGCGCGGTCGGCGAGGTAGCGCAGCGGCGCGCCCACGGCGGCGCCGAGCACGATGAGAAGAAGCGTCACCGGCGTCCTCCCGCGATGCGGCGCGTCACGGCGGAGCCGAGCGTCACGGCGGCCAGGGCGGCGGCCAGGGTGGCGGCCAGGTAGGCGACGGCGACGCCGGGGGCACCCGCGCGGACGGCTTGCTGCGCGTCCACGACGTACCCGGAGAACGTCGTGTACCCGCCGAGCACGCCGACGCCGAGGAACGGCCGCGTCAGCGCGGGCAGGCCCGGACGCGCCGCGAGGACGGCCATCAGCACGCCGATGAGCAGGCAGCCGGAGACGTTGACGAGGAACGTCGACCACGCGAAGCCCGTCGCGGCGTGGGGGAGCGCGGTGCCGGCGCCGTAGCGGGCCAGCGCCCCGAGCGCCCCGCCCGCCGCGATGACCGCGAGCACCGGCCACGGCACGCCGGGGACGATCTGCGGTTCGACGTCGGGATCGACGGGCTCCTGCGGCATGGCCACTCCCACCAGGACGGACACTGGCAGGGACCGTTGGCGGCGGTGCCGCGGTTCTCCCCGGACGACCTTCCGGGGGCGGCAGGCCCCACTGCCGCGACCCGGCCGATTGTAGCGACGGGCGGCGCGCCGTGCTTCGACCGCGAACCAGCGGGCATGTCACCGCATCTCAACAGGAGGACGGCGCACGGGGAACGCGCCGCACGCGACACCGAGGGGGATGCCATGAAGAGGACGATCGCAGGGGCGGCGCTCCCGCTCGCACTGCTCGGCGGCACGCTGACCGCCTGCGGCGGCGGGAACACCCCGAAAGCGAACGGAACGCCCACCCAGGGGGCGCCGGACTCGCCGTCGGCGATGCCCTCCGCCGGGGATCCGAACGCGCCCGCCGCGACGCCCACGACGACGGCGCCGAACGGGGGGCCGACGTCCCGTCCCGTGGCGCAGCCCGCGATCTCCCGCTGCCACACGTCGATGCTGTCGGCGTCGCTGGCCGCCACGGACGCCGCCGCCGGGCACCGCTACGCCTACCTCACGCTGACGAACCGCTCCGGGACGCGCTGCCGCCTGTACGGGTACGTCGGGATGCAGCTTCTCGGGTCGTCCGGCGCGCCGCTCACGACGAACGTCGAACGGCTCGGCCAGCCCGCGCCCGCCACGGTGACGCTCGCGCCCGGCACGTCGGTCCGCACGCGGGTCGGCTGGACGGTCGTCCCGACCGGCGCCGAGCCCACCGACGGCCCGTGCGCGCCGACCCCGGCCAGCGTGCGCGTCACGCCGCCCGACGAGCTGGACCACCTCACGATCCCGTGGACCCAGGGCATGGTGTGCGGCCTCGGACGGCTGGCCGTCACACCGGTCGGCGGCGTGTGAGATGCGTGAACCGAGTGGCGTTCGGTCTTGGCGGGCCCCCGCTTTAGCCCGGCGAAGGCGCGCTCGCCTACGATCCGTCCCATGACGGTCCCGCCTGATGAACTCGACCTGGCCGCCGCGTTCCCCCCGGTCGACCGCGACCGCTGGCGGGAGCTGGTCCGGGGGGTCCTGCGCAAGTCCGGGGCGGCGACGGACGACACGCCGCTCGCCGACGTCGAGGGACTGCTGACCCGCGACTCCTACGACGGCGTGCCGCTCGCGCCGCTCTACACCGCCGACGACGCGGTGCCCGGCCGGCCCGGTCTCGCGCCCGCGCCGCGTCCCGTCCGGCCGGACGGCGAGGGCCTCGCGGGCTGGGACGTCCGGCAGCACCACGCCGACCCCGACCCCGCCGCGACGCGCGAGGCGATCCTCGCCGACCTGGAGAACGGCGCGACGTCGGTCTGGCTGGCGCTCGGCGCGGGCGGGCTGCCCGTCGCGTCGCTGGCCGACGCGCTGCGCGGCGTCTACCTCGACCTCGCGCCGGTCGTCCTGGACGCGGGCGCCGAGACCGCCCTCGCGGCCGAGGCGTTCTTCGAGCTGCTCGCGGCCCGGGGCGCCGCCGCGTCGGCCGCCGGGAACCTCGGCGCCGACCCGCTCGGCCGCACCGCGCGCACCGGCGCCGCCGCGCCCGTCGCGGAGGCCGCCGACCTCGCCGTCCGGTGCGTGCGCGGCTTCCCCGCCCTGCGCGCGATCACCGTCGACGCCACCGTCTACCACGACGCGGGCGGCTCGGACGCCGACGAGCTGGGCGCCGCGCTCGCCGCCGCCGTCGCCTACCTGCGCGCGCTGACCGACGCCGGGCTGACCGTGGACGAGGCGTTCGGCCAGATCGACCTGCGCCTCGCCGTCAACGCCGACCAGTTCCTCTCGATCGCCAAGCTGCGCGCCGCGCGCCGCCTCTGGGCGCGGGTCGCCGAGGTCTGCGGCGCGGCCGAGGACACCGCCGCCCGCGTGCACGCCGTGACGTCCGGCGCGATGATGACGCGCCGCGACCCGTGGGTGAACATGCTCCGCACGACCGTCGCGGCGTTCGCGGCGGGCGCGGGCGGCGCCGACGCGGTGACCGTCCGGCCGTTCGACGCGCGGATCGGGCTGCCCGACGCGTTCTCCCGCCGCATCGCCCGCAACACCCAGACCCTCCTGCTGGAGGAGGCGAGCCTGGCCCGCGTCATGGACCCGGCGGGCGGTTCCTGGTACGTCGAGGCGATCACCGACGGCCTCGCGCACGCCGCCTGGGACTGGTTCACCGAGATCGAGCGGGCGGGCGGGCTCGGCGCCGCGCTGGCGTCCGGGCTCGTCGCCGGCCGGGTCGCGGCGACCTGGGAGCGCCGCCGCGCCGACATCGCGCACCGCCGCGCGCCGCTGACCGGCGTCAGCGAGTTCCCGAACCTCGCCGAGAAACTGCCCGAACGCCCGGTCGCGCCGGCGGCGCCCGGCGGGGGATTGCCGGTCGTCCGGTACGCACAGGACTTCGAGGACCTGCGCGACCGCGCCGACGCCCACGCCGCCGCGACCGGCGCCCGGCCCCGCGTCTACCTCGCCGTCCTCGGGCCCGTGGCCGTCCACACCGCGCGCGCGAGCTTCGCCGCCAACCTGTTCCAGGCGGGCGGGATCGAGACCGTCAGCGGGCCGCCGGAGGAGTTCGCCGCGTCCGGCGCGACCGTCGCGTGCCTGTGCTCGTCCGACCGGCTGTACGCCGAGCAGGCCGAGGACGCCGCGCGCGTCCTCAGGGACGCGGGCGCCCGCCGCGTGTGGCTCGCGGGCAAGGGAACCTTCCCCGGCGTCGACGACCGGATCTTCGCCGGATGCGACGCCGTCGCGGTGCTGACGACGACCCTCGGCGACCTGGGAGTGAACCGATGATCCCCGACTTCTCCGCGCTCGGCCTCGGCGACGCCGAGCCCGCCCGCAAGGCCGCCGACCGCTGGCGCGCCGGGGTCGCCGCCGCCACCGGCGCCGACCCGTCCGCGCAGGCGTGGGACACGCCCGAGGGCATCGCCGTCGCGCCGCTGTACACCGCCGACGACCTGGACGGCGTCGACTTCCTCGGCACCCACCCCGGCGTCGCGCCCTATCTGCGCGGCCCCTACCCGGCGATGTACGCGACGCAGCCGTGGACGATCCGCCAGTACGCCGGGTTCTCCACGGCCGAGGAGTCCAACGCGTTCTACCGCCGCAACCTCGCCGCCGGGCAGAAGGGACTGTCGGTGGCGTTCGACCTCGCCACCCACCGCGGCTACGACTCCGACCACCCGCGCGTCGCGGGCGACGTCGGCATGGCGGGCGTCGCGATCGACTCCATCTACGACATGCGGCAGTTGTTCGACGGCATCCCGCTGGACCGCATGAGCGTGTCGATGACGATGAACGGCGCGGTGCTGCCCGTCCTCGCGCTCTACATCGCGGCGGCCGAGGAGCAGGGCGTCAAGCCCGAACAGCTCGCCGGGACCATCCAGAACGACATCCTCAAGGAGTTCATGGTCCGCAACACCTACATCTACCCGCCCGCGCCGTCGATGCGGATCATCTCCGACATCTTCGCGTACACGTCGCAGCGGATGCCGAAGTACAACTCCATCTCGATCTCCGGCTACCACATCCAGGAGGCCGGGGCCACGGCCGACCTGGAGCTGGCGTACACGCTCGCCGACGGCGTCGAGTACATCCGCGCGGGCCGCGACGCGGGCCTGGACATCGACGCGTTCGCGCCCCGGCTGTCGTTCTTCTGGGCCATCGGCATGAACTTCTTCATGGAGGTCGCCAAGCTGCGCGCCGCGCGGCTGCTGTGGGCGCGGCTGGTGAAGCAGTTCGACCCGCAGAACCCGAAGTCGCTGTCGCTGCGGACGCACTCGCAGACGTCCGGCTGGTCGCTCACCGCGCAGGACGTGTTCAACAACGTCGCCCGCACCTGCGTCGAGGCGATGGCCGCCACGCAGGGCCACACCCAGTCGCTGCACACCAACGCGCTGGACGAGGCCCTCGCGCTGCCCACCGACTTCTCCGCGCGCATCGCCCGCAACACCCAGCTCCTGCTCCAGCAGGAGTCCGGCACGACCCGCACGATCGACCCGTGGGGCGGCAGCGCCTACGTCGAACGCCTCACCTTCGACCTCGCCCGCCGCGCGTGGGGGCACATCACCGAGGTCGAGCGGGCGGGCGGGATGGCGCGCGCGATCGACGAGGGGCTGCCGAAACTCCGGATCGAGGAGGCCGCCGCGCGTACGCAGGCCCGCATCGACTCCGGACGCCAGCCCGTCATCGGGGTCAACAAGTACCGGCCGGACGCCGAGGAGTCCATCGACGTCCTCAAGGTCGACAACGCGTCCGTGCGCGCGCAGCAGATCGAGAAGCTGCGGCGGCTGCGGGCCGAGCGCGACGAGCCGTCCGTCCGCGCCGCGCTCGCCGCGCTGACCGCCGCCGCCCGCGCCGCCGAGGACGGGACGCGCCCGTCCGACCTGGCCCACAACCTGCTCGCCCTGGCCATCGACGCCGCCCGCGCCAAGGCCACCGTCGGCGAGATCTCCGACGCGCTGGAGGCCGCCTACGGGCGCCACGCCGCGCAGATCCGTACCATCTCCGGCGTGTACCGGGAGGAGGCGGGCGAGGTGAGCGCCATCGAGGAGGCCCGCGCCGCGACCGGCGCGTTCGCCGAGGCCGAGGGCCGGCGGCCCCGGATCCTCGTCGCGAAGATGGGCCAGGACGGCCACGACCGCGGCCAGAAGGTCATCGCGACCGGGTTCGCCGACCTCGGCTTCGACGTCGACGTGGGCCCGCTGTTCCAGACGCCGGCGGAGGTCGCGCGGCAGGCCGTCGAGGCCGACGTCCACGTCGTCGGCGTGAACTCCCTCGCCGCCGGGCACCTCACGCTGGTGCCCGCGCTGCGGGCGGAGCTGGCCGCGCTGGACCGCGCGGACATCATGATCGTCGTCGGCGGCGTCATCCCGCCGCAGGACTTCGACGAGCTGCGCGCCGCCGGGGCCGCCGCCATCTTCCCGCCCGGCACGGTGCTCGCCGAGGCCGCCCTCGGGCTGCTCGCCGACCTGGCCGGACGGCTCGGGCACGAGGCGGCGTGAAGCCCGGCGCCGCCGACTACGCCGCCGGTGTCCGGGACGGCTCGCGCGCGTGGATCGCGCGTGCGATCACGCTCGTTGAGTCGTCGCGTCCCGACCACCGCGCGCTCGCCCAGGAGGTCCTGGTCGCGCTGACCCCGCACACCGGCGGCGCGCGGCGCGTCGGGATCACCGGGGTGCCGGGCGTCGGGAAGTCCACGTTCATCGACGCGCTCGGGACGGACCTGACCGCCGCCGGGCACCGCGTCGCCGTCCTCGCCGTCGACCCGTCCTCGACCCGGACGGGCGGCAGCATCCTCGGCGACAAGACCCGGATGCAGCGGCTCGCCACCGATCCGCGCGCGTTCATCCGTCCGTCTCCCACCGCCGGGACGCTCGGCGGCGTCGCCCGCGCCACCCGCGAGGCGATGGTCGTGATGGAGGCCGCCGGATACGACGTCGTGCTCGTGGAGACGGTCGGCGTCGGGCAGTCGGAGACCACCGTCGCCGACATGGTCGACTCGTTCCTGTTCCTCACCCTCGCCCGAACCGGGGACCAGCTCCAGGGCATCAAGAAGGGCGTCCTGGAGCTGGCGGACGTCATCGCCGTCAACAAGGCCGACGGCGACCACGCGCGGGAGGCGCGCCGGGCCGCGCGGGAGCTGGCGGGCGCGCTGCGGCTGCTGCGCAGCTCCGAGCGCGAGCACGACGTGCCGGTGCTGACGTGCAGCGGGCTCGACGGGACCGGGCTCGACGACGTCTGGACCAAGCTGGTCGAGCACCAGGACCGGATGCGCGCCTCGGGCGAGCTGGACCGGCGGCGCCGCCGACAGCAGGTCGGCTGGACGTGGGCGATGGTCCACGACCGGCTGCTCGGCGAGCTGCACGCGTCCCCGGCCGTCCGGGCGCTGACGCCGGAACTGGAGGACGCCGTCGCCGCCGGGACGCTCACGCCCGCCCTCGCCGCCGAGCGCCTGCTGGCCGCGTTCGGGCGCTGAGGCGCGGCGCGCCGCCGGTTCGCCGCGTGTCGGACGCGGCCGATCCTGTAAAAAAGGCGAATGGACGTCATCGAGCTGTCCGACCCGACCGACGCGCAGATCCGGCAGTGGCACGACGTGCTCGTGGCGGTGAGCGCGGGCGACCCGTCCGCCGGTCCGGCGCCCGGGGCCGAGCACACCGCCGCGCGGCTGCTCGGCGCCGACCGGGGCTCGCCGGAGCGGTTCTGGGCGGTGCCCGCGGGGGACGGCTTCGCGGCCGTCGCGGCGCTGCGGCTGCCCGGCGGGCCCGGCGCGGACCGGCCGGGGGAGATCGACGTCCAGGTGCGTCCGGAGCGGCGCCGCGCCGGGCTCGGACGGTCGCTGGTGCGCTCGGCCGCGGGCGCGCTGCGCGCCGACGGACGGCCCGGGGTCATCGCGCAGGTGTCGGCGGGGACGCCCGCCGTGCCCTTCCTGGAGGCGCACGGCTTCACCTGCGTGCTGACGCTGCGGGGGCTCGTGCTGCGGCTGGCCGACCTGCCGCCGGGACGGGTCGCGGGGCTGCTTTCCGCTGGTCCGTCCGGGTACACGCTCGTCCGGTGGCGGGGGACGGTGCCCGACGAGCACGCCGGCGCCCTCGCCCGCGCCAAGGACGCGATGGCGGACCTGGTCGAGTACGAGGGCGTGCCGTGGGACGCCGACCGCGTGCGCGAGATGGGGGAGCTGGTCGCCAAGCGCGGGGACTCCCTCTACACCGTCGCGGCCTTGCACGACGGGGCGATCGCGGGGTTCACCGAGCTGGTCGTCCCGGCGGGCGGCGGGGACCGCGCCGCGCAGTACGACACGGCGGTCGTGCCCGAGCACCGGGGACGGCGGCTCGGGATCTGGATGAAGGCCGCGATGCTGGACTGGGTCCGGTCCGAGCTGCCCGGCATCCGGGAGATCGAGACGGACAACGCGGGCGACAACCCGCACATGCTCGCGGTGAACGAGGAGCTGGGGTTCCTCCCGGAGCGGGAGACGCGGGAGTACCACGCGCTGGTCGCCGACCTGCCCTAGCGGGGTTATCCCCAGAACGAGGTTCTGGTTTCGGTGCCGGGGGTGTTCCGGCGAGCCTGGTCGCACGGTCCCCGCCCGGGGGCCGTTCCGACGGGAGGCCCGCCATGCACGCTTTTCTGGAGATCCCCGCGCCCGGCGCCCCGGCCGGCCGGTTCCTCGTGGCCGGCCCGGTCGCGCCGCCCCGCGCCGCCGCGCTGCGCGCGTCGCTCGCCCGGGGGCGGGGACGCACGGCCGCGCTCGCCCTCGACCTGCTCGGCTCGCCGTACCTGACGCTCACCGCCTGTCCCGCGCCGCCGGTGCCGGACGACCTGACCGGGCCGGGGATCGCGGCGGTGCGCCGGGCCGCGCGGCACACCCTGGTGACGCTCCGGCCGGACCCCTCGGCCGGGCCTTCGCGGACGGGCCGCCGGTTCCTCGCGCAGCGGCTCGTGGCCCGCGCCGCCGCGCACGCGTCGGGCGGATGCGCCGTGGACCTGGACGCCCGCCGGATCCTCGACCGCGACGTCGGGCCGCCGCGCGAGCCGGACGCCTTCGTGCTGGACTTCACCTGGCTGAGCGTGTTCGTCATGTGGGCGGGGTCGGGGCGGATCCGCGCGTTCACGCGGGGACTCGCCCGGTTCGGCCTGCCGGAGTTGTCGGTGCGGACGGCGCCCCTCGGTCACCTGCTGACGGCGGCGAACGTCCTGCGCGGGACGGCGGCGGGCCTGCTCAACGAGTACCTGACCACCAGAACGCGTCCAAGACCGTCCGGCGCCTCGCCCGGCCGCGCCTCCGCCGACGCGACCACCAGCGCCGCACGCGCCGACCCGTCCGTCCGCCCATGCACCTGCCCGCTCGGCACCGCGCCCGGCAGTCCGTCCGGCTGCACGTGCGGCAGCGCGTGCGGCAGCGCGCCCGGCAGCGGGTCCGGCACCGCGTCCGGCGACACGTGCGGCAGTCCGTCCGGCTGCGGGTCTGGCAGCCCGCCTGGCGGTGCGCGCGTCCGTTCGTCCGGCAGCCCGTGCGGCTGCGCGTGCGGCGGCGTGTCCAGCAGTCCGTCCGGCTGCGTGTGCGGCGGCCCGTCCGGCAGCCCGCCTGGTGGTGCGCGCGTCCGGTCGTCCGGCAGCGCGGCTCGTGGCGCGTGTGGGTGTCCGCCTGGCAGCCGGTCCGGCAGTTCGTCTGGCGATCCGGGCGGCGGCACGGGCGGCGGCCCGTCCGGCGGCCCGTTGAAGAGGGCGTCCGAGAGTTCGGGTGCGGGGTTGTGGCGTCTTCGTGCGGATCGGATCGTCGACCCGGACGACGTGCTGCGCTACTGGGGGGCGGAGCCGCTGTGGCGGAGGCGAGGGCTCGCGGTGCGGCTGGTCATGCCCGGTACGGCCGGCCTTCCCGGGGGCTCGGGCGGGTGGACGCTGGAGGTCGTCCCGCCGCCCGACGGCGACGGGGCGCGGTGGTGGGACGAACGCGCCGCGCGGCTGATTCCGCCGCTCAGCCGCCCCGTGAAGAACCGGTGAATACTCGCGCCGCCCGTCCTTTCCGCAGGGGAAACCCGCCGGGTTCTCGTTGCGGCCCGCGGGTTCCCGGCGGATATCCCGGCACCCGAAAAACAAGGAGCGAACGGTTGATCGCGCGTCTTCTCGGCGTCGGACGCCCCACGCGCGCGGGCGCCGGGGCCGTCGGGGACCGCCCGCGATCGGCGGAAACGTCGCCGCGACCCGGAAAATGGCGCCGCGCGCGCGGTATCCTCCAGATCGTAAATACCTTGCCGTCACCGGCCCGGCTGGGCATTCTGAGGACGCCCGCGAACGCGGGAACGAAACGGAATGCCATTTCCCCCGGCCGCCGGAACCGGCGGCGCGGGAAACCGGGTTCGAGTCCCGGCGGGGGAGCGGGCGCACGAGCGGCAGGAGGCGACCGATGGACGTACTGGTCCTCAACGCGTCGTACGAGCCCTTCCAGAAGGTGGACCTGCGACACGCCATACGCATGCTGGTCCGCGAGGTGGCCGTGGTCGAGGAGGCGGAGGAAGGCCGCACGATCGGGCGGTTCCCCGTCCCCCGCGTGCTGCGCCTCGTCCGCTACGTGGCGATGCGCTGGCGCCACGGCCGCCGCCCCCCGTGGAGCAAGCGCGGCGTCTACCTGCGCGAACGCGGCACCTGCGGCTACTGCGGCGGGCGCGGCCACACGATCGACCACGTCTTTCCGCAGTCGCGCGGCGGCGCCGACACCTGGGAGAACACCGTCCTCGCCTGCGGCAAGTGCAACAACCGCAAGGGCAACAAGACGCCCGGCGAAGCAGGCATGCGCCTGCGCGTCGCCCTGCGCGTCCCGACCTGGAACGAACTGTTCGACCTCTGACCGGCCCTTCAGCTTCCCTCTGCGGGAGGGCTTGATCATCCGTAGGATCGGGCGCCCCGGCCTTCCCCGAATCCCGGGGAAGGTCGGCGGAAACCTGCTGCGGTCCCGCCGCAACAACCGGCGTCTGCGGCGCCTGCTCCTCCTGGTCTGCGCTGAGACGAATCACATGACAAGACGCACACGCGAGGACCACGGCCTCCAACCACGCCGTGACGGGCCTTCAGGACGGACGGGATCAAACCGCCCTGCGCGATCGGGGGAAGTCCGGTCGGCTGCGCCGCGCTGTTGCCGTTCGGCGCGCATGGTTGCCGCGAGCCGGCCTGCGCGCCCAGCATGGGCGCATGAGGCTGACGACGATGACGCAGGTGACCGTGGACGGTGTGATGCAGGGCAACGGTCACGCGACTCCCGAGGAACTGGCGAGCGGGTTCACCCGGGACGGCTGGGCGCTCGGAGCATTCGCCGACGACACCGGCGAGATGATCACCGAGACCTACCAGCGGGCGGACGCGTTCCTGTTCGGGCGGCGCACGTACGAGATGTTCGCCGAGACCTGGGGCACCCGGCCGGAGATGCAGGCGCACCCCATCGGGGTGGCGCTCAACGGGGCGCAGAAGTACGTCGCGTCCAACAGCCTCAAGCAACCATCGTGGGGACCCGTCACACTGCTCGCCGGGGACGCGACCACAGCGATCAAGGAACTGAAGGAATCGTCACCGGGCGAGATCCAGGTGCACGGGAGCGCGACCCTGATCCGCTCGCTGCTCGCCGCCGACCTGGTGGACGAACTGACCCTGCTGGTCGTCCCCGTGCTTCTCGGACAGGGGATGCGGCTGTTCCCGGACGACGGGCCCGCCGCCGCGCTCGAAGTCATCAGCTCCCACACCGACGCGAGGGGCGTCGGCGTGCACGTGTACCGGCCGACCGGACAACCGGAGTTCCACCCGGCGCGGCCGACGTAGGCGGACGGCACCGCCCGCCTCCTACGCGGCCGGACCGCCCGGCGGGACCGCCCGGCCGTCCGATCCCGGCCGGCCGGGACGCGTGCCACGCGTGCCGCATGCGCCGGAACCCCGTGTCTCTCGACGTTCGGCGGCTTCAGGCTTGAATGCGGGTGTCGTTTACTCTTGTCGTCCGGCGTGCAGCGGCTCGGGTGGGTCAGGGGGCCGGGGCTGTCGGGGTGCCGGTGCGGGCGGCGGTCTGGGCGGCTTCGATGATCTCCAGGCCGGTGATGGCGTCGGCGAGGGTCACCGGGGGTGGTTCTTCGCCGGTCAGGGTGCGGGCCACTGCCGCGTAGAACTCTTGGTAGGCGCCCGGGGCGGTGGGTTCGGGGGTTGTCGCGCCGGGGGTTCCGAGGCGGCCGTAGCGGGGCGGGGGGACCTGGCCCCAGCCTGCGTCGAGGGGGGTGCCGCCCGCGCGCAGGGCGTCCTCCTGGGGGTCCATGCCGTGGACGGTGTAGGACGCCGCGGAGCCGAGGACGCGGAAGCGCGGGCCGAGGTCGGACGCGACTGCGCTCATCCACAGGTGGGAACGTTCCCCGCCGGGGTGGGTGAGGGCCACGAAGACGTCGTCGGGGGTGCGGGCGCCGGGACGGCGCGTGTCGATCTCCGCGTGGACGAGGTCGGGGCGGCCGAACAGCGCGACGGCCTGGTCGATGAGGTGGGAGCCGAGGTCGAAGAGGATCCCGCCCGCGTCGCGCGGGTCGCCGCTCTCGCGCCAGCCCGTCTTCACCTCGGGCCGCCAGCGTTCGAAGCGCGACTCGAAGCGGCGGACGGTGCCGAGCGCGCCGCCCTCGACCAGGCGCCGGACGGTCCGGAAGTCCCCGTCCCAGCGGCGGTTGTGGAACGGGATGACCGGCAGGCCGCGCACGGCGCTCAGCGCGGCCAGCGAGCGGGCGTCGGCGGCGGACGCGGCCACCGGCTTGTCCAGGACGACCGGGATGCCCGCCGTCAGCGCGGTGCGCGCAAGCGGAACGTGGTACCGGTTCGGGGCCGTCACGACGACGAGGTCGTACCGGCCGGTGGACTCCCACAGCCGGTCCGCGCTGTCGAGCACGGACGCCTCGGGGTACCGCTCGCGCACCGCCGCCGCCCGCCCCGCGTCCGCCGTGACGACGGCGTCGAGCCGCAGCCCCGGCGTCGTCGCGATCAGCGGCGCGTGGAACGCCGAGCCTCCGATTCCGTACCCGATGAGCGCCACCCGCAGTGTCATGCTCCGATCATGGCCGATCGGGTGACGGGCCGTGCCGCCGGGGGCATCGGCGAACCGTGATGATCCGCGCACGTCGTACGCTGTCGGGACGTGCCGCAACGCAAGGGGTGAACGTGTCCAAACCTGTGATCCTTACGGTCGACGACGACCCGAGCGTCTCCCGCGCGGTGGCGCGCGACCTGCGCCGCCGCTACGCGGAGGAGTTCCGGATCGTCCGGGCCGAATCCGGACCGCTGGCGCTGGACGCGCTCGCCGAGCTGAAACTGCGCGGCGACGACACGGCGGTCCTGCTCGCCGACCACCGGATGCCCGAGATGACCGGCGTCGAGTTCCTCGAACGCGCGATGGACCTGTACCCGTTCGCGCGGCGGGTCCTGCTGACCGCCTACGCCGACACCGACGCCGCCATCCAGGCGATCAACGTCGTGGACCTCGACCACTACCTGCTGAAGCCGTGGAACCCGCCGGAGGAGAAGTTCTACCCGGTGATCGACGCGCAGGTCGACGCGTGGCGGCGGACCGAGCGGCGCCGCCCGGCGGACCTGCGCGTCGTCGGGCACCGCTGGTCGGCGCGGTCCTACGAGGTCCGCGACTTCCTGGCCCGCAACCAGGTCCCGTACACGTTCCTGCTCGACACCGTCCCCGAGGCGGTGGAGCTGGTGAAGGCGGCGGGCTCCCCGGACCTCCCGCTCGTCGTGACGGCCGATGGATCGTTCCTCGCCGCGCCGTCGGACGCCGAGCTGGCCGCCGCCGTCGGCCTCACCACCGAGGCGGGCGCGGACTTCTACGACCTGGTCGTCGTCGGGGCGGGCCCGGCCGGGCTCGGCGCGGCGGTGTACGGGGCGTCGGAGGGCCTGCGGACGGTCCTGATCGAGCAGCACGCGTCCGGCGGGCAGGCCGGCCAGAGTTCGCGGATCGAGAACTACCTCGGGTTCCCCGACGGCGTGTCCGGCGCGCAGCTCGCCGACCGCGCCCGCCGCCAGGCCGAGCGGTTCGGCGTCGAGCTGGTCACGACGGGCCGCGTCACCGGGCTGGAGGCGCGCGGGCAGGCGCGGGTCGTCCGGCAGGCGGACGGCACGGAGATCGCCGCGCACGCCGTCATCCTCGCGACCGGCGTGTCGTACCGGCGGCTGACCGCGCCGGGCCTGGACGCGTTCACCGGGCGCGGCGTGTTCTACGGCGCCGCGACGGCCGAGACGCCGGGCTGCGCCGGGCAGGAGGTGTTCGTCGTCGGCGGGGCGAACTCGGCCGGGCAGTGCGCGGTGCACCTGGCGCGGACGGCCGAGCGCGTCCACCTCGTCGTCCGCGCGGCGGGCCTGGAGACGTCGATGTCGCACTACCTGATCGAGCAGATCGCCGCGCTGCCGAACGTCCGGGTCCACTGCCGCACGGCCGTCACGGCGGCCGACGGCGACGACCACCTGGAGCGCCTCACGCTGAGCGGCCCGGACGGCGAGTGGACGGCCGACGCGCAGTACCTGTTCGTGTTCATCGGCGCCGAGCCCCGCACGGACTGGCTGGGCGCCGACGTGGAACGCGACGCGGCCGGCTACGTCCTCACCGGCCCGGACATATCGGCGCCGGGCGGGACGGCCGTCCGCGCGCCCTACTTCCTGGAGACGAGCCTGCCGGGCGTGTTCGCGGCGGGCGACGTGCGCGCCGGGTCCATCAAACGGGTGGCGGCGGCGGTCGGCGACGGTGCGATGGCGGTGGCGCTCGTCCACCGCTACCTGGAGGGGTCATGACGGAGGTCGCGCCCGCGCGGCTGGGCGAGCTGTTCCTGTTCGAGGACCTGGACGAGCGCAAGCTCGCGTGGCTGGCCGAGCACGGCGCCGTCCGCTCCTACGCCGAGGGCGAGTCGGCGTGCGTGCAGGGCGAGCCCGCCGAGTTCCTCTTCGTGCTGCTGGACGGCTCGGTGTCGATGGTCCAGATGGTGCGCGGCCATGAGGCGGAGCTGACGCGAAGCTCCCAGCCCGGCGTGTACGGCGGCGCGGTCCAGGCGTACATCGGCGACCGGATCGAGCAGCGCTACCAGCACACGCTGCGGGCGGTGCGGCCGTCCACGATGTTCGTGCTGCCCGCCCGCAAGTTCGCGATGGCCGTCCGCAAGTGGTTCCCGATGGCGACGCACCTGCTGGAGGGCGTGTTCTTCGGGATGAACAACGCCCGCCGCATCGTGGACCAGCGCGAGCGGCTGACCGCGCTCGGCACGCTCACGGCGGGCCTGACGCACGAGCTGAACAACCCGGCCGCCGCCGCGTCCCGCGCGAGCGCCGAGCTGGGGGAGCGCCTGGGGTCGGCGCAGCGGCGGCTCGGCGAGCTGGCGGCGGGCGGCGTGGACTGCGAGCGGATCGCCGCGATCGTGTCGCTGCGCGAACGCCTCGCCGGATCGGCCGCGTGCAAGGTCGCCCGCGACCCGATCGCCGTCAGCGACGCCGAGGACGAGATCGGCGCATGGCTGGACGAGCACGACGTCCCCGACGCGTGGGACCTCGCGCCCGAACTGGTCGCCGCCGGGATCGGCCCGGCCGAGGCCGAGCAGGTCGCGGCGGCGGCGGGCGACCGCCTCCCGGCGGCGATGGCGTGGCTGGCCGAGGTCCTGGAGGTCGCGCAGCTCCAGGCCGAGATCGCCGAGGCGACCGGGCGGATCAGCGCGCTGCTGGAGTCGGCCCGCCAGTACTCCCAGCTCGACCGCGCGCCCTACCAGCCCGCCGACCTCGGGTCCCTGCTCGACAGCACGCTGACGATGCTGCACCGCAAGATCGGGCCGAAGGTGACGGTCCGGACGTCCTACGACCCGGACCTGCCGCCCGTCCCCGCGTTCGCCGCCGAGTTGAACCAGGTGTGGACGAACCTCATCGTCAACGCCCTCTACGCGATGGAGGGCGCGGGCACGCTGACGATCACGACGGCCCGCGACGGCGACACGGCCGTCGTCGTGGTCGGCGACACCGGAGCGGGCGTCGCCGAGGAGGACATGGACCGCCTGTTCACGCCGTTCTTCACGACCAAGCCGGTCGGGCAGGGCACCGGGCTCGGCCTGGACATCTCCTGGCGGATCGTCGTGGACCGGCACGGCGGCGACATCCGCGTGACGTCGCGTCCGGGCGACACGCGGTTCGAGGTCCGGCTGCCGCTGACGGCCGACCGGACGCCGTGACGGGCGCTCACCTCCGGAACGCCAGGTCGTGGCCGGGGCCGGACGTCCGGTAGACGGGCCCGGCCCCGAACGCGAGCACCTCGAACCGGACCGGGACGGCGTGGACGCGCCGTCCGGTGAGCGCCGCCATCATCGGCTCGGACAGGTCGATGATCGCGGGCGGCGCGTGCTGCGCGACCGCCCACGCGGCGGGCCCGAAGTCCTGGACGACTCCGACCGCGCTCCGCCCGCGGTAGCTGACGCGGACGCGCGTGCCGAGCGGCCAGTACGGGCTCGCGACCGTCCGGGCCGACATGCGGGCGCCGCGCGCGGTGGCCGCGTCCCAGAACGACGTGGCGGTGGCGACGCCGCGGGGCAGCCGCGCCCCGCGCCCGGCCCGGTACGAGGCCCGGGGCGAGGTTCCGTGCGAGACCCGGTGCGACGCGTAAGGACGCGCCGGACGGTACCCGGCGGCAGCGGCGGACCGGGTGCCGTCGGGGAGCGGCCCGGTGCGCACCGGGCGCGGCGCCTCGGCCTCCGGGACCTGCAGCGCGAACGCCGCCGCCCCGCCCGCGACGATGAGCGCCGTCGCGCCCGGGGCGGCGAACAGCGCGAGCATCCCGCGCCGCCGCCGGGCGCGCCGCACGTCCGGCGGGGCCGGGACGGGCGCCTCGGGGAGCGCGAAGTCGCCGAGCAGAGCCCGCAGGTGGTCCTCGACGGCGCGCTCGCTGATCTCCAGCAGCGCCGCGAGCCGCGCCGTCCGGCGGCCCGCCACGAGCAGGCCGAAGACGTGCTGCTCGGCGGCGGTCAGCTCGGCCCGGTTGTGCCGCAGGACGCGCGTCCGGGGCGCCGCGACGCCCGGCGGGACGCCGTCGGCCCGCAGGAGCAGGCGGGTGAGGAGCATGAGCTGATCGGCGGCGTCCCGAGCGCGTGCGTCCACCGCGTCCCTCCGGTCCTGCTGGCCCCGTCCGTCATGGATCGGGTACTCAGCGTAGGGATCAGGACGCGCACGAACGGCGGAACGACGAAACGCTATGAAAAGTCAGGAAAGTCGGATTGCTACTCGAACAGGTCCGGCTGCTCCCGCGTGATCTGGTCGTGCAGCGGCTGGTAGTTCACCCAGCCCGCGATGTCGTTCCCGATCTGCTTGTGCGTCAGGGCCGCGTTCGCCGGCTCGATCGGCACGACCGTCCCGGCCGCCTTGGCGACGAGCTGCACCTGGCACGACCGCTCCATCGTGATGAACCACCACGCGGCGGCGTCCACCGTGCTGCCGACCGTGAGCAGACCGTGGTTCCGCAGGATGACGGCCTTGTTGTCGCCGAGGGCGGCGGCGATGCGCTTGCCCTCCTCCAGGTCGGTGACGACGCCGGTGTAGTCGTCGAACAGGCCGTGGTCCTCGTAGAACGCGCAGACGTCCTGCGTGATCGGCTCCAGCTTCTGACCGAGCGCCGACAGCGCGCGCCCGTAGGTGGAGTGGCTGTGCGCGGCGGCGACGACGTCCGGACGGGCCTGGTGCACCTGCGAGTGGATCGCGAACGCCGCCTCGTTCACCGGGTAGCGGCCCTCCACGACCTGGCCCTGGTGGTTGACGAGGATCAGGTCGCTGACGCGGACGTGCTTGAACGACAGCCCGAACGGGTTCACCCAGAAGTGGTCGGTTTGCTCGGGGTCGCGCGCGGTGATGTGCCCGGCGACGCCCTCCTCGAACCCGAGCTTCCCGAACAGCCGCAGCGCCGCCGCCAGCCGCTCCTTGCGGTGCCGGCGCTCCTCCTCCACCGTCGCGAAGGACGGCGGCAGCCGGAAGATCAGATCGGTCGGGATGTTCCTCGTCAGATCCTCGTTGTTGGCCATGAACCCTCCTCGGCGAGCGCGATGCCTCCACCTTACGGCCGGATTCCTGCCCTAACGAGCCTGCTGACCGAAACGGCGGCCGGTCACTCGTAGAGCTGCCCGCAGACCGCGATCCGCGCCAGGTCCTCCCAGGTCACCGTGGTCAGCGGCCGGACGGGCGACCGCGTCGGCCCGCCGTCGGACGGGACCCGGGCGCCGTCGGACACGTCCCAGCCGCCGACGGCGCCCGCCACCGCGCACTCCAGGTACGTCGCCGGGTCGAAGTTGCACCAGCGCGGCGGGGTCGGGCGCGGTCCCGAGCCGGACGGGCGCGGCGCGTCCACGCCGAACCGGCCGCGCGGCCCCGGCGGCGCGGTGACGAAGTCCTCCAGATCGGCGATCTGGGCGATCAGCACGCGCTCCCAGTCGGCGTGGTCGCGGGGCCCGGCGCCGGGCAGCAGCAGGTCCCGGCCGGCCCACTTGGGGTCGAACGGCGCGGGGGAGACCGCGACCGCCGCCGAGAACAGCGCCGCCGCGTCGTCGGCCTCCAGGTCGTCGCGCTCGCGCAGCGGCAGGCTCACCTTCCACAGCGCGCGCAGGAACCCCGACAGCGACCACGAGCCCGCCCGCGTGTCGCGGCCGACCCGCAGCACGTGGAGGTACAGGTCGCGGTTGGTGCGGACGGACGGCGCGAACGGCCCCTCCACCCAGTACATCTGGCGGTGCGGCACCCCGCTCTCCAGGACGAGCACCTGCGCGAGCGCGGCGACGCGGGAATCGTGCGCGGACACATGGAACTCGTTGCCCAGGTCGTCCTGACGCATGACGTCCCATGTGCCCATACGGTCTCCCCGTTCTGCTGTCGCCGGCGGTGACGCCGATGCCCGTCCGCGCGATTGTCGCATCGACGGGCCGGTCGCCGCGGCGCGGGGCGCGCCGGTCATCCGCGCGCCCGGTGGACGACCTGCAGTTCGGTGAACCCGTGCAGCCCGTGCGGCCCGTTCTCGACGCCGAGCCCGCTCCACTTGAACCCGCCGAACGGCTGGTGCGGCGCGAGCGCGAGATGGGTGTTCACCCAGGCGGTCCCGCATTCGAGCCGCCCGGCGATCCCGGCGGCGCGGTCGGCGTCGGCGCCCCACACCGAGCCCGAGAGCCCGAAGAGGGTGCCGTTGGCGCGGGCGACGGCCTCCTCGACCGTCCGGTACCGGAGGACCGGGAGCGCCGGGCCGAACTGCTCCTCGTCCACGACCCGCGCGCCGTCGGGGACGTCGGCGAGGATCGTCGGCGCGAAGAAGTAGCCGGGGCCGGGCAGCGGCCCGCCGCCCGCCGCCGCGCGGGCTCCGCCCGCGAGCGCCTCGGCGACCAGCTCCCCGACGCGCTCGAACTGCGGACGGTTGTTCACCGGCCCGTACTGCACGCCCTCGGTCATGCCGTCGCCGACGCGGGCGGCGCGGGCCTGCGCGGCGAGCGCGTCGACCACGTCGTCGTACAGGGCGTCGGGGACGTAGACGCGCTTGACCGCCGAGCAGACCTGGCCGTTGTTGGCGAACGCGGCGCCGAACAGCCGTCCGGCGACGGCCGCCGGGTCGACGTCGTCCAGCAGGATCGCCGCGTCGTTGCCGCCGAGCTCCAGCGTCACGCGCTTCAGGTCGGGCGCCGCCGCCGCGGCCACCCGCCGCCCGGTCGCGACGCTGCCGGTGAAGCTGATCTTGCGCGGGACGGGATGGGACGTCATCCACGCGCCCAGCTCGTCCCCGCCCGTCACGACGTTGAGGACGCCGGGCGGCAGGACGTCCCGCAGCGCCTCGCCGAGCACCAGGCTGGACAGCGGCGTGTACGGCGACGGCTTCAGCACGACCGTGTTGCCCGCGAGCAGCGCCGGGGCGAGCTTCCACGCGGCCAGCAGCAGCGGGTAGTTCCACGGCGTGATGGCCGCGACCACGCCGACCGGGCGGCGCACGACCTCGACCAGCGCCCGCTCGTCGTCCTGGATGATCTCCCGGGGCAGGTCCAGCTCGGCGTAGTACTTGAACCAGACCCCTGCCCCGGCGACCTCCAGCGCCGCCTCGCCGAGCGGCTTGCCCTGCTCCAGCGTGACGATCCGGCCGATCTCCTCCGCCCGCGCGAACAGCAGGTCGGCGACGGCGAGCAGGGCCTTTCGCCGCGCGTCCTCGTCCGCCCGCCAGCCGGGCAGCGCCCGGGCCGCCGCCTCCATCGCCGCGTCGAGCTGGGCGCGCGAGGCGCCCGGCGCGTGCCCGGCGACGCGGCCGGTGGCCGGGTTCACCACGCCGAACGCGGCGTCCCCGGCGACGGCCCGGCCGTCGATCGTCATCGTCAGGTCGGCCACCGCGGTTCCTCCTCGGGCGAATCCGAATGGTGTTCAGTCAGTATTCACCCGGGACGGCGGCGGACTCCACGGAACTCAGGATCCGAGGACCCGGTCCAGGAGCGTCCGGTACTCGCGCAGCGCGAGCCGCAGCCGCTCGGTGTCGGACGCGGCGTCGTCCTCGTCGCGCGGGGAGAGCGCGAGCCTGCGCTGGGCGAGCGCGCGGCCGAGCGCGTCCACGGCCTCGCCGGTCAGCTCGTCGGCGCGGCGGACGGCGTCGCCGGGGTCGTCCACGAACGCGGCCTGCACGTCGTGCCAGCGCCGCCGGAACCCCTCGGCCTCGCCGGTGTCGAGCAGCCGGTCGCTCGGCGCGGGGCGCGCGTCGGCGTCCGGGCGCGGGTGCTCGCCGGGGACGGCGGCCGGACGGTCGGCGACCGTCCGCAGCGGCCCGGTCCCGGGTCCGCCGCCGGGGCCGTGGCCGGGCCCGGAGCCCGCGACGCGGCGGTCCGGCGTGCGCCGGGGCAGCTCGGGCGGCGCGACGGGCGCGGCCGGTGCGGCGGGCGGCGCGGCCGGGCGGCCGGCGGCCGTCCCGTGGCCCGCGGCGTGGCCGGTGGTCGGGTCCGTGGTGAGGTCCGTGCGCTGGTCGGTCGAGTGGCGGTCCATGAGGTCAGCTCCTCCGGGCGGTGTCGCGGGCGGGCTCGGCGGACTGGATCGGGCTGTCGGGGCGCGTGGCCTCGGCGGGCCGGACCTTCGGCGCGTCGGCGCGCTCGCGCTCGGGGACGGCCAGCAGGTCCTCCACCAGCGCGCGGTAGTGGACCATCGCCTGCCGCAGGTCCTCGGTCGAGGCGCCGCCCCCGGCGGCGCGGGCCCCGAGGGCGTGGCCGCGCCGGTAGTGGTCGAGCGTGCGGCCGTGCTCGACCGACAGCTCGCGGACGTTGGCGTCGAAGTCGCCGGTCGGGTAGCCGCGCTCGGTCATGACGACGGTGACGAGCTTGTCGGCGTCGGCGACGGCCGCGACGGGCTCGTCCACGAAGCGCTCCTGCAGCCCGGTCCACCAGGCGCGGTACTCCTCGCGCCGGGCCGGCTCCAGCTCGCGCAGGTCCAGGTCGCGGTGGTGGCGCTCGCGCTCCATCAGCTCGTGCTCGGCGCCGGCGCGGCCGTTGTGGCGCTCGACGGCGCGGTCGTACTCGGTGCCGAAACGCGACCTGAGCCGGTGGGTGCGGGCCTGGCGCCAGAGCAGATACCCGAGCCCGGCGAGGACGGCGGCGGCGATCACGATGACGACGACCATGAGGGCGGTCGGCATGGGGGATCCCTCCTGTCGGTGTGACGTCCGGATGGACCTTGCGCCGATGCCCTGGTCAAGGGAAGGTAAACCGACGGAGCGCACGTGGCCTCCTCAGCAGGGAGAACACGGACGCACCGGAGGAAATGACGGATAAGTCGGGATGTACTGCGCAAGTCGCGCGGGTCGTGTTCTGATGGACCGTCGACCGCCCCGAGGGCCGGGTCCGCGGCCCCCTTCGAGAGGTGATGCGTCGTGCGCCACGCCTTCGGTCTCGTCCTCGGCCTCCTGCTGACCCCCGCCCTGCTCTACGGCGCCGCGTGGGGCTTCGTCCAGGCCGGGAGGTCCTTCGACGCGCTGGAGGGGGCGGTCACCGACCCGCGGCGCCTCTACGGCTCGTTCGCGCTGCTCGCGGCGGCCGGGCTCGTCGTCGGCGTCATCGTCGTCGCGCGCTGGGCCTCGCCGCTCGTCTCGTTGGTGCCCGCGCTCGCGCTCATCGCGCTGTCGGCGTACTTCCTCGCCGACCCGGCCGGCGCGCTGGACCTGCCCGGCCGCGTCCCGCCCGGCGGCGCGCTCGACACCGGCCTGCAGGCTCTGCTCGGCTCCGGCGTGGACGCGCTGCTCGGCTTCGCGCTGCTCGTCCCGGCCTGGGCGCCCGGCCGCTGGGGCGGGCGCGGCGCGGACGGCGACGCCGCCTGGCACGAGCGCGCGGCCGGGGCGCACGGCCGCTGACATGCGGAAGGCCCCTCCGGGGTGTAGGTGCCGGAGGGGCCTTCCATCCTCAGGTAAGCCTTGAGGACTGCACCGGATCAGATCCGGCGGATCAGTGGAACTGGCCCTCTTCGGTCGAGCCCTTGAGCGCCGTGGTGGACGAGTCCGGGGCGATCGCGGTGCTGACCTGGTCGAAGTAGCCGGTGCCCGACTCGCGCTGGTGCTTGACGGCCGTGAAGCCGCGGTCGGCCGACGCGAACTCGCGCTCCTGCAGCTCGACGTAGGCGGTCATGCCGTTGCGGGCGTAACCGTAGGCCAGGTCGAACATCCCGTGGTTGAGGGCGTGGAAGCCCGCCAGCGTGATGAACTGGAACTTGAAGCCCATGTGGCCCAGCTCGCGCTGGAACTTCGCGATGGTCGCGTCGTCCAGGTGCGCCTTCCAGTTGAAGGACGGCGAGCAGTTGTAGGCCAGCATCTGGTCCGGGTACTCGGCCTTGACGGCCTCGGCGAACTTGCGCGCCAGCTCCAGGTCCGGGGTGCCGGTCTCCATCCAGATGAGGTCGGAGTACGGCGCGTAGGCCTTGGCGCGGGCGATGCAGGGCTCCAGGCCGTTGCGCACCCGGTAGAAGCCCTCGGAGGTCCGCTCACCGGTGATGAACTCGCGGTCGCGCTCGTCCACGTCCGTCGTGATCAGGGTCGCGGCCTCGGCGTCGGTCCGCGCGATGATCAGGGACGGCACGTTGGAGATGTCGGCCGCGAGACGGGCCGTGTTGAGGGTCTTGATGTGCTGCGAGGTCGGGATGAGGACCTTGCCGCCGAGGTGGCCGCACTTCTTCTCGGAGGCGAGCTGGTCCTCCCAGTGCACGCCCGCCGCACCGGCGGCGATCATGCCCTTCATCAGCTCGAACGCGTTGAGGACGCCGCCGAAGCCCGCCTCGGCGTCGGCCACGATCGGCGCGAGGAAGTGGGTGTCGCCCTCGCCCTCGGCCCACTGGACCTGGTCGGCGCGCAGCAGCGCGTTGTTGATGCGGCGGACCACCTGCGGCACGGAGTTGGCCGGGTAGATGCTCTGGTCCGGGTAGGTCTGGCCGGCCAGGTTCGCGTCGGCCGCGACCTGCCAGCCCGACAGGTAGATGGCCTTGAGGCCGGCCTTGACCTGCTGGACCGCCTGCATGCCCGTCAGCGCGCCGAGCGAGTGGACGTAGTCCTCCTCGTGCAGCAGCTTCCACAGGCGCTCGGCGCCGAGGCGGGCCAGCGTGGCCTCCTCCTGCACCGAGCCGCGCAGCCGGACGACGTCCTCGGCGGAGTACGTCCGCTCGATGCCCGCCCAGCGCTCGTCGGTCTCCCACTGCCGCCGCAGCTCGTCGGCTGCGCCCTTGAGGCGACTGTCGCTCATCGCATTGCCCTTCTGTGTCGTCCCCTGGGTGCTTGTCCATGACTATGCCCCGAAATCTTGGCATCAAGAAACCCGTAGGTAACGAAAGAACTGCGATATTTCCGCTACCATCAACCCATGACGACCTTGCGGCCAGAAGAACCCCTCAACTTGACGAGTGACGTCGATCTCGTCACCTTCGGGCAGCGGCTCCGTCATCTCCGCCGCTCGCGGGGGATGACCCTCTCCGACCTGGGCGGACGCGTCGGCCGCGCCCCCTCGCAGCTCTCGCTGCTGGAGAACGGGCGGCGCGAGCCGAAGCTGTCGCTGCTGCAGTCCCTCGCGTCCGCGCTGGACGTCCCGGTCGAGGAACTTCTGCGCCGCCAGCCGCCGAGCCGCCGCGCGCAGCTGGAGATCGCGCTGGAGGAGGCCCAGCGCGACCCGCTGTACCGGACGCTCGGCCTGTCGCACCTGAGGGCGGGCAAGCGGCTCCCCAACGAGGTCATCGAGCATATTCTCGCGCTGTACGGAGAACTGCGCCGCAGCCGCACCAAGCCGACCGCGAGCCCGGAGGAGGCCCGCAAGGCCAACGCCGAGCTGCGCCGCCAGATGCACGAGCGCGGCAACCACTTCGCCGACATCGAGAAGGTCGCGGCGCAGACTTTGGACGCGGTCGGCTACCGCAGCGGCGCGGTGTCGCAGGGGACGCTGATGACGCTCGTCGGGCACTTCGGGTTCGGGCTCCAGTACGTCAAGGACCTGCCGCGCTCGGTCCGGTCGATCACCGACCTGCGCAACCGGCGGATCTACCTGGAGCGCGAGCAGCTCGGGATGCACACGCCGCGCACGATCCTGCTCCAGACGCTCGGACACATCGCGCTCGACCACGACCAGCCCCGCGACTTCGCCGACTTCCTGCGCCAGCGCGTCGAGGCGAACTACTTCGGCGCGGCGATCCTCATGCCCGAGCGGGCCGTCGTCCCGTTCCTGCAGGAGGCCAAGGCCGCGCGGGAGCTGTCCGTGGAGGACCTCGCGGACGTGTTCTCGGTCTCCTACGAGATGGCCGCGCACCGCTTCACCAACGTCGCGACCCACCACCTGGGCCTGCAACTGCACTTCACCAAGAACGACGAGAACGGCACGATCTACAAGGCGTACGCCAACGACGGCCTGGTGTTCCCGCAGGACGAGGACGGCGCGATCGAGGGCCAGCGGATGTGCCGCGAGTGGGCGGGCCGCCACGTCTTCAACGCCGAGGACCGGTTCTCGGTCTACTACCAGTACACCGACACCCCGACCGGGACGTACTGGTGCCTGTCGCACATCGACCCGAGCCACGAGCGGGACTTCGCCATCACGCTCGGCGTGCGGTTCGAGGACTCGCGCTGGTTCCGGGGACGCGAGACCACCAACCGCGTCCGGTCGGCGTGCCCGGACGGCGACTGCTGCCAGCGTCCGCCGCAGGACCTCGCCGACCGGTGGGAGGGCATGGTGTGGCCGTCGGCGCGGGCGCACTCGCACGTCCTGTCGGTCCTGCCGCCCGGCGCGTTCCCCGGCGTGGACGAGGCGGACGTCTACGCCTTCCTGGACAAGCACGCCACCGAGTAGGGGGCCGGGAGGCGCGGTGCGGAAGATGGCGGCGGTGTGACGGCGCGGGGCGGACGGCCCGGTCGAATCCGGCGTGGAATGACCACTGTGTTGTGCGGGTGTTAACTCTTCGGGTCAGCCGCTTCCGGCCCGTTCCAAGAGGGGGCCATCTGCGATGACATCGGGTTCTCTGTGATCAGGAGCCCGTCAGGGACGTTCGCCCGAAGGGGAGGAGTGCCCATGCTGCCCGAGGCCGCGTCGTGGATGCACCGCCGTACGAGTTGCTCGGCCGACTGGCCGGTCGAGGCGCTGCTCACCGCCAAGGAGACCACCCGGATCAGCGTCGTGCTGCCCGCCCGGAACGAGGAGGAGACGGTCGGCGCCATCGTCGGCGCCATCCGCCGGGACCTCGTCGAGCGGGCGCCGCTCGTGGACGAGATCCTCGTCGTCGACTCCCGCTCCACCGACCGCACCGCGCAGGTCGCGGCGGCGGCCGGGGCGGAGGTCGTCGCGCAGGACGCCGTGCTGCCCGGCGAGGGCCGGATGTCGGGCAAGGGCGAGGCGCTGTGGAAGTCCCTCGCCGCCACCACCGGCGACATCGTCGTGTTCGTGGACGCCGACCTGCGCGGCTTCAGCACCACCTACGTGACGGGACTGCTCGGCCCGCTGCTCGCCGATCCCGAGGTCGGGTTCGTCAAGGGCTGCTACGACCGGCCGCTGATCACCGCGTCCGGGACGGCCGAGGGCGGCGGCGGCCGGGTCACCGAGCTGGTCGCGCGCCCGCTGATCAACCTGCACTGGCCCGCGCTCGCCGGGGTGATGCAGCCGCTCGGCGGCGAGTACGCGGGCCGCCGCGCGCTGCTGGAGCGGCTGCCGTTCGTCACCGGCTACGGCGTGGAGCTCGGGATGCTGCTGGACGTCCTGCAGACGGCGGGCCTGGACGCCATCGCCCAGGTGGACCTCGGCCGCCGCGTCCACTCGCACCAGACGACCGAGGCGCTCGGCGCGATGTCGGGCCAGATCCTGCTGACGGCGTGGTCCCGGTTGCAGCGGCACGGCCGGATGCTGCCGCTGGAGGAGCCCGCCACCGCGCTGACCCAGTTCCGCCGCTCGCCCGGCGGGCACGACCTCCGGGTGAGCGACGTGGGGGTCGGCGAACGCCGTCCGATGATCGAGGTGCCGGAGTACGCGGCGGGCCGGCGGTCGCTCCTGTCGTGAACGAGTGAGTGGCCGCGCCGCGTTCTTGCGCAATTTCCCGACAATCTCGCAGTTCACGCTGCGGAATCCCTGTGACCCTGGCCACGGTGTTACCCGTGGTAACTCGTCCGGGTGCTACCGTTGGTAACACGCGATATTGGAGAAAGGGTCAATAGATGAGCAACGAGGGAGCCCCGTTCTCGCTGGACCTCAGCGAGGACGTCCGCGAGGTTCAGCAGTGGGTCCACGAGTTCGCCAAGGACGTCATCCGTCCCGCCGCGGAGGAGTGGGACGAGCGCGAGGAGACCCCGTGGCCGATCATCCAGGAGGCGGCCAAGATCGGGATCTACTCCCTCGACTTCTTCGCCACCCAGTGGCTGGAGCCGACCGGCCTCGGCGTCCCGGTCGCCTTCGAGGAGCTGTTCTGGGGTGACGCGGGCATCGGCCTCGCGATCGTCGGCACCGGCCTGGCCGCCGCGTCCGTCGCCGCCACCGGCACGCCCGACCAGGTGACCGAGTGGGTCCCGCAGATGTTCGGGACCGCCGACGACGTCAAGCTCGGCGCGTTCTGCGCCTCCGAGCCCGACGCCGGGTCCGACGTCGGCTCCATCCGCGCCCGCGCCGTCTACGACGAGGCCAAGGACGAGTGGGTGCTCAACGGCACCAAGACCTGGGCCACCAACGGCGGCATCGCCCACATCCACGTCGTCGTCGCGTCGGTGTACCCCGAGCTCGGCAGCCGCGGCCAGGCCAGCTTCATCATCCCGCCGAACACGCCGGGCCTGAAGCAGGGCCAGAAGTTCAAGAAGCACGGCATCCGCGCGTCCCACACCGCCGAGGTCATCCTCGACAACGTGCGCATCCCGAGCCACCTCATCGTCGGCGGCAAGGAGAAGTTCGACGAGCGCATCGCCCGCGTCCGCGAGGGCAAGCGCGCCAAGGGCCAGGCCGCGATGAAGACGTTCGAGACCACGCGGCCGACCGTCGGCGCGATGGCGCTCGGCGTCGCGCGCGCCGGCTACGACTACGCCCTCCAGTACGCCCAGGAGCGCGAGCAGTTCGGCCGCAAGATCGGCGACTTCCAGGCCATCGCCTTCAAGCTCGCCGACATGAAGGTCCAGGTCGACGCCGCGCGCCTGATGGTCCACCGCGCCGCGTGGATGGCCCGCAACAGCAAGGACTTCAACGCGGCCGAGGGCTCGCAGGCCAAGCTCATCGCGTCGGAGACCGCCGTGCGCGTCACCGAGGAGGCCATCCAGATCCTCGGCGGCAACGGCTACACCCGCGAGTACCCGGTGGAGCGCATGCACCGCGACTCCAAGATCTTCACGATCTTCGAGGGCACCAGCGAGATCCAGCGCCTGGTCATCGGCCGCACCATCACCGGCCTGCCCATCCGCTGACCCTCTTTCCCAGGGGGGACGAACGTCCGGCGAGGCCCGGCACCGCACGGTGCCGGGCCTCGTCCCGTCTCCCGGCGCATAAGGCCGCCGTATCCGGGCAGGAGCCGGATCCGATGCGCTGGGAGGTGGACGAGATGACTTCGATCAGACCCGACCTCGACGGCCAGGCCCGCACGACGCAGCGCCGGACGTCGGAGGAGAACACCGGCGAGCTGGTGCGCCAGGCCGCGCAGCAGACGTCGGAGCTGCTGCGCGCCGAACTGCGCCTGGCGGTGGCCGAGGTCAAGGAGAAGGGCCGCAGCGCCGGGAAGGGCGCCGGGATGTTCGGCGGCGCCGGCCTGGTCGCGCTGTACGGCCTCGGCGCGCTCGCCGCGGCGGCGATCGCGGCGCTGGCGCTGGTGCTGCCGGTCTGGCTGGGCGCGCTGATCGTGGCGGTGGTGCTGTTCGCCGTCGCGGGCGTGCTCGCGCTCGCCGGACGGCGCGAGACGGCCCGCGCGGTGCCGCCCGTGCCGCAGGAGGCGATGGCGAGCGCCCGCCGCGACGTCGCCGAGATCCGGGAGAGGAGCCACCGATGACCGACGGCCCCGACCTCACCCCGACCGAACTGCGCGCCGACGTCGAGCGCGCCCGCGCCGACCTCGGCGACACCGTCGCGGCGCTCGCCGCCAAAGCCGACGTGAAGGCGCGCGTCCTGGACCGGGCCGAGGGCCTGCGCGACGGCGCCGCCGCCCGCGCCCGGCGGTCGGCCGAGTCCGCGCGGGCGATGGCCCGCGACGACTCCGCCCGCCGGGGCGCCGAGCGGTTCGCGCTGGCGGCCGGCGGCGCGGCGCTCGCCGCCGGGGCCGTCGTGTACGGGATCCGCCGGCGCCGCAGCTCATGACGGCCGGCACCGCCGGAGCGTCCCGGCGGGCGGCCCTGCGGCGCGCGGTGACCGGCTACACGCGCGACGGGCTGCCCGACCGGGCGGCGGCACTGACCTACTACGCCGTCCTGTCGATCTTCCCGGCGATGCTGGCGCTCGTGTCGCTGGTGGGCCTCGCGGGGACCGACACCGTCCAGCACATGATCGACAACGTGCGCCGGACGGCGCCCGCCGCGATCCGGCCCGTCCTCGTGAACGCGCTCACCGACCTGCAGGGCGGGCGCGCGGGCGCGAGCGTCGCCGGGATCCTCGGGCTCGCGGCCGCGTTCTGGTCGGCGTCCGGCTACGTCGGCGCGTTCATGCGCGCGGCCAACGCCGTCTACTCGGTGGAGGAGGGACGGCCGATCTACAAGACGCTGCCGGTCCGCGTCGGCATCACGTTCACGACGCTCGTGCTGCTCGCCGCGTCGGCCGTCATGGTCGTCGTGTCCGGGCCGCTCGCGCGGCGCGCCGGGGACGCTCTCGGCCTCGGCTCCACGGCGGTGACGGCCTGGGACATCGCCAAGTGGCCCGTCCTGCTGCTCGTCGTCGGCTTCGTGTTCGCGCTGCTGTACTGGGCGGCGCCCAACGTCCGGCAGAAGGTCCGCTGGGTGACGCCGGGCGTCGGCCTCGCGCTCGTCCTGTGGCTGATCGCCTCGGCGGCGTTCGCCGTCTACGTGGCCAATTTCGGCAACTACAACAAGACCTACGGCAGCATCGCGGGCGTCATCGTCTTTCTGGTGTGGCTGTGGATCAGCAATCTGGCGCTTCTGCTCGGCGCCGAGTTCGACGCCGAACTGGAGCGCGGACGGGCGATCGCCGCGGGCCGTCCGCCGGAGGAGGAGCCGTTCGCCGAGCCGCGCGACACCCGTGCGTTCGACGGCAGGTGAACCGTCCGCCACGCGTTGACACCCTTGTCATCACCGGACAGCGCGAACGGCCGAAAACCATTCGTTCCGGACAGTTCTCCGTCCGGTGCCCCGTCCTAGACTCCGGGCACACCACCCCTGGACCACGAGGCGGACACCAGTGGCAACAGCCGACGGCACGCTCCGGAAAAAGTCCCCCGAACAAATAGCCCGGCACTATTACACGCTCGTGGACGACGGGGACGTGGACGCGCTCGTCGCGCTGTTCCACTCCGCCGTCCGCTACGAGCGGCAGGGAACGCCCGACATCGACGGGATCGACGCGCTGCGCCGGTTCTACACGGGCGAGCGCGTCATCGACCGCGGACGGCACACGCTCGACCAGGTGCTGAGCGGCGGCGACTGGGTCGCGGTGCGCGGCCGGTTCGCCGGGGTGCTGCGCGGCGGCGAGGCGGTCGAGCTGCGCTTCACCGACTGGTGGCACTTCACCCCGGACGGCCTGGTCGACCGGCGCGAGAGCCTGTTCCCCGGACGCCGCGTCTGAGGGCGGACGTCCGAGGGAGGACGTGCGGGCGCGCGCCCCCAGCGGGGACGCGCGCCCGCGGCCGGGCGCTCAGCCGAAGCCGATGCCCCACGGGTCGCCCTGCGGGGCCGGCGCCGGGACGGCGGCCGGCGCGCGGTCGGCGCGGTGCGCGCGTCCCGCCTCCGGCCGGTCCGCCGCGGCACGGGCCCTGCGGAGCGGACGGCGGCCGGTCTCGGCCTCGCGCGCCTCGGGGCGGCGCGGGACGGTTGCCGTGATCTCGCCGGGCATGGTGCCTCACCTCGTTCTCTGCGACGGGGACGTGGGGGGACCGACGTCGAGTGTGACGGTTGCGCCTACCGAGAGCAAGGAAGATGTAACTGTTTGTATATCGTGTCGCCGGGGCAGGCTTCCACGCGCTCCGTGCCCGGCACCCGTTCGCAGGCCAGGCGGTGTTGTCACCGGGTAACACCCACGAGTAGCGTTCGCCTATGCCTCCGACCCGCCACCGTCCGCGCCCCCGCCGCCCCGCCCCCGGGACGCCGTCGTGACGGGCCAGGGAACGGCGCGCCCGGCCCCGCGCCGCGACCCCGGCCGCCGCCGGGCGCTGCTGGAGGCCGCCGACCGCGTCATCCAGCGCGAGGGCCCGGAGGCGTCGATGGCCGCCATCGCCGCCGAGGCGGGCATCAGCAAGCCGATCCTCTACCGCCACTTCGGCGACAAGAGCGGGCTCTACCAGGCGCTCGCCGAACGGCACACGCGGCGGCTGATCGCGGGCATCCGCACCGAGTTCTCCGGCACCGGCTCGCCGCTCGCCCGCGTCCGCTCCACGATCGACACCTACCTGACGACCGTCGCCGCGAACCTGCACCTGTACCGGTTCCTCATCCACCGCGCGAGCGCCGAGGACGCCGCGACGCACAGCGCGATGAGCACGATGATCCGCGAGGTGAGCCGCGAGCTGGCCGAGGTGCTGTTCGCCGAGGGCGCGATGGTCGACCAGGACCGCGCCTACGTCTGGGGGCACGCGCTGGTCGGCATGGTGCAGACGGCCGGGGACTGGTGGCTGGACCATCCCGAGGTGCCGCGCGAGGTCGTCGTGGACGGCCTGGCCGACCTCGTCCTCGGCGGGCTGTCGGCCGCGTCCGAGGGCCGGGTGCTCGAACTCTTCCAGGACCGCTGACCCCGGCGGCCCGCCGCGCGGACGGGCCGCCGCCGGCTCAGGACCCGGGGGCCGGGTCGAGGTCCAGGTCGCCCACGCGGGGGTCGTCGCGGTCGGCGAGGTAGTCGGACCCGCGTGTGAAGTCCGTCCCGTCCGGCGCCCCGACGCGCCGGAGCACGACCGTCGCGACGACCGCCACCGCCAGGTTCACGGCGAGCGCGAGCATCCCCGCGTAGACGGTGGTCGTCGTGTGCAGCCCGAGATCGTCCAGCGGGTACGCGGCGCCGCCGAAGTGCTCCTTGTGCTTGGCCGGGTTCGGGATCCGGTACAGCATCCACAGGCCGGCCGCGAGCCCCGCGACCCAGCCCGCGAAGAGGCCCCACCGGTGGAACCACCGCGTGAGGAGCCCGAGCCCGACCGACGGCAGGGTCTGCAGGATCAGGACGCCGCCGATGAGCTGCAGGTCGATGGAGAACTGCGGGTCGAGCAGCAGGATGCACGCGACCGCGCCGACCTTGACGACCAGCGACACGATCTTGCTGACCCGCGCCTCCTCCGCCGGGCTCGCGTCCGGCCGGACGAACTCGGTGTAGATGTTGCGGGTGAACAGGTTCGCCGCCGCGATCGACATGATGGCCGCCGGGACGAGCGCGCCGATCCCGATCGCCGCGAACGCCACGCCCGCGAACCAGCTCGGGAACTCCTGGTCGAACAGGACGGGCACGACCGTGTTGGTGTCGGGCGCGCCGCCGTCCGACAGCGGGACGACGCCCGCCGCGATCGCCATGAAGCCGAGCAGCGCGATGAGGCCGAGGACGAAGCTGTAGGCGGGCAGCGCCGCCATGTTCCGCTTGATCGTCCCCCGGTCGCGGCTCGCCAGCGCGCCGGTGACGCTGTGCGGGTAGAGGAACAGCGCGAGCGCCGAGCCGAGCGCGAGCATGGCGTAGTTGACCCGTCCGCTGCCGCCGAGCGTGACGCCGTCGGCGGGGGCCGGGGACTTGGCGAACTTGGCCTGCGCGGCGTCGAACACGTGGCCCCAGCCGCCGAGCTTGGCGGGCAGGTACAGGACGGCCGCGATGACGACGACGTAGATCAGCGCGTCCTTCACGAACGCGATGAGGGCCGGGGCGCGCAGCCCCGACTGGTAGGTGTAGGCCGCGAGGACGGCGAACGCGATGACGAGCGGCCAGTGCCCGCCGACCTCCATCGACTTCAGCACGGCCTCGATGCCGACGAGCTGGAGCGCGATGTACGGCATCGTCGCGACGATCCCGGTCACCGCGACGGCCAGCGCGAGCAGCGACGACCCGAACCGGGCGCGGACGAAGTCGGCCGGGGTGACGAACCCGTGGACGTGCGACACCGACCACAGCCGGATCAGCACCAGGAACACGAGCGGGTAGACGACGACCGTGTACGGGACGGCGTAGAACCCCGCCGCGCCCGCGCCGAACACCAGCGCGGGCACCGCGACGAACGTGTACGCGGTGTAGAGGTCGCCGCCGATGAGGAACCAGGTGATCCAGCTCCCGAACGACCGGCCGCCGAGCCCCCACTCGTCCAGCGTGTCGAGCCCGGGGCCGCGGCGCCACCGGGACGCGGCGAAGCCCAGCCCGCTGACCAGCAGGAACAGGGCGGCGGCGACGGACAGTTCGACGATGTGCGCGTCCGACACCGGCTCAGCCCCGCTTCCGCGTCGCGCGGTACACCGCGACGGTGCACAGGACCCCGACGGGGATGAACGCGAACTGGAGCCAGTAGAACGCGGGGACGCCGCCGAGCTCCGGGCCCTCCCGGTTGAACAGCGGTACGGCCAGCGGGAGCAGCACGGGCGGGACGAGCAGCCAGTTCCACCGGCTCCGGTCGGACCGCCGGGGCGGCTGCTCGGGTGACTGCGAGGACATGGGGAGCGCTCCTCGTGCGTCGGCGCGGCCCGGCGGCGGGCCGCGACTGCGGGACGGGCCGCGCGAGCGTATCCCGGACCGGGTCACGGGCCGGTCTCGGCGGCGGCACGACTCGGCCGCCAGGCAGGCCGACGGGGCCGGAACGGAGGCCCCTGGCGCGGTGACTTGGCCCCGGCCCGCGCGAGCGGGTACTGTCGCCCCATGCGAACCGGTCATCGCCAGTGGTGGTGGCGCCGCTGAGGCGGCGCCGGTTCTCGCACGTTCGACTTCCAGCGACCGCCCCGTCCGGCGGTCGTTTCGTTTTTCCGGCCACCGGCCGCGGGGCCTGACCACGAGGGGCCGCCACGGTGGAACCCACCGACCAGCAGCCGACGATCGGCCGGTTCGTCACGGCCGGGGGGATCCGCGTCACCCGGACCGCCACCCCCGTCGACTCCGCGCGCAAGTCCGACGTCCTGAACGGGCTCGTCGCCGCCGCGGGGGAGCGGCGCGGCGGCGTGCTGTCCTCCGGGATGGAGTACCCCGGCCGGTACAGCCGCTGGCACATGGCCTACGTCGACCCGTGCCTGGAGATCGTCGCGCGCGGCCGGGAGCTCACCGTCACGGCCCTCAACGCGCGCGGCGAGGTGCTCGTCCCGTCCGTCGCCGCCGCGCTCGCGCCGACCGGGGAGCCGCGCGGGACCGACGCCCGGCGCACGGCGGTGTTCGTGCCCGAGTCGGCGGAGTTCTTCACCGAGGAGGAGCGCAGCCGCCGCCCGACCGTCTTCACCGCGCTGCGCGCCGTCGTGGACCTGTTCCGCTGCGACGACCCGCACCTCGGCCTCTACGGCGCGTTCGGCTACGACCTGTCGCTCCAGTTCGAGCCGCTGCGCACCCGGCTGGAGCGGCCCGACGACCAGCGCGACCTCGTCCTGCACCTCGCCGACGAGATGGTCGTCGTGGACCGCAAGCGCGAGACGTCGCACCGCATGGCCTACGAGTTCGCCACCGCCGACGGCGGCGACACCACGGGCCTGCCGCGCGCGACCGAGCCCGTCCCGGTCCGGGCGCCCGCGCCGCTGCCGCCGCAGCCCGTCCCGGGCGTGTACGCGCAGATGGTCCGGGACGCGCGGGACAAGTTCGTCCGCGGCGACCTGTTCGAGGTGACGCCCGGCCACGCGATGCACGCCCGCTGCGCCTCGCCGACGGCGTTCTTCGAGCGGCTGCGCGAGTCCAACCCGGCGCCGTACGAGTTCCTGTTCAACCTCGGCGACGGCGAGTTCCTCGTGGGCGCGTCGCCGGAGATGTTCGTCCGGGTGTCCGGCGACCGCGTCGAGACCTGCCCGATCGCCGGGACGATCCGGCGCGGCGCCGACGCGCTGGAGGACGCCGAGCAGATCCGCGCGATCCTGTCGTCGGCCAAGGACGAGTCCGAGCTGACCATGTGCACCGACGTGGACCGCAACGACAAGTCCCGGGTCTGCGTGCCCGGCAGCGTCCGCGTCCTCGGCCGCCGCCAGATCGAGCTGTACTCGCGGCTCATCCACACCGTCGACCACATCGAGGGGCGGCTGCGGCCCGGCTTCGACGCGTTCGACGCGTTCCTCACGCACATGTGGGCCGTGACCGTCACCGGCGCGCCGAAGACGTGGGCGATGCAGTTCATCGAAGACCACGAGGACGCGCCGCGCCGCTGGTACGGGGGAGCGGTCGGCTGCGTCGGCTTCGACGGGTCGATGAACACGGGCCTGACGCTGCGGACCGCGCAGATCCGCGACGGCGTCGCGACCGTGCGGGCGGGCGCGACCCTGCTCTACGACTCCGTCCCCGAGGAGGAGGAGCGCGAGACGCACCTGAAGGCGAGCGCGCTGCTCCGGGCCCTCGCCGACGCGGCGGGCGAGGCCGGGCCCGCGCCGGAGGCCGAGCCCGAGCGGGCCGGCGCCGGGACGAAGGTGCTGCTGGTCGACCACGAGGACTCGTTCGTCAACACGCTCGCCGACTACTTCCGCCAGCACGGCGCGGACGTGGTGACGCTCCGGCACGGCTTCCCGACGCGGATGCTGGACGAGCACGCCCCCGACCTCGTCGTGCTGTCGCCCGGTCCGGGCCGTCCGGCGGACTTCGCGATGGACGCCCTGCTCGGCGAGCTGGACGCGCGCGGCCTGCCGGTGTTCGGCGTCTGCCTCGGCCTCCAGGCGATGGTCGAGCACGCGGGCGGGACGCTCGCCCTGCTGCCCGAGCCCGCGCACGGCAAGCCCGGCGAGGTGAAGGTCACCGGCGGCGCGCTGTTCGCGGGCCTGCCCGACCAGTTCACCGCCGCCCGCTACCACTCGCTGCACGCCACGCCCGACCGGGTGCGCGGCTTCGAGGTGACCGCGCTGACCGGCGACGTCGTCATGGCGATCGAGGACCCCGCGCGGCGGCGGTGGGCGGTGCAGTTCCACCCCGAGTCGATCCTGACGGCGGCGGGCTCGGCCGGGCACACGATCGTCGGGAACGTCCTGCGGCTCGCGGCGCGCAAAACCTGACGTCGGCTGTCATGTTTCCCGGGCAGGATCGGGAGCATGGAAGCGAACGCACCGAAGATCTGCCTGGTCGCGGGCGCGACGCGCGGCGCGGGCCGGGGCATCGCCGTGGCGCTGGGCGCGGCCGGGCACGTCGTGTACGTCACCGGCCGCACCACCCGCGCGGCGCGGTCGGAGATGGACCGGCCCGAGACGATCGAGGACACGGCCGATCTGGTCACGGCGGCGGGCGGCACCGGCGTGGCCGTCCCCGCCGACCACCTCGACCCCGCCGCCGTGACGGCCGTGGTCGACCGGATCCGCGCCGGCCACGGGCGCCTGGACGTCCTCGTCAACGACATCTGGGGCGGCGACCACCTCGCCGCGTTCGGGAAGCCGCTGTGGGAGCAGCCGCTCGACGCGGGGCTGCGGATGCTGCGCCTCGCGGTCGAGACGCACATCGTCACCAGCCACCGCGCGCTGCCGCTGCTGCTGGAGAACCCCGGCGGGCTCGTCGTGGAGATCACCGACGGGACGGCCGAGTTCAACGCCGAGTACCGCGCCGACGTCGGCCTGTTCTACGACCTGGCCAAGTGGTCGGTCATCCGGCTGGCGGCGGCGCAGGCCGCCGAGATCGGCCCGCGCGGCGGCACGGCGGTCGCGCTCAGCCCCGGCTTCCTGCGGTCGGAGGCGATGCTGGAGCGGTTCGGGGTCACCGAGGAGAACTGGCGCGACGGCGTCGCCGAGGACCCGCACTTCGCGATCTCCGAGACGCCCGCGTTCGTCGGCCGGGCCGTCGCCGCGCTCGCCGGGGACCCCGGCCGGGCGCGCTGGAACGGACGGTCGTTGTCGTCGGGGGAGCTGGCCCGCGCGTACGGGTTCACCGACCTGGACGGCAGCCGTCCCGACGCGTTCCGCTACATCACCGAGATCGCGCTCGCGGGCCGGCCCGCCGACGTCACCGGCTACCGGTAGAGCGCCGCGAGCCGCGCGCCCTCCTCCGCCAGGCGGGCGCGCAGGCCCGCCGGCTCCAGCACCTCGGCGTCGGCGCCGAGCCGCAGCAGCTCGAAGTAGGCGACGTCCTCGGACTCGACCGGGAGCGTCGCCGTCACCCAGCCGCGCGCGTCCGGCTCCCCGGCGGACTCGGCCGCCCGCCGCGCCGCGTAGCCGTCCACGGCGTGCCGCAGGCCGCGCAGCCCCGCCGGGCTCAGCCGCACGACGACCTCCGCGCGGAACATCGACCGCAGGAAGCCGTCGGCCTGGCCCGTCCAGAACGCGGCGAGGTCGAAGCGGCCGTCGCGGTCGAACGCCGCGCCCGTCGCCCGGACGGCCGTCACCCGGTCCGCGCGGTAGGTGCGGTGCTGCCCGTTCACCGCCGCGACCAGGTACCAGACGCCGTTCTTCAGGACCAGCCCGTACGGGTCGGCCGTCCGCTCGACCTCCGCGCCGGACGGGCGCCGGTAGCGCAGCTCGACGACCGCGTCGTCCCAGACCGCGCGCGCCAGCTCCGGCAGCAGGGCGGGCGGGGCGTGCGCGGTGTGCCAGCCGGGCGCGTCCAGATGGAACCGCTGCCCGGCGCGGGCGGGCGCGTCCCGCAGGGCCGCCGGCAGCGCCGCGACGACCTTCAGCTCGGCGGCGGCCACCGCGTCGGCGAGGCCCATCTCGGCGGCCGGGCCGGGCAGTCCCGCGAGGAACAGCGCCTCGGCCTCGGCGCGGCTGAGCCCGGTGAGCCGCGTCCGGTACCCGCCGACGAGCCGGAACCCGCCGTGCCGCCCCCGGTCGGCGTACACCGGGACGCCCGCCGCCGACAGCGCCTCGACGTCGCGGTGGATCGTCCGCTCCGACACCTCCAGCTCGGCGGCCAGCTCGGCGGCGGTCATCGCCTCCCGCGACTGGAGCAGCAGCACGAGCGAGATCAGCCGCGCCGCGCGCACGGGCTCAGACCTTGCGCCAGCGCGGGATCCAGGCGCCGTCCTCGACCTCGTAGTCGCCGAACAGCGCGGGCGCCTCGGCGCGGACGACCTCGCCGACCTTCCCGAACAGCAGCCGGATCTCCTCCTCGGCGCCCTCGGCCGTGCGCGCCTCGATCGTGTGGCGCAGCGTGCGGACGTTCGCCGTCCAGACCAGGCCGGTGCCGACGCCCTCGGGGGCGAACCGCCGCATGAACGACGTCCGGTGCTTCTTCTCCTTGAACGGGACGCCGTCGTCGTCCAGCCCGAAGTGCCCGGCCATCCAGAGCTGGAACTCCTCCATCTGCTCCAGCAGGGCGGTGGCGCGCTCCATCAGTTCCTTGTCGTCGCGCGCCCACTCGGGGAACCAGAACGGGATGTCCTGGAGCCGGACGAACCGCATCGACTCCTGCGAGATCGCCGTCCCCGGACGGTGCCGGACGAGTTCGTGCGTGAGCACCCGGCTGACGTTGTGCAGGACGAAGCTGAAGCTCACGTGCTCCAGTACCGAGCCGTGCATGCTGCGCAGGATGTTCTGGAGGTACTCGTCCTGGTCGGTCCGGACGCGGACGACGTTCGGGTTCAGCCCCGGCTCCCACGACCGGTAGCAGAGCCGCCCGGCGAACTCGGCGAGGTTCTGCGGGTCGTTCAGGCCGGCGTCGAGGTCGCCGCGGTCCAGGCGCTCCAGCCAGCTCTCCCCGCCGACGTCGCGCAGATACCGGGCGACCTCCGCGTAGTCGAGTTCCGGCTTGGCCACGAGGAAGACCTCGGGTTCCACGCTCTTCACTGCACTCCCATCCGTCGTCCGACCCGTCAAGGTTGCCAGGTCGCGGGCCTGCCCGCGACCGCGGGGCCCTGGCCGAGACGTCGCGGATGCGCCAGAGTGTGGCGGCATGACTGACATCAGCGTTGCCGTCGACGGCGTCGAGCGGTCCGCGTACCTGGCCGTCCCCGAGGGGGAGGGGCCGTGGCCCGCCGTCGTCGTGATCTTCGAGCTGGTCGGCGCGAACGCGGACATGCGCGCGCAGGCCGACCGGCTCGCGGCGAACGGGTACCTGGCGCTGCTGCCCGACCTCTACGACGGCAAACCGTGGATCCGGTGCGTCAGCCGGGCGATGCGCGAGTTCCGGGCGGGCAGGGGGCCGAGCTTCGCGTTCCTGGAGGCGTCCCGCGCGTGGCTGGCGGCGCGCGCGGACTGCACCGGCCGCGTCGGCGTCGCGGGGTTCTGCCTGGGCGGCGGGTTCGCGCTGCTGGCGGCGGCGGGCGGCGGGTTCGACGCGGCGGCCGTGAACTACGGGCTGCTGCCCAACGATCTGGAGGAGGCGCTGTCGGGCGCGTGCCCGGTCGTCGCGAACTACGGCGGACGGGACCGGCTGCTGAAGGGCGCGGCGGCGAAGCTGGACCGGACGCTCACGGTCCTCGGCGTCGACCACGACGTGAAGGAGTACCCCGACGCGGGCCACAGCTTCCTCACCGAGACGCCGGTGCCCGTGGCGGCGGTGCCGCTCATGCGGGTGACGCTCGGCGTCGGGATCGGCCGCGAGTTCGGCCCGGAGGCGTGGGAGCGCATCTTCGCGTTCTTCGGCGCCCACCTCGCCAACGGATCTACAACGTAAAGGCGGCGGGCGCATGACCTCCGGCGTCATGGCCGCGGTGATCCGCACGTCGTTACCGTGGGGCGCGTGACCACGATGACGACCGCGCTCGCCGACGTCCGACCGATCGGCGAGCACCTGCGCGCGTGGCGGCAGCGCCGCCGGATGAGCCAGCTCGAACTCGCCTCCGAGGCCGACGTGTCGACCCGGCACCTCAGCTTCGTGGAGACCGGACGGTCCGCGCCGAGCCGCGAGATGGTGCTGCGCCTCGCCGAGCACCTGGACGTCCCGCTGCGCGACCGCAACCTCATGCTCGTCGCCGCCGGGTACGCGCCCGTCTACGCCGAGACGCCGATCCGGGAGCCCCGGATGGACGCGGTGCGCGCGGCGCTGCGCCAGGTCCTGGACGGCCACGAGCCCTACCCGGCCGTCGTGGTGGACCGGTTCTGGAACCTCGTGGAGTCCAACGCCGCCGCCGGGCTGTTCCTGGAGGGCACGCCGCCGCACCTGCTGGCGCCGCCGGTGAACGTCCTGCGGCTCAGCCTCCACCCCGACGGCATGGCGCGGCACATCGCGAACCTGCCCGAGTGGCGCGCGCACATGGTCGGGCGGCTGCGGCGGCACGTCGCGCTGACCGGCGACGCGTCGCTCACCGCCCTGTACCGGGAGATGCGCGACTACCCGGACGCGGGGCCGGTCGGCGACGCGTTCCCGCCGCCGTCCGGAGACGAGGTCCTGGTCCCGCTGCGGCTCCGCGCGGAGGGCCGCGAGCTGGCGTTCTTCAGCACGATCGCGACGTTCGGCAGCCCGCTGGACATCACGGTCGCCGAGCTGGCGATCGAGTCGTTCTACCCGGCGGACCCGGCGACGGCCGCGTACCTGCGCGAGCGCGCGGACCGCTGACCGCGCGGGAACGGGACCCCGGCCCGCCCGCGCCGCGGGCCGGGGCCGCTCCCCCTGTTCCCCCCTCGGATGCCCCGCGGCTCCCCTTCCACGGCGCGGCGGGCGGGTCTCTAGGCGTGCGCGACCGGGCGGTCGCGGTCGGCGCCGGGCAGGACGGTCTCGCCGGTCGCGGCCAGTTCGTGGCGCACGCGGCCGGCCGGCACGCCGCAGCGGTCGAGCGCGTCGAGCGCGCCCCGGACCATCGCGGGCGGCCCGGCCACGTAGACGTCGTGGCCGGCGGGGTCGGGGACGGCGTCGAGCAGGTCCGCCAGCGCGTCCGGCAGCGGGCCGAACTCGTCCTGCGGGACGGCGGTCACCCGGACCTCGGGCCGGGCCGACTCCAGCCGCCGCAGGTCGGGCAGGTCGTAGAGGTCGTCGGCCGAGCGCGCCCCGGCGAACAGGCGGACGGTGCGTCCCGGGGCGTCCGCCGCGGCCTGCTCGGCGAGGGCCTTGAGCGGGGCGAGGCCCGTCCCGCCGCCGAGCAGCAGCAGGTCGCGGCCGGACTCGGGGTCGAGGGTGAGCCCGCCGGCGGGCGGGCCGAGCAGCAGCGTGTCGCCGGCCCGGGTCTCGCGAACGAGCGCGCCGCTCACCCAGCCGCCGGGCACCGACCGGACGTGCAGCCGCAGCGTCCCGTCCGGTCGCGGCGCCCCGGCGAGCGAGTAGGGCCGCCAGACGCGGGGCCAGCGGGACGTCTGGACGGTCGCGTGCTGCCCGGCGGCGAACGGGTAGGGCCGGTCGGGCACGAGCGTGAGGACGGCGAGGTCGGGGCGCCGCCGGTCGTGCTCGGCGACCTCGGCGACCCACCACGGCGGGCCGGCCGCGGCGTCGGCCTCGGCCGCCGCGATCATGAGCGCGGCGGCCCGCGCGTAGGCGGCGGTCCAGGCGGCCTCGGCGCGGGCGCTCCACGCCGCGCCCGCGAACCGGCGGAGGGTGGCGACGAGGGCGTCGCCGAACACGGGGTAGTGCTCGGGCAGCACCCCGTACTTGCGGTGGGCGCGGCCGAGCGGTTCGAGCAGTCCGGCGAGTTCCGCGGGCTCGTCGGAGCGGAACACGACGACGGTGAGGGTCCGGAACAGGCGGTCGCGGGAGACGTCCATCGCGGGCGGGAACAACGCGCGCAGGCGCGGTTCCGCCGCGAACAGGCGGCCGTAGAAATAGGCGGCGGCCTTGTCCTCCGTGACGTCTCCGGGGAGATATGTCGCTTTGAGTATTTCGGGTTCCACGGACATTACCGTTTTTCGCCCCCCAAGGCTTCGGTGGCCGGTTCCCGGTGTTCCCCGGCGCCTCTCCGCGCCCCCGGTCGTCCGGCTTGGTGAGATTCTCGCATCGGAAGCCGCAGGTACTCAACCGATTCCCGGCAAGCCGCACAGATCGCTGCGAAGAGTAATCGGCACGGGATTTGGCGTAATCGGGCGCGCGGACGGGGTCGGGTGGAGCATACTGATCGGTATCCGTGTCGGTTCCGCAAAGGGCGGATCGCGCTTTTCGGGGGACGTGCCGGAAATCCGGTGGACGATCCTTATTCACGGGGGAGAATTCTTCGACCCGGGGCGGGGCGTCCCGGCCGCCGCGACGATGCGCGATGATGCGGGACGGGCGGCGCCGGGCCGTCGGATGGATCACAGTCCGGAATGCCCGCGCCGAACCGGGGAACCGCACCGACGACGACGAAGGAGGCTTGTCATGGCACTGCACCCGCAGACCGCCCGGTTCCTGGAGCAGCTTCGCGGCCTGGCGGCGCTGGCCGTCGAGCCGCCCTCGATCGAGGAGTCGCGGCGCGTCCTCGGCGCCGAGTACCCGCTGGAGCGCCCCGAGCTGGCGCACGTCGAAGACTTGGCGGTGGACGGCCCCGGCGGCCCGGTACCCGTCCGCCGGTACCGGCCGGTGCCCGGGGAGGAGCCGCTGCCCGCGCTCGTGTACCTGCACGGCGGCGGGTGGGTGCTCGGCGGCCTGGAGAACGTCGACGTGTCCTGCCGCGACCTGGCCGCCGCGACGCGCTGCACCGTCCTGTCCGTCGACTACCGGCTTGCGCCCGAGCACCCGTTCCCGGCCGCCGTCGAGGACGCCTGGGCCGTGACCGGGGCGCTGTTCCGGACGCCGGAGCGGTTCGGGATCGACCCCGCGCGGATCGCCGTCGCCGGGGACAGCGCGGGCGGCAACCTCGCCGCCGCCGTCGCCCTGCTCGCCCGCGACGCGGACCTGCCGCTGGCGCACCAGCTCCTCGTCTACCCCGTCACCGACACCGCGCGCGACACCCCGAGCTGGGGCGCCTACGGTTCCGGCTACGGGCTGGACGCCAAGGAGATGGCGCGGTTCATGGACCTCTACCGGGGCGACGCCGACCCGTGCCACCCGCTGCTGGCGCCGCTGCGCGCCCCGGACCTGTCCGGCGTGGCGCCCGCGACGGTCATCACCGCCGAGTACGACATCCTGCGCGACGAGGGCGAGGCGTACGCGCGGCGGCTGGCGGCGGCGGGCGTCGCTGTCGAGCACCGGCGGTTCCCGGGCGTCGTCCACTCGTTCTTCCTGCTGCCCGAGCTGTTCGACACGGGCGCCGAGGCCCGGACGTGGGCGGTGGACCTGCTGCGCGTGGCGCTCGGCGTGGACCGGGAGCCGGTGCCCGGCGGGTCCTGACGGTCAGGGGAAGCGGCGGGACAGGGCCTCCAGCCCGCCGCCGTAGATCCCGCCGGAGAACGTCCGCTCCATCGCGCGCTCGTCGGCGGGGTCGGCGGTGAACGTCCCGCTCCACTCGATGAGGGCCCGTCCGGTGCCGGGGACGGGCGCGACGCGGATCCGGCCCCGGACGTCGCGGACCGGCAGCGGGCAGGACAGGGTCTCGTAGGCGTAGCGGCGGGCGGCGTCGTCGAGCGCGGTCAGCCGTTCGCGGAACACCGAGCCGGGGCCGATGAGCCGCCGGACGCAGCCGATCCGGTCGCCGGGACCGCCGTCCTCGATGACGGCCGTGTCGACGCCCGGCATCCACGCGGCGAGGCCCGCGAAGTCGCGGACGTAGGCCCACACCTCGTCGGCGGTGGCGTTGAGGACGGCGCTGGCGTACGGCCTCGGCATCGGGACTCCTCGGCGGGGCGGGACGGGAGGTGCCCCCATGCTGCGCCCCCGATGTGATCCGGGCAACACCCCCGGGGTCAGTCCGGCGGCGTCAGGCCGAGCGCGCGGACGACCAGGCGCGCGATCAGCCGGGCCGTCCGGTCCGGCGGCAGCGACGGCAGCACGATGTGGCTCATCACCAGCCGGACGGCGGCGTCGGCGACCTCGGGGAGGTCCGGTCCGACCAGCTCCGGCCAGCGCGCCCGCGCGTGCTCCACGACGCGGGCGCTCGCGGTGAACAGCACCGGCTCGGCCTGAGTCGTCAGCAGCGGCAGCAGTTCGTCGCCGCCCGCGCCGGTCAAGACGGCCTTCTTGATCGGGTCGTCGGCGGACAGCTCCAGGGTGAACTCGACCGCCGCGAGCACGGCCGAGTACAGGTCGTCGTGCGCGGTGAGGATGTGGTCGATGCCGTCCAGGTAGCGCTCGTTGTCGCGCAGCACGACGGCCTGCGCGAGGCCCCACTTGTCGCCGAACTCGTTGTAGACGGTCTGCCGGCTGACGCCCGCCGCGTCGGCGACGTCGCGCATGCGCACCGCCCGGTAGCCGCGGCGGACCAGCAGGTCGGCGGCGGCGTCGAGCAGAGCGTCGCGCACCGGGGAACCCATCGGAGACCTCCGTTCCAGGCGGCGGGGCCGGTGACCCGCCGTGTCCCGATTATCGCCGGGCGAACGCGGCGCGGACGCCGGGGTCGGCGCGCACCCGGGCGGGCGGCCCGGCCGCGACGACCCGGCCGCGGTCCAGGACGTACAGCGTGTCGCAGACGCCGAGGACGCGGTCCAGGTCGCGGTCGGCGACCAGCACGGCGACGCCCTCGGCGGCCAGTTCGCGCAGCAGCACCTCCAGCGCCCGCGCGGCGGGCACCGGCAGGCCGGCGGACGGGTCGTCCAGCAGCAGCACACGGGGCCGGGTCGCGAGCGCGCGGGCGATGTCGAGCAGCCGCGCCGTCCCGGGCGGGACGGCCGACGCCGCGCGGCCCGCGTGCGCGGCGATCCCGGTGCGGGCCAGCAGCGCGTCGGCCGTCGCACCGGACGCCTGGCGCAGCGCCTTGCGGCGGCTGCGGACGTCGCGCCACCCGCGCCCGGCGACCGGGCGGGTCCGCGCGTGGATCTCGACGGCCGCGCGGACGTTGTCGCGGACGGTCAGCGACCCGAACGGCGCGGCGGCGGCGGACGTCCGGGCCAGCCCGTGCCGCGCCCGGACGCGCGGGGCGGCGCCGGTGAGGTCGGCGCCGTCGAGGCGGACGGTCCCGGCGGCGCGCACCAGGCCGGTGACGGCGTCGGCGAACGCGGTCTTGCCCGCGCCCGGCGGCCCGACGAGCCCGGTGACGGCGCCGGGCGGGACGGCGAGGTCGACGTCGTGAAGGACGGTCAGTGCGCCGAACCGGACGGTCAGGCCCGTCGCCCGCAGGCCCTCAACGGCGGGCATCGAGGACCGTCCGGACGGCGGGGGAGCGGCGGGCGACGGCGAGGACGGCCCCGCACGCCAGCAGCGTCACGGCGGCCGGGAGCGCGCCCGCCCAGTCCCCGGCGCCGGTGCGGGCGGCTGCGGCCAGCGGCGGACCGGCGGCCCCCGCGATCCCGGCCGCGCACGCCCCCAGGCCCGCCCGGACGGCCCGCGCGGGCGCGCCGAGCAGGGCCGCCGCGTCCGGGTCGTCCAGGACGGCGCGCGCCAGCCGTCCGCGCGCCCCGCGCCGCAGCGCGACGGCGCCCAGGGCCGCGACCGCCGTCAGCGCGAGCCCGGCGAGCGCGGCCGGGACCGGCGGCGCCTGCCGGGCGGGGGGCAGCACGGCCACCGCCGCGACCAGCGCGGGCACACCGGCGGCGGCGCCCGCGCGGCGCAGCCGGGGGCCGGGGCCGAGCGCGGCGAGCAGCGCCCCGGCGCCCGCCGCGACCGGGCCGGCCGCGAGCCACGCCTGCCACGGGACGCCGCACGCGCCGCAGGCCAGGGCGCTCGCGCCCGCGACGGCGAGCGGCGCGGGGGAGACGCCGCCGTCGGGTGCGGCCAGCGGCGCGAGGGACAGCAGGGCGAGCGCGGCCCCGGCCGCCGCGACGGCGAGCACGGTGGGCGGCACCCCGGCGGCGAGCGCGAGGACGGGCGCCGCGAGCAGCGCGGCGGCGAGCGGGGAACGGCGTCGCATCGCACCTCCGGATGTGATGTGGATCACTCCCTGGGTCCACCCTAATGATCCCGTCCGGTCCCGGCAACGCCCCGGCGCCGCTCGGCTAGGCTGGTGCGTTCCGCTCTCGCCCGCCCCTCGTCCGGAGGTCCGTCAGCATGCCCGGGGGAACGCACGACGATCCGGAGCTCGCCGCCGAGCGGGCCTACCTCACCGACGCCCGCGCGGCGCTGCGGCGGATGCGCGAGCACGCGGAGGCGCAGTCCGCCGACACCGCCGCCGACTGGGTGTCGCGCCAGTTCCTGGAGTCCCTGCTCGACGAGCGCGTGGCCGCGCTCGCCGACCGGCCGGACGCCCCGCTGTTCTTCGGCCGGATGGACGGCGCCCCCGGGCCCGGCGTCCCCGGCACGCTGTACATCGGGCGGCGGCACGTCCACGACGGGGCCGAGGGCCGTCCGCTCGTCCTGGACTGGCGGGCCCCGGTCGCCCGCGCGTTCTACCAGGCGGGCCCCGGCGACCCGCTGGGCTGGACGCGCCGCCGCCGGTTCGGCTTCCAGGGCGGCGCGCTGACCGCGTTCGAGGACGAGCCGCTGGACGGCCGCGCGCTCGGCCCGTCCGCCATCCTCACCGCCGAGATCGAGCGGCCCCGCACCGGCCCGATGCGCGACATCGTCGCGACGATCCAGCCCGAGCAGGACGCGCTCGTGCGCGCGGACCTGACCGTCACCGTCTGCGTCCAGGGCGCGCCCGGCACCGGGAAGACCGCCGTCGGCCTGCACCGCGCCGCCTACCTGCTGTTCGCGCACCGCGAGCGGCTCGCGCGGTCCGGCGTGCTGATCGTCGGCCCGAACCGCGCGTTCCTCGCCTACATCGCGGCCGTGCTGCCCGCGCTCGGCGAGGTCAGCGTCGAGCAGGCCACCGTGGACGACCTGCTCGGCGCCCCCGCCGCGGCCGAGGACGCCGCGACCGCCGCGCTGAAGGGCGACGCGCGCATGGCGGACGTGCTGCGCCGGGCGCTGTGGCTGCACGTCCGCAAGCCCGAGGACGGGCTGCTCGTCACGCGCGGCGTCAACCGGTACCGGCTCGCCGACCACGAGGTCCGCGAGATCGCCGCCGCGCTGCGCGGCACGGTCCGCTACGGCAACGGCCGCGCGATGTTCGCGCAGCGGCTCGCGCACCAGATCCTCGTCCGGATGGAGCGGCGCGGCGAGGCCCCCGACGACCGCGTGCAGGACCAGGTCGCCCGGTCCAGGCCGGTCAAGGAGCTGCTGGACCGCGTCTGGCCGAAGGTGACGCCCGAGCAGGTCCTGTACCGGCTGCTGTCGGACGCCGACTTCCTCGCCGACGCCGCGCGCGGCGCCCTCGACCCCGCCGAGCAGGCCGCCCTGCTCTGGACGAAGCCGTACCGATCGCACCGGTCCGCGAAGTGGACCCGCGCCGACCGCGCCCTGCTGGACGAGCTGGCCGACCTCACCGAGCGGACGCCCTCGCTCGGCCATCTCGTCGCCGACGAGGCGCAGGACCTGTCCCCGATGCAGCTCCGCGCGCTCGGCCGCCGCTGCGCGAACGGGTCCGCGACCGTCCTCGGCGACCTCGCGCAGGGCACGACGCCGTGGTCGGCGCGCTCGTGGAAGGAGGTGCTGGAGCACCTCGGGCAGGACGGGGAGGTGGCCGAGCTGGCGACCGGGTTCCGCGTCCCCGGCACCGTCCTGGACTTCGCCGCGCGGCTGCTCCCGCACGTCGCGCCGGGCCTGGCCGCGCCGCGCTCGCTGCGCGCGGGCGCCGGGGCGCTCGCCGTCCGCCGCGTGCCCGACCTCGCGGCGGCCGTGGCGCGGGCCGCCGCCGAGGCGCTGGAGCGGCCCGGGTCGGTCGCGCTCATCGCGCCCGACGCGGCGGTCGCCGGGCACGCCGCCGCGCTCGCCGCGGCCGGGATCGCACGCGGCGTCCTCGGCCCGGACGGCGCCCCGGACGGGACGGACGCGCGGCTGCTCGTCGTCCCCGCGACCGTCGCCAAGGGCCTGGAGTACGACCACGTGATCGTCGCCGAGCCCGCCGCGATCGCCGCCGCCGAGGAACGCGGGCTCGCCCGGCTCTATGTCGTGCTGACCAGGGCCGTCAGCACGCTGACCGTCCTGCACACCGGCGGTCTGCCCGCCGCGCTGGCCGGACGGGACGTTGACGCGGGCGGTCCCGGTTCCTAGGGTGAGCGGCCTACCGACCGGTTGGTATGGAGGTCCGCCCGTGAGCACCGCCCCGCCGGACGAAGCCGGGCTGGACCGGCGCGTCCGGGACTTCCTCGCCGTCCACGACCCCGCCGCGACCGACCGGCGCGACTTCCTGCGCGCCCGCTTCGACGCCGGCCTGGCCTGGGTGCACTACCCGCCGGGCCTCGGCGGGCTCGGCGCGCCGCGCGCCCTCCAGGACGGCGTCGACCGGCTGTTCGCGGCGGCGGGCGCGCCCGGCAACCGGCCCGAGCGCAACGCGATCGGCCTCGGCATGGCCGCCCCGACGATCCTCGCGTTCGGCACCGACGAGCAGAAGAAGCGGTTCCTGCGCCCGCTGTGGACGGGCGAGGAGGTCTGGTGCCAGCTCTTCAGCGAGCCCGGCGCCGGATCCGACCTCGCCGCGCTCGCGACCCGCGCCGTCCGCGACGGCGACGGCTGGACCGTGGACGGCCAGAAGGTCTGGACGTCGATGGCGCACGAGGCCAGGTTCGCGATCCTCGTCGCCCGCACCGACCCCGGCGTGCCCAAGCACCGCGGCATGACGTACTTCGTGTGCGACATGACCGACCCGGGCGTCGAGGTCCGGCCGCTGCGGCAGATGACCGGCGAGGCCGAGTTCAACGAGGTGTTCCTGACCGGTGCCCGGATCCCGGACGAGCACCGGCTCGGCGCGGTCGGCGACGGCTGGCGCGTCGCGATGGCCACGCTGATGAACGAGCGCGTCGCGATCGGCGGGCACGCCGCGCCCCGCGAGGGCGGCATGATCGGCGTCGTCGCCGCGCTCTGGCGCGACCGCCCCGACCTGCGCACCCCGGGCCTGCACGCCGAGCTGCTGCGGCTGTGGGCCGACGCCGAGGCGGCCCGGCTGACCGGCGAGCGGCTGCGCCAGCAGCTCGCGGCGGGCGCACCCGGCCCGGAGGGGTCGGCGGCCAAGCTCGCGTTCGCCCGCCTCAACCAGGAGATCTCCGGGCTGGAGCTGGAACTGCTCGCCGAGGACGGCCTGCGCTACGACGACTGGACGATGCGGCGTCCCGCCGAGGTGGACTTCACCCGCCGCTCGCCCGGCTACCGCTACCTGCGCGCCAAGGGCAACTCGATCGAGGGCGGCACCTCGGAGATCCTGCGCAACATCGTCGCCGAGCGGATCCTCGGGCTGCCCGCCGAGCCCCGCGCCGACAAGGACGTGCCCTGGAAGGACCTCCCCAAGTGAGCGACCTGCTGTACTCCGACGTCGAGGACGACCTGCGCGCCGGGCTCCGCGCCCTGCTGGCCGAGGCGTGCGCGTGGCCGGACGTCCTCGCCGGGACCGAGACCGACGCGCCCTACGACGCCGCGCTGTGGGAGCGGCTGACGGAGATGGGCGTGACCGCGCTGCCGGTGCCCGAGGCGGCGGGCGGCGCGGGCGCGTCGTGGCGGGAGGCGTCGGTGGTGCTGGAGGAGCTGGGCCGGGCCGTCGCGCCCGTCCCGTTCCTCGGCGCGGCCGTCCTCGGGACCGCCGCGCTGCTCGCGGCGGGCGCCCCGGACCTGGCGGCGGACGCGTCGGCCGTCCTCGCCGTCCCGCTCAGCACCCCGCCCGGCGCCGCGCCCGACGGCGTCCGCGCCGACGGCGGCCGGCTGACCGGTGTGATCACGGCCGTCGCGGACGCGGGCGCGGCGGCGACCCTGCTCGTCCCGGCGGGCGACGGCCTGTACGCGGTGGACCCCGGCGCGGACGGCGTCCGCGTCACCGAGGTCGTCGCGCTCGACATGACCCGGCGGCTGTCGGACGTCGCGCTCGCCGACGCGCCCGCCCGCCGGATCGGCGATACCGGCGCCGTCACCGCCGCGCTCACCACCGGCGCGGCGCTGCTGGCCGCCGAGCAGCTCGGGATCGCCGAACGCTGCCTGGAGATGACGGTCGAGTACGTCAGGACGCGGTACCAGTTCGGCCGTCCGGTCGGGTCCTACCAGGCGCTCAAGCACCGGCTCGCCGACCTGTGGGCGGCGGTCGCGCAGGCCCGCGCGGTCGTCCGGTACGCGGCCGGGTGCGCCGCGTCCGGCGACCCGGACCTGCCCGTCGCCGCCGCCGTCGCGCAGGCGCACTGCTCGGCCACGGCCGTCCGCGCCGCCGAGGAGTGCGTGCAGATGCACGGCGGCATCGGGTTCACCTGGGAGCACCCGGCGCACCTCTACCTCAAGCGGGCCAAGAGCGCGTCCCTGGCGCTCGGCACCGCCGACCGGCACCGCGCCGCCCTCGCCGGGCTGGTCGGCCTGCCCGCCTGAGGACTCAGCCCGCGCGCCACCCGAAGCGGAAGCCCCGGCCGCGTCCGGACGGGCGTCCGCCGGCGGCCAGCGACTCCAGCAGCGCGTCCATCGCCGGGGGCCGCACGCACACCAACGTCGCGCGGGCGCGCCGGGCGCAGTGCAGCCGCACCGACGGACGCAGCAGCCGCGACAGCGCCGACCGCTCGCCGCGCCCGACCACGAGCAGGTCGTCCTCCCGGGCGATGCGGACGAGCACCGAACCGGGCTCGCCGATCAGCACGAGCGTCTCGGGCCGGGGGACGTCGGCGGCGACCTCGGCGAGCAGCCGCTCCACGAGGTCGATCCCGGCCGCGTACAGCGCCTCGGTCACGCCGCCGCCGAGCTGCCCGGCCGCCGACACGTGCGGGGGCAGCGGCGCGGCGTGCACGACGAGCAGCGGCAGGCCCCGCAGCCGGGCCTCGCCGATCGCCCAGGCGAGGGCGCAGCGCGCGCCGGCCGAGTCGTCGATCCCCACGACCACGCGCGGTCCGCCCGCGGGCCTCACGATCACCTTTCCTCCCGGGGACGCCGGGCACGGGTGCGTGCGTCGGTTACGGCTTCCAGGGTGCAGGCTCGGCCGTCGCCGCGAAAGGGTTTTACCTTCACCCGCCGATGTTTTACCGCCTTGTGGCGTCGGCCCGATCCATCTGGACCGTTCTGTCGGTGCCGTCGCCTACTCTCGGCCCCAACCTCGACACCGTCCAGCGAAGGCGACCACGATGCCGACCACCGCGCCCGACCGGGAGAGCGAGTTCCAGCGGCTGACCGACGCGCACCGGCGCGAGCTGCTCGCCCACTGCTACCGCATGCTCGGTTCCATCCACGACGCCGAGGACCAGGTGCAGGAGACCTACCTGCGCGCCTGGCGGGCCTACGACGGGTTCGAGGGACGGTCCTCGCCGCGCTCCTGGCTCTACACGATCGCGACGAACGTCTGCCTGACCGCGCTGGAGCAGCGCGGACGCCGCCCGCTGCCGAGCGGGATCGGCGCCCCGGCCGACCCCGAGCGCCCGGTCGTCGCGGCGCCCGAGGTCCCGTGGCTGGAGCCCGCGCCGGACGCGGTGCTCGCCGCCGGGCCGGGCGCCGCCGATCCGGCCGCCGTCGCGCAGTCCCACGAGGCCAGCCGGCTCGCGTTCGTCGCCGCGCTCCAGCACCTGGCGCCCCGGCAGCGCGCCGTGCTGCTGCTGCGCGACGTGCTGCGCTGGAAGGCCGCCGAGGTCGCCGCCCTGCTGGAGACGACGACCGCGTCGGTCAACAGCGCGCTGCAGCGGGCGCGGGCGCGGCTGGCCGAGGTCGGGCCCGACCCCGACGCGCTCGCCGAGCCGGGCGACCCGCGCACCCGCGCCCTGCTGGACCGCTACACCCGGGCGTTCGAGGCCGCCGACGTCGGCGCGCTGGTCGAGCTGTTCCGGCGGGACGCGCTGTGGGAGATGCCCCCGTTCCCCGAGTGGTTCCGGGGCGCCGAGGCCATCGCGCGGCTCATCGCGGTGCAGTGCGACCCCGAGCCGGGGGAGCTGCGGCTGGTGCCGACCGCCGCCAACGGGCAGCCCGCCTACGGGATGTACCGGCGCGGCCCGGACGGCGTCCACCGGCCGTTCCAGCTCCAGGTGCTGACGATCTCCGGCGGCGTGGTCGCCCACGTCGCGGCGTTCTTCGACACCGGCCTCTTCGCGGTCTTCGGCCTGCCCGAGACGTGGACGGAGGACGCCGCCCCCGCCCGGTGAGACACACGTCACCGATCTGGCAGTGGCTGAAATTTTGCATCTTGCGCAAGTTCGTTCTACGGTGAGGATCATGACCGTGGACGGAGGACTGCGCGAGCGCAAGAAGGCGGCGACGCGCGCCGCGCTCGGCCGCGCCGCCGTCCGGCTCGCGACCGAGCGCGGCGCCGAGCGCGTCACGGTCGAGGCGATCGCCGCCGCGGCCGGCGTCTCGCCCCGCACGTTCCACAACTACTTCCCGGGCCGCGACGAGGCGATCGTCGCGCCGCTCCTGGACGCGGCGCACCGCCTGGTCGCCGAACTGCGGGCGCGCCCGGCCGCCGAGCCGGTGGGCGAGGCGCTGCGGGCGGCCGTCCGCGCCGCGCTGCTCCCCGGCGGCGAGCCCGAGCCGTCGCGCGACCTGCTGCGGATCGTCCGGGACGAGCCGGGACTCGTCGGCCGCCACCTGTGCGGCCTGCTGGACACCCAGCGCGCCATCGCCGCGATCATCGGCGCCCGGACCGGCACCGACCCGTCCGCCGACCTCTACCCGAACCTGGTCGCGGGCGTCGCCGCCGCCGCGCTGCGCACGTCCGCCGACCTGTGGCTGGACGCGCCCGACCGCGACCTCGGCGCGCTCGTCGACGAGGCGTTCGCGCTCCTGCGGACCGGGCTGCCCGCCCCGCACTCGCCCGGCCCCTGACCGTCCCCGCCCCACCGCCCGATCCTCGTGACCTCCCGGGACGCCCGACCGCGTCCCGGCGACGATGGGACCCCCTTCTCTTGGCCACCTTCCTGTACCGGCTCGGCCGGTTCTCGTTCCTCCGCCGGCGGCTCGTCGCCCTCGTCTGGGTGGCGCTCGCCGTCCTGTGCGGAGTGGGCGCCGCGACTTTGCACGGCCAGACCTCCGACGACTTCTCCGTCCCCGGCACCGAGTCGCAGCGCGCGATCGACCTGCTCAAGGACAAGATGCCGCAGGCCAACGCCGACGGCGCGACCGCGAGCATGGTGTTCGCGGCCCGGCCGGGGCAGAGCCTGACGGCCGGCCCGGCCCGGGACGCCGTGGAGCGCGCGGTCGCCGCGCTGCGCACGAGCCCGCAGGTCGCGTCCGTCGCCGACCCCTACACCGCGAAGGCGGTGGCGCCCGACGGCCGGACGGCGCACGCCGAGGTCGCCTACAAGGTCGTCCCGATCGACGTGACCGACCAGGCCCGGGACGCGCTGACCGCCGTCGCGGCGCAGGCCCGCGCCGCCGGGCTGACGGTCGAGACGCGCGGCACCGCCACCCAGGCGACGCCCGAGCAGAGCGCCACCGAGGTCATCGGCGTGGCCGTCGCCGCCGTCGTCCTGTTCATCACCTTCGGGTCGCTGATCGCGGCCGGGCTGCCGCTGCTGAACGCGATCCTCGGCGTGGCCATCGCGATGTCGCTGATCACGGCCGCCAGCGGGTTCCTCGACATGAGCTCGTTCACCTCCACGCTCGCGCTGATGCTCGGCCTCGCCGTCGCCATCGACTACTCGCTGTTCATCGTGTCCCGCTACCGGCACGAGATCGCCGAGGGCCGCGAACCCGCCGAGGCCGCCGGACGCGCCGTCGGGACGGCCGGGTCCGCCGTCGTGTTCGCGGGCCTCACCGTCGTCATCGCGCTCGCCGGGCTGTCGGTCGTCGGGCTCCCCGTCCTCACCCAGATGGGCCTGGCGGCGGCCGTCGCGGTCGTCGTCGCCGTCCTCATCGCGCTCAGCCTGCTGCCCGCCCTGCTCGGGTTCGGCGGCCGGCGCGTCGCCCGCGCGGGCTCGCGGCTCGCGCGCGGCGGCCCCCGGCCCGGCCGCGCCCCGGCGGGCGAGCGGTGGGCGCGGTTCGTGCTGCGCCGCCCGCTGCCGGTGCTGCTGCTCGCCGTCCTCGGGCTCGGCGTCCTCGCGCTCCCGACGCTGGACCTGCGGCTCGGGCTGCCCGGGGACGAGGTCGCCGCGCCGTCCACCACCCAGCGCAAGGCCTACGACATGCTGAGCGACGGGTTCGGGCCCGGCTCCAACGGGCCGCTGCTCGTCCTCGTGGAGGGGACGGGCGCCAAGGCGAGCGCGGAGCGGTTCGCGGGCGAGCTGCGGACGCTCGCGGACGTCAAGGTCGTCTCGCGGCCCGCCACCAACACGGCGCAGGACACCGCGCTGCTCACCGTCGTGCCCCGCAGCGGGCCGAGCGAGGACGGCACCGAGAAGCTCGTCGGCGCCATCCGGGACCGGGCCGCCGCGTCCGGGACGAACGCGATGGTCACCGGGCAGACGGCCATGAACATCGACATCTCGGCCAAGATGTCGGGCGCGCTCGTCCCCTACCTCGCGGTCGTCGTCGGGCTGGCGTTCCTGCTGCTCCTGCTGGTGTTCCGGTCGGTCATGGTGCCGCTGAAGGCGACCGCCGGGTTCCTGCTCACCGTGCTCGCCACGTTCGGCGCCGTCGTCGCGGTGTTCCAGTGGGGCTGGCTCGACGGGCTCCTCGGCATCGAGACGACCGGCCCGATCATGAGCCTCATGCCGATCTTCATGATCGGCGTGGTGTTCGGGCTCGCGATGGACTACCAGGTCTTCCTCGTCACCCGGATGCGCGAGGAGTACGTCCACGGCGCGTCGCCGCACGAGGCGGTCGCCGTAGGGTTCCGGCACGGCGCCCGCGTCGTCACCGCCGCCGCCATCATCATGATCGCCGTCTTCGCCGGGTTCCTCGCCTCGGACGAGACGATGATCAAGCTGATGGGCTTCGCGCTGTCGGCGGGCGTGCTGTTCGACGCGTTCGTCGTCCGGATGACGATCGTCCCGGCCGCGATGGCCCTCGCCGGGCGCTCCGCCTGGTGGCTGCCGCGCTGGCTGGACCGTCTCCTGCCCAACGTGGACGTCGAGGGCGAGCGGCTGCGGCACCGGCTCGCCGCCGAGCCCGGCCGCGAGCGGGCCGCCGTCGGCACCTGACGGTCCCCGGGCCGTCCCCTCTCCCGCCGGGACGGCCCCCGGGACCCGCACCCCACCCCCCGAAGGACCGCCTCATGACCGTCGCACCACCGCCCCGAACCCCCGCGCCCGCCGCCGCGCGCCACCGCGTCCGCGGCGGCGTCCGGCCCCATCCGGTGTGGGAGCTGCTGCTCATCGCCGTGCTGTACGCGGTGTACCGGATCGGGCGCGTGCTCGCGTCCGGGCACGTCGGCGAGGCGATGCGCAACGCCCACCGGGTCTGGGACCTGGAGCGGACGGTGCGCCTGCCGGGCGAGGAGCGCGTCCAGGCGCTGTTCCTGCACAGCGAGTCGGTCATCCACGTCGTGAACTGCTACTACGCCTACGTCCACTTCCCGGCGATCGTGGTGTTCATGCTCTGGATGTACCTGCGGCGGCCCGCCTACTACCGGTGGGTCCGCTGGGTGCTCATCGGGCTCACCGGGCTGGCGCTCGTCCTGCACCTGAGCATGCCGCTCGCCCCGCCCCGGATGCTCGGCATCGACGGGCTCATCGACACCGGGCAGCGGTACGGCCCGGCCGTGTACGGGGCGCCGCAGGCCCACAGCATCGCCAACCAGTACGCCGCGATGCCGTCCCTGCACATCGGCTGGGCCATCGTCATCGCGATCGGCCTCATCGTGTCCGCCCGGACGCGCTGGCGCTGGCTGTGGGTCCTGCACCCGGTCGCGACGGTCCTCGTCGTCGTCGGCACCGCCAACCACTACTGGCTGGACGGCATCGTCGTCTCGGTCCTGCTCGCCGCCGTGCTGGTCGCGCTGCGGCCGTCCTTCCGCCGTGCGAGGGAGGCGGACGCGCCCGCCATCGGCGAGTATGGGTAGCACCACCCGAAGGTAAGGACGGTCTCATGAGCGACATGCCCCGCCGTGCGGTCACCCGGACCGCCAAGCTCGCCACGCTGCCGCTCGGGTTCGCCGGGCGGACCGCCGTCGGCCTCGGCAAGCGGACGGTGGGCCGTCCCGCCGAGGCCGTCGCCGCCGAGATGCAGCGCCGCACCGCCGAGCAGCTCTTCACCGTCCTCGGGGAGCTGAAGGGCGGGGCGATGAAGGTCGGCCAGCTCCTGTCGATCTTCGAGGCGGGGCTGCCGGAGGAGGTCGCCGAGCCGTTCCGCGCGAGCCTCACCAAGCTCCAGGAGGCCGCGCCGCCGCTGCCCGCCGCGACCACCCACCGCGTCCTCGCCGAAGGGCTCGGGCCGGGCTGGCGGAACCTGTTCGAGCGGTTCGACGACCGTCCGGCCGCCGCCGCGTCGATCGGGCAGGTCCACCGGGCCGTCTGGCACGACGGCCGCGAGGTCGCCGTCAAGGTGCAGTACCCCGGCGCCGACGAGGCGCTGATGAACGACTTCAAGCAGCTCGCCCGGCTCAGCCGGTTCGCCGCGCCGCTGTTCCCCGGCGTCGAGATGAAGCCGGTGATCGCCGACCTGCGGCGGCGGCTGGAGAAGGAACTCGACTACGTGGACGAGGCGCGCGCGCAGAAGGCGTTCCGCGCCGCGTACGCGGGGGACCCGGACGTGCTCGTGCCCGCCGTCGTCGCGCAGGCCGGGAACGTCCTGGTCACCGAGTGGATCGAGGGCACGCCGCTCGCCCGCGTGATCGCCGACGGCACGCAGGAGGAGCGCGACCGCGCCGGGCTGCTGCTGTTCCGCTTCCTGCTGTCGGGTCCGGCGCGCTGCGAGCGCATCCACATCGACCCGCATCCGGGCAACTTCCGGCTCATGCCCGACGGGCGGCTCGGCGTCCTGGACTTCGGCGGCGCCGCCCGCGTCCCGGCCCGCCTCCAGCGGTCGATCGGGCGGCTGCTGCGCATCGGGACGCTCGGCGACCCCGAGGCGATGGCGGACGCGCTGCGCGCCGAGGGGTTCCTGGACGCCGCGGCCGACGTGGACGTCGAGCGCGTCGCCGAACTCGTCGCGCCGCACGTCGAGCCGTTCACGACCGACACCTTCCGCTACACCCGCGCGTGGATGCGGGCGCAGGCCGCGCGGGGCCTCGGCATGGCCGGCGACCTGCGTCCCGGCGGGCTCGCGCGGCACCTGCGGCTGCCGCCGGAGTACCTGGCGGTGAGCCGCGCCCTCGCCGCGTGCGGCGGCGTGCTGTGCCAGCTGGAGGCCGAGGGCGCGTTCCGGGCCGAGGCGCTGCGCTGGCTGCCCGGCTTCGCCGACGACGACGCCGACGAGCCGGACGCGGCCGGGGCCTGACCGCCCCGCCCGCCGTGCCGCGCGGTCAGCCGAGCGCGCGGGCCTCCTCCTCCTCGACCTGCCGGTTCCACTCGCGCTTGGACGACTGCCAGCCGTCCTCGTCCCGGCCGGTCCGCCAGTAGCCCGAGATGGACAGCCGGTCCAGGGGGATCCCGCGCTCGACGCGCAGGTACCGCCGCAGGTCCCGGACGAACCCGGCCTCGCCGTGGACGAACGCGTGGACCGTCCCGGCCGGGAACTCAAGCGCCCGCACGGCCGCGACCAGGGCCTCGCCCACCGGCCGCCCGGAGCGCTCCAGCCAGGTCAGCTCGGCGCCGCCGGGAACCTTGATGTCCTGGCGCTCCGCCGCGTCCGCCACCTCGACGAACGCCCGGACGGGCACGCCGTCGCCGATCCGCTCCAGCGCCGCCGCGATGGCGGGCAGGGCGCTCTCGTCGCCCGCGAGCAGGTGCCAGTCCGCGTCCGGGTCGGGGGCGTAGGCGCCGCCGGGGCCGAGGAACAGGATCTCGTCGCCGGGCCGCGCCGCCTTCGCCCACGGCCCGGCCAGGCCGGTGTCGCCGTGGTACACGAAGTCGAGGGTCAGCTCGCCCGCGTCCCGGTCGTAGGACCGGACGGTGTACGTCCGCGTCACGGGCCACTGGTCGCGCGGGTACTCCGCGCGGACGGCGGCGATGTCGAACGGCTCGGGATACCGCACGCCGGGCTGGGGGAACAGGAGCTTGACGTAGTGGTCGGTGTACTCGCCCGCGCCGAAGTCCGCGAGCCCGGGGCCGCCGAGGACGACCCGGATCATGTGGGGGGTGAGCTGGCGCGTCCGCAGCACCGTGGCGGTGCTCACGGACGGGCCCTTGCGCTCCGTCGCCATGGGTCCTCCGATGCAGAGATGTTGTTAGGTAAGCCTAACTCTCCCTGTGGGGTGAGTCGGGGTGCTCGCCCGGATCGTCCCCCGCCGGGATAGGTTCTCCCGGAACCCGCCGCCGGGAAGGAGCCCGCCCCCCTCATGGCCGACTTCGTGGGAGCACTCGACCAGGGTACGACGAGCACCCGTTTCATGATCTTCGACCGGGGCGGCGCGGAGGTCGCCCGCCACCAGCTCGAACACCAGCAGATCCTGCCCCGCGACGGATGGGTCGAACACGATCCGGCCGAGATCCGCGACCGGGCCGGCGACGTCGTCGCGGGGGCGCTGGAGCGCGCGGGCCTCACCGCCGCCGATCTGGACTCGGTCGGCATCGCCAACCAGCGCGAGACCACGATCGTCTGGGACCGCCGCACCGGACGGCCCTTCGGCAACGCGCTCGTCTGGCAGGACACCCGCACCCGCCGCATCGTGTCCGCGCTGGAGCGCGACGGGCGCGGCGACGTCGTCCGGCGCCGCGCCGGGCTCCCGCCCGCGACCTACTTCGCCGCCGGAAAGCTCCAGTGGATCCTGGAGAACGCCGACGGCGCCCGCGCCGCCGCCGAGCGCGGCGACGCGCTGTTCGGGACGGTCGACTCCTGGCTGCTGTGGACCCTCACCGGCGGCCCGGACGGCGGCGTCCATGTCACCGATGCCACCAACGCCAGCCGCACGATGCTGATGGACCTGGAGACGCTCGACTGGGACGACGAGCTGCTCTCCTTCTTCGGCGTGCCCCGCGCGATGCTCCCGCGGATCCGCCCGTCGTCGTCCGCCGAGCCCTACGGCACGACCCGGCCAGGCGGCCCGTTCGGCGGGGAGGTGCCGCTCACCGCCGCGCTCGGCGACCAGCAGGCCGCGATGGTCGGCCAGGTCTGCTTCGCGCCCGGGGAGGCCAAGAACACCTACGGCACCGGCAACTTCCTGCTGCTGAACACCGGCACCGAGCCCGTCCGGTCCGAGGCGGGGATGGTGACGACCGTCTGCTACCGGTTCGGCGACGAGCCCCCGGTGTACGCGCTGGAGGGGTCCATCGCCGTCACCGGCTCGGCCGTGCAGTGGCTGCGCGACCAGCTCGGCGTCATCGACGACGCCGCGCAGAGCGAGGCGCTGGCCGCGACGGTCCCCGACAGCGGCGGCGCCTACTTCGTCCCCGCGTTCTCCGGGCTGTTCGCGCCGTACTGGCGCAGCGACGCGCGGGGCGCGGTCGTCGGGCTGTCGCGGTTCCACACCTCCGCGCACCTGGCCCGCGCGACGCTGGAGGCGATCTGCTACCAGTCCCGCGACGTCGTGGAGGCGATGCGCGCGGACTCGGGCGTGGCGCTGGACGTCCTCAAGGTCGACGGCGGCGTCACCGCCAACGCGCTGTGCATGCAGACGCAGGCGGACGTGCTCGGCGTCCCGGTGTCGCGCCCGGTCGTCGCCGAGACCACCGCGCTCGGCGCCGCCTACGCCGCCGGGCTCGCGACCGGGTTCTGGCGCGGCACCGACGAGCTGCGCCGCAACTGGGCCGAGGACCGGCGCTGGGAGCCGTCCTGGGACGACGACCGCCGCGCGCGGGGCTACGCGGGCTGGCGCAAAGCGGTCGAACGCACCCTGGACTGGGTCGAGGACGACTGACGAAACGCCGGGTCTCCGACCGAGGCGCCAGAAACCGCTTGTACTACGCGTGAGTACGTGATGACCTTCCGTAGCGATCCGGGGTTGCCCGGACGGACTGAATCGGAGGGTCGACATGAGGCGAGGGACGACGGCGGCGGCCGTGGCGGTCGCGGTGTCCGCCGCGGGGCTGGCCGCGGTGGCGCCGCGGGCCGAGGCGGCGCAGGCGCCAAGGATCACGCGGTTCCTCGGCGAGCGGCGGCTGCCGCACCTGGCGAAGTTCCGCAACACGACGGTCGGGGGGTTCTCCGGCGTCGACCGCGACCCGCGCACCGGCACCTGGTACCTGGTCTCCGACGACCGCTGGCGCTACGAGCCCGCGCGGTTCTACACCGCGACGTTCCCCATCGACCGGCGGACGGGCCGGCTCGGCGCGGTGACCCTCACGGGCGTCCACACGTTCGCCAAGCCCGAGGGCGGCCCGTACCCCGGGTACGGCAAGCCGCGCTCGGTGGACCCCGAGTCGATCCGGTTCGACCCGGTGACGCGGCGGCTGGTGTGGGGCAACGAGGGCGACCGTCCGGACGCGACGCACGACGTCCCGCTCGCGCCCGCGTCCGTGCAGTTCGCGGACGTGCACGGACGCTACGCCGGAGCGCTGACGCTGCCCGCGAACGCGCGGCTCACGGCGGCCGAGCAGGGGCCGCGCCGCAACGCCGGGTTCGAGGGCGTGGCCGTCACCAGGCACACCATCAGCGCGATGCTGGAAGGCCCCCGCTACGAGGACGGCGCGCCGCCGTCGCCCGAGCACGGCGCGTCCGCCCGGCTCACCGTCTGGGACCGCTCGGGCCGCGTCCGCGGGCAGTACGCCTACCCGATCGACCGGCTGCCCGCGCGTCCCGTCCCGGCCGACGGCCAGAGCGACAGCGGCGTGTCGGAGATCCTGCCGATCGACGGGCACCGCTACCTGGCGCTGGAGCGGTCGTGGATCGAGGGCGTCGGCTACCGGACGAAGCTGTACGCGTTCGACGTGCGGGGCGCGTCCAACGTCCTCGCGCGGACCTCGCTGCGCGACCGCGCGCCGTACCGCCCGGTGAGCAAGCGGCTCGTCGCGGACCTGACGAACGTCAGCAGGCCCGCGCAGAACCTGGAGTCGCTGGCGTGGGGGCCGCGGCTGGCGACCGGCGAGTGCACGCTGATCGCCGGGTCCGACGACAACTTCGACAAGGGCGAGGTCACCCAGTTCCTCGGGTTCGCCCTGCGCGGAGCCTGCCCCGCTTGACCTGGAGCGCGCTCCAGGTGATCGACTGGCCCCCATGAAGTACACACGACTGGGACGCACGGGGCTGAAGGTCAGCCGGCTCGTGCTCGGCACCATGAACTTCGGCCCCGTGACCCACGAGGCGGACAGCCACAAGATCATGGACGCGGCGCTCGACGCGGGCGTGAACTTCTTCGACACCGCCAACGTGTACGGCTGGGGGGAGAACAAGGGCCGCACCGAGGAGATCATCGGGACCTGGTTCGCGCAGGGCGGCGGACGGCGCGACAAGACCGTCCTCGCGACCAAGGTCTACGGCGACATGGGCGACGACAAGTCGCCGTGGCCGAACGACGGACGGCTGTCGGCGCTGCACATCCGCCGGGCCGCCGAGGCGTCGCTGAAGCGGCTCGGCACCGACCGCATCGACCTGTACCAGTTCCACCACATCGACCGCACGACGCCGTGGGACGAGATCTGGCAGGCGATCGACGTCCTCGTCCAGCAGGGCAAGGTGCTGTACGCCGGATCGTCCAACTTCCCCGGCTGGGGCATCGCGCGGGCCAACGAGACCGCCGCGCGGCGCGGGTCGCTCGGCCTGGTCAGCGAGCAGTGCCTCTACAACCTGGCCGAGCGGCGCGCGGAGATGGAGGTGATCCCGGCCGCGCAAGAGTACGGGCTCGGCGTCATCCCGTGGTCGCCGCTGCACGGCGGCGTCCTCGGCGGCGTGCTGCGCAAGCGGGCCGAGGGCGCGGCGGGCCGGTCGGCGTCCGGCCGGGCCGTGGACGCCCTGGACGACCCGGCGACGCTCGACCGCGTCGAGCGGTACGAGGCGCTGTGCGCCGACCACGGGCACGACCCCGGCGAGGTCGGGCTGGCGTGGCTGCTGTCGCGCCCGGGTGTGACCGGGCCGATCGTCGGGCCGCGCACGATCGGGCAGTTCGAGTCGGGCCTGCGCGCGGTGGACCTGGAGCTGTCCCCGGAGTTCCTCGCCGCGCTGGACGAGATCTTCCCCGGCCCCGGCCCCGCGCCGGAGGCGTTCGCCTGGTGACCCCGGCCGGGCGGGACGGCCGCGGAATGCCGTCCCGCCCGGCCCGGTTGAACACGGTGAGCGTCCACCGACGAGAGGAGGCCGTGATGGCCACCGTGGAGCTGACCCGGGACACCTTCGACGCGACCCTGGACGACGGCATGGTCCTCGTCGACTTCTGGGCGTCCTGGTGCGGGCCGTGCCGGGCGTTCGCGCCGGTGTACGACCGCGTCTCCGACAAGCACCCGGACGTGACGTTCGCCAAGGTCGACACCGAGGCCGAGCCGGAGCTGTCGGCCGCGTTCGAGATCAGCTCGATCCCGACGCTGCTGATCGTCCGCGACAAGGTCGTCCTGTACGCCGAGCCGGGCGCGCTGCCCGAGCAGGCCCTCGAAGACCTCATCGAGCAGGCCAAGGCCCTCGACATGGACGAGGTCCGCAAGAAGATCGCCGAGCAGGGCTGAGCGGCGCGGGGGCTCAGCCGATCCAGACGGTCTTGGCGTTGCAGAACGCGTGGATCCCCGGATCGGACAGCTCCCGCCCGTACCCGGACCGCTTCACGCCGCCGAACGGCAGCTCGGGGTAGGACGTCGTCATCCCGTTGACGAACACCTGGCCCGCCTCCAGCTCCCGGACGAACCGGTCGCGTTCGGCGGCGTCCCCGGTCCACACGTTCGAGCCGAGGCCGAATCCGGTGGCGTTGGCGAGGTCGATGGCGGCGTCGGCGTCCGCGACGCGGAACAGCGATGCGACGGGCGCGAACACCTCTTCGTGGAACATCCGCATGTCGGGCGTCACGTCCGCGACGACGGTCGGCGGGTAGTACCAGCCGGGCCCGTCCGGGCGCGTCCCGCCGCACAGCACGGTCGCGCCCCGCTCGACGGCGTCGGCGACCAGGGCCTCCACGCCCGCGCGGGCCTTCTCGTCCACCAGCGGGCCGACGTCGGTCTCCGGGTCGCGCGGGTCGCCGACGCGCTGCGCCGACATCTCCGCGACGAACGCCTCCTGGAACTCGTCCGCGACGTCCTCGGCGACGATGAACCGCTTCGCCGAGATGCAGCTCTGCCCGTTGTTGAGGCAGCGGGACACGGCGGCGACCCCGGCGGCGCGCTCGACGTCCGCCGACGGCATGACGATGAACGGGTCGCTGCCGCCGAGTTCCAGCACGGCCGGCTTGACCTCGTCGGCGGCGGCGCTCGCGACGGCCCGGCCCGCGCGCTCGCTGCCGGTCAGCGTCGCGGCGCGCACGCGCGGGTCACGGACGATCCGGTCCACGGCCGACGACTCCACCAGCAGCGTCTGGAACACGCCCTCGGGGAACCCGGCGCGCAGGAACAGGTCCTCCAGGAACAGCGCCGTCTGCGGGACGTTCGACGCGTGCTTGAGCAGCCCGACGTTCCCCGCCATCAGCGACGGCGCCGCGAACCGGATCACCTGCCAGAGCGGGAAGTTCCACGGCATGACGGCCAGCACGGGCCCGAGCGGCTCGTACCGGACGAACGCGCGCCGCGCCCCCACGGCGGGCGCGTCGGCCTCCCGGTCGGCGAGGAACCCCTCGGCGTGCGCGGCGTAGTACCGCAGCGCCGCCGCGCACTTGTGCGCCTCGGCGCGGGCGGCCTTGAGCGTCTTGCCCATCTCCGTCGTCATGATCGCGGCGATGTGGTCGGCCCGCGCGTCCAGCAGTTCGGCGGCGGCGTTCATCCAGCGCTCCCGGTCGGCGAACGACGTCCGCCGGTAGGCGCGGAACGCCGTCGCGGCGCGGTCCAGCGCCCGGTCGATCTCCTGCTCCGACATCGCGTCGAAGGTCTTCTCCACGTGCCCGGTGGCCGGGTCGGCGGTGGCGATGGCCATGATCGCGTTCCCCCTGTCCGTTGTGCGAACGGGGAGGCCCTGCCCGGGGCGGGCTAGGAGAAACCCGGCGCGCCGACGAGGCAGACGGGCGTCGGGACGGCCGCCGCCGTGCCCTTGGGGACCGGGACGCCGTCCGCGCCGAGCCGGAACGTCGTCACCCCGCCGCCGCGCTCGTTGGCGACGTGCACCCACGGGTCGTCGACATGGAGGTCGCGGGGCCAGGAGCCGCCCGTCGGCACGTCGGCCACGGGCGCGAGGACGGCGCCGCCGTCGGCGACCCGGTGCGCGGTGAGGACGTCGGGGCCGCGCGTCGTCGTGTAGGCGAACGTCCCGTCGGCGCCGAGCGCGATGCCCGACCCGAGCGCGTCCGCGCCCGGGTCGGCGGCGGTGGCGGGCGACTCGGCCGTGACCGCGAGGTCGGCGTAGGACGCGCGGGGCGTCAGCACGAGCAGCCGGGGCTCCAGCTCGCAGATCACGTACACGAACCCGGCCGGGTGGACGGCCAGGTGGCGCGGCCCGTACCCGGCGGGCACCCGCGCCTCGCCCACCGGCAGCAGCCGGCCGCCGTCGGCGCGGAACGCGCGGAGCACGTCGGCGCCGAGGTCGGCCGCGAGGACGGTCCCGTCGGGCGCCCACGCGACGGAGTGCGGATGCGCGCCGTCCTGCCGGTCGGTCTTCGGGCCGGAACCCGAGCAGACCGCGATGTCGGGGTCCCCGGCGAACGTGCCGTCGGGCGCCAGCGGGATCGCCGCGACGGCCCCGCCGGCGTAGCAGGCCGCGAGCAGCGTGCGCCCGTCCGGCGCCACGGCCAGATGGCACGGCTCGGCGGGCAGCTCGCGGGTCCCCGCCAGCAGCAGCCCGTCGGTCTCCTCGACATAGACCGACACCGCGCCCGGATCGTTCTCGCCGACCGCGTACAGCACCGTGTGGCGCGGATGGACGGCCAGCCACGACGGGTTCTGCGCGCCCGCCGTCAGCACGGGGTCCTCCAGCGTGCCGTCGCCACGGCGACGCAGCAGGTAGACGCCGTCCCCGTCGCCCTGGTCCCCGGTGTAGCAGCCCGCCCACAGCCATTCGGCGTCCATGCGCGTCCCCCCTCGCCCCTACGTCCCCGGCCGCGCCGCGCGGAAACCCCGCCGCGCGGCCCGCGAATATGATCACCTGGGGTGGGCAGGACGGTGGTCCCGTCCGGTAGGGCGAGAGAAGAGGGGACGATGGCTGACATCACCGGCTCGGCGGAATGGTCCGCCCTGGCCGCGCACCACGACGAGATCGCCGGCACGAGCCTGCGGGAGCTGTTCGCCGCCGATCCGGGCCGGGCCGAAGCCATGACGATCACCGCGGGCGACCTCGCGCTCGACTGCTCCAAGCACCGCGCCACCGCCGAGACCCTGCGGCTGCTGACCCTGCTGGCCGACCGCGCCGGGCTGCGCGACCGCATCGAGGCGATGTTCAGCGGCGCGCACGTCAACGTCAGCGAGGACCGCGCCGTCCTGCACACCGCGCTGCGCCTCCCGCCCGGGTCGGCGCTGACGGTGGACGGCCAGGACGTGGCGGGCGACGTCCACGCCGTCCTGGACCGGATGGCCGTGTTCAGCGAACGCGTCCGGTCGGGGGAGTGGCGCGGCCACACCGGCGAGACGATCACGACGGTCGTCAACATCGGCATCGGCGGCTCCGACCTCGGCCCCGCGATGGCCTACGAGGCGCTGCGCGACTACGCCGACCTGCCCGGACGGCCCGGCGAGCGCATCGCGGCCCGGTTCGTCTCCAACGTGGACCCGGCCGACATCACCGGCGTCCTCGCCGAGGCCGACCCGGCGCGGACGCTGTTCGTCGTCAGCTCCAAGACGTTCGGGACGCTGGAGACCCTCACCAACGCCCGCGTCGCCCGCGACTGGCTCGTCGGACGCCTCGGCGACGAGAAGGCCGTCGCGCGGCACTTCGTCGCCGTGTCCACCAACGCCGACCGCGTCGCCGACTTCGGCATCGACACCGGCAACATGTTCGGCTTCTGGGACTGGGTCGGCGGACGCTACTCCTTCGACGGCGCCATCGGCCTCTCCCTGATGATCGCCATCGGCGGCGAGCGGTTCCGGGAGATGCTCGCCGGGTTCCACACGATCGACGAGCACTTCCGCACCGCGCCGTTCGAGGTCAACGCGCCGGTCGTGCTGGGCCTGCTCGGCGTCTGGTACAACGACTTCTTCGGCGCCGAGACCCGCGCCGTCCTGCCCTACAGCCAGCGCCTCGCGCGGTTCCCCGCCTACCTCCAGCAGCTCACGATGGAATCCAACGGCAAGTCCGTCCGCGCGGACGGCACGCCCGTCGCGGCGGCCACCGGGGAGATCTTCTGGGGCGAGCCGGGCACCAACGGCCAGCACGCCTTCTACCAGCTCCTGCACCAGGGGACCCGGCTCGTCCCGGCCGACTTCATCGGGTTCGCCGAGCCGTTCGAGGACGCGGCGGCCGGCGGCCCCGGCATGCACGACCTGCTCACCGCGAACCTGCTGGCCCAGACGTCCGCGCTGGCGTTCGGGAAGACCGCCGCCGAGATCGCCGCCGAGGGGACGCCCGCCGCGATCGTCCCGCACAAGGTCATGCCGGGGAACCGGCCGTCCACCACGATCCTCGCCCCGAAGCTGACGCCCGCGACCCTCGGGCAGCTCGTCGCGCTGTACGAGCACGTCGTGTTCGTGGAGGGCGTGATCTGGGGGATCGACTCCTTCGACCAGTGGGGCGTCGAACTCGGCAAGGTCATGGCCAACGACCTCGTGCCCGCGCTGACGTCCGACGCGCCCCCGGCGGAACTGCCCGACCCGTCCACGGCCGCGCTCGTCCGCCGCTACCGCGCGCTGCGCGGACGCGCCGTCTGAAACGCCCCCGCGACTGCGGGAACGCGCGAACCGGGCCGGCGGCGCGGGCCGGCCCGGCGGCGGTGGTCAGCCGTGCGCGGCGGCCGCGCCCTGCGTCGTCCAGCCCTGCGTGCGCAGCAGTTCGCCGAACTCTGCAAAGGAGATGAAACCGTCACGGTCGAAGTCGGCCAGCTCGAACCGGTGTTGCACCTGGGCCTTGTTCCAGGACAGTCCCAGCAAGTCCAGGACCAGGGAGAACTCCATCAGATCGAGCTTTTCGTCACCGCCGAGGTCCGCGCGCGAGAACACGGCGAGAAGGTCGTCCTCGGTCGGCTTGGTGGTCATATCGCTCCTTGGCATGGGTCCGAATGTGCCCCGCATCATGTCATGACGATCGGGAACTCATGAAGCGAAACGCCGAACTCGCCGCACCGGTTCCCGGTGCACCCATTCCGGCCGGTGAGAATTGCGTGACGCGCACGAAACCGGCGCGGGTCGCGGAGATAAAGCCCCAATTCCGCCGCCGTTAATCGGGGACGGAACCCGTCCGGTACTCCTGCGGGCTGACGCCGTGCGCGCGTTTGAACGCGGTGCTCAGCGCGAACGGCGTCCCGTAGCCCACGCGCCGCGCCACCGCCTCCAGCGTCGCGTCGGTCTCGCGCAGCAGGTCCGCCGCCTGCGCGAGCCGCAGCCCCGTCAGGTACGCCATCGGCGGCTCGCCGACGAGCCCGGCGAACCGGCGGGCGAACGCGGCGCGCGAGGCACCGGCCCGCGCCGCCAGTTCGGCGACCGTCCAGGGCCGGGACGGGTCGGCGTGCAGCAGCCGCAGCGCCGGGCCGACCACCGGGTCGCCGTGCGCCCGGTACCAGCCGGGGGGCGCGGCGCCGGGCCGGGCGAACCAGGCGCGCAGCACCGCGATGAGGACGACGTCCAGCAGCCGGTCCAGGACGACGTCCTGGCCCGGTTCGTCCCGGCGGATCTCGGCGTCAAGCAGCGCGGCGAGCGGCGCCGCGAACGCGCCCGCGGCGTCGCCGGGCAGGACGAGCAGCGGCGGCAGCGCGGCGAGCAGCCGCCCGGTGACCGCGCCGCGCAGCCCGTAGGTGCCGATGAGCAGCACGGTCGAGCCGTCCGGGTCGTTGCCCCAGGCGCGGAACCCGAACGTCATCCGCTCGGTGAGGGACTCGCCGTCCGGCGTCGTGCAGCGCTGCCCCGGGTGGATGACCGCCTGGACGGGCGTCGCCGGGTCGCCGCCGACGGTGTAGGCGTCGGGGCCGCGCGCGATCGCGACGTCCCCGGGCCGCAGCCGCAGCGCCGCGCCGTCGGAGCCGGTCAGCCACGCCTCGCCGTGCGTCAGCGCCATCAGCGTGAGCGGCGCGCGGTCGCGGACGAGCACCGACCACGGCGGCGTGAACGTCGCCCGCAGCAGGAACGCTCCACGGGCGCGCGGGCCGTCGAGGAGGTCGGCGAGCGCGTCGGTGCCCGGCTCGTCCACGGTGGCCGTCGCGTCCATGGGCCTCACGGTAGCCGTGGACGCTCGCGTATGCCCACGCGCGTCCCGGCGATGGGACTTTCCGCGTCCGGGCGGTGGACTGGAGGAACACGGCGGGCGTTCGGGCCCGTCCGACGTTCCGGCCCGACGGCCGGGGGAAGGGGACCGCCATGCGCACGGCACTCGCCGCGCTCCCCGGCGCCCTGGCGCTGCTCATGTCCGCCGCGATGGCGGGGACGTTCTTCGGATTCTCGGTCGGCGTCATGCCGGGCCTGGGCGCGTCCCCGGGCGCGGCGGCGATCACCGCGATGCAGGGGATCAACCAGCGCATCCAGAACCCGCTGTTCCTCGCCGCGTTCATGCTGGCGCCGGTCGCCGCCGCCGCGGCCGGGGCCGTCCTGTGGTCGATGGACCGCAAGACGGCCGCGCTGCTGTTCTTCGCGTCGGCGGCCGTCTACGTGGCCGGAGTGTTCCTGCCGACGGTCGCCGTCAACGTGCCGATGAACGACGCGCTGGCCCGGCTGCACGCCCCGGTCGCCGACGCCGCCCGCGAATGGGACCGCTACTCCGGCCGCTGGACGGCCTGGAACCACGTCCGCACGCTGTTCGGCGGCGCGGCGACCGCGCTGGCCGCCGCCGCGTTCTGGGCCTGGAACCGCTGACCGGGCACCGGGGGGCCGGGCGCGACGCCCGGCCCCCCCCCGGATTCACGCCTCGGCGACGGGCAGGTGCAGCCGCCCGCCCGCCGACCGGAACTCGGCCGCCTTCTCCTTCATCCCCTCGGCCAGGGCCGCCTCGGGGTCGAGCCCGCGCTCGTCGGCGAACCGCCGCACGTCGCGGGTGATCTTCATGGAGCAGAAGTGCGGCCCGCACATCGAGCAGAAGTGCGCGGACTTCGCCGCCGGGGCGGGCAGCGTCGCGTCGTGGAAGGCCCGCGCGGTGTCGGGGTCCAGCGACAGGTCGAACTGGTCCTCCCACCGGAAGTCGAACCGCGCCCGCGACAGCGCGTCGTCCCACGCCTGCGCGCCCGGGTGGCCCTTGGCGACGTCGGCGGCGTGCGCGGCGATCTTGTAGGCGATCACGCCCGCCTTCACGTCGTCGCGGTCGGGCAGCCCGAGGTGCTCCTTCGGCGTGACGTAGCAGAGCATCGCGGTGCCGTACCAGCCGATCATCGCGGCGCCGATCGCCGAGGTGATGTGGTCGTAGCCCGGCGCGATGTCGGTGGTCAGCGGGCCGAGCGTGTAGAACGGCGCGTCCGCGCACCACTCCCGCTGGAGGTCGACGTTCTCCTTGATCTTGTTCATCGGGACGTGCCCGGGACCCTCGTTCATCACCTGCGTGTCGTACTCGGCCGCGATCGCCGTCAGCTCGCCCTGCGTGCGCAGCTCGGCGAACTGCGCCTCGTCGTTGGCGTCGGCGATCGACCCCGGCCGCAGCCCGTCCCCGAGCGACCAGGTGATGTCGTACGCCGCGAAGATCTCGCACAGCTCGCGGAAGTGCGTGTAGAGGAAGTTCTCCTCATGGTGCGCCAGGCACCACGCCGCCATGATCGACCCGCCGCGCGAGACGATCCCGGTCGTCCGGCGCGCCGTCAGCGGGACGTGCGCGAGCAGCACCGCCGCGTGGATCGTCATGTAGTCCACGCCCTGCTCGGCCTGCTCGACGACCGTGTCGCGGAACAGCTCCCAGGTCAGCGCCGCCGGGTCGCCGCCCGCCTTCTCCAGCGCCTGGTAGAGCGGGACGGTCCCGATCGGGACCGGCGAGTTGCGCAGGATCCACTCCCGCGTCGTGTGGATGTCGCGGCCGGTGGACAGGTCCATCACCGTGTCGGCGCCCCACCGCGTCGCCCACGTCATCTTGGCGACCTCGTCCTCGACCGACGACGCGACCGCCGACGTCCCGATGTTGGCGTTCACCTTCACCAGGAAGTTCCGGCCGATGATCATCGGCTCGATCTCCGGATGGTTGACGTTGGCGGGAAGCACCGCGCGCCCGGCCGCCAGTTCGTCCCGGACGAACTCCGGCTCGACGCCCTCGCGCAGCGCCACGTACTCCATCTCCGGCGTCACGATCCCGCGCCGGGCGTAGGCGCGCTGCGTGACCGCGCCGCCCGCCGCCCGGCGCGGCCGGCGGGCCGGGAACGCCGTCGCGTCCGCGTCCCGCCCGGGACGGCGCCCGTCGTCCTCCGGCCGGACCGTCCGGCCCGTGTACTCCTCGGTGTCCCCGCGTTCCTCGATCCACTCCGCCCGCAGCGGCGGGAGGCCCCGCCGCGGATCCGCCTCGAACGACGGATCGGTGTACGGCCCGGACGTGTCGTACAGCACCACCGCGCTGCCGTCGCTCAACGGCACCTCCCGCATCGGCACCCGCAGGTCGGGACGGGACCCCTGCAGATACGTCTTGCGGGCGGGCGGCTTGGCGGACGTGTTTGACTCGTTGTCGTTCGTCACGACCCGATCTCTCCCTACGCCGGCATTACCCGGTCAGGTTCGAGCGGTCAGCGGCCGTCTCAGCCGCTATCTCAGCCCGGTTCGCCGGGCCCCCGCGATCTGTCGCCCACGACCGTAACCGCAGCGCCCCCGGTTGCCGCAACCGGCCCGTCCGGGTTATGGGCGGTCAGCCGAAGCGGTGCGCGGCGACGGCCCGCAGATGCGCCGCCCGCTCGTCCTCGGGCAGGAACGCCGCGCGGAACGAGTTGGCCGCGAGCAGGCGCGACGTCTCGTCGTCCAGCCCGAGCGCCGCGTAGTTGTCCTCGATGTATCCGCCGAAATAAGACGGGTCGTCGGAGTTCACGGTGACGAGCAGACCCGCGTCCAGCATCCGGGGCAGTGGGTGCGCCGCCAGGTCCGGGACGCAGCGCAGCCGGACGTTCGACAGCGGGCACACCGTCAGCGGCACCCGCTCGCGCACCAGCCGCGCCACCAGCTCCGGGTCCTCCAGCGACCGGATGCCGTGGTCGACGCGCTCGGCGCCGAGGACGTCCAGGACCTCCCGCACGTACGCCGGCGGCCCCTCCTCGCCCGCGTGCGCGACGCGGCGCAGCCCCGCATCCCGCGCCCGCCCGAACACCTCGGCGAACGGCGCGGGCGGGTTGCCGACCTCGGCGGAGTCCAGCCCGACGCCGGTGACGAGCGTCCCGAACCACGGCCGCGCCGCCTCGAACACCTCCAGCGCCTCGGCGGCGGGACGGTCCCGCAGGAAGCACATGATGAGCCGCGTCGTGATCCCGTGCCGCGCGGGCGCCGCCGCCAGCGCCGCGCCGAGCCCGTCCAGCACCGTGGCCAACGCCACACCGCGCGCCAGGTGCGCCTGCGGGTCGAAGAAGATCTCCGCGTGCCGGACGCCCTGCGCCGCCGCCCGCGCCAGGTACGCGTCGGCCAGCTCGGTGAAGTCCCGTTCGGTGCGCAGCACCGCCATGAGCGCGTAGTAGAGGTCCAGGAACGACGCCAGGTCGGTGAAGGAGTACGCGGCGCGCAGCGCGTCCGCCGACGCGAACGGCAGCTCCACGCCGTTGCGCGCCGCGCAGGCCAGCGCCGCCTCCGGCTCCAGCGTCCCCTCGATGTGCAGGTGCAGCTCCGCCTTCGGGACGGGGACGGTCACGGCGGCCTCCGCAGGGACGCGACGACGATGTATCGGTCCAGGTCATGCTAGGGCCGCGACGCCCCTGGGACGCCCGCCGAACCGCCCGGTAGGGTCGGGCTCGTCGGGGACAGGGGACGGATCGGAGCGCGGCCTGGTGGGCACGGACGACGGCGGCAACGACGGCGCGGCGCGCGATCGCGGACGAGTACCGTCCCCCGCGGAGAACAGGGTCCTGACCGTCCCGAACCTGCTGAGCTTCGCCCGGCTGCTCGGCGTCCCGCTGTTCCTCTGGCTCGTCCTGGCCGAACGCGACGGCTGGGCGCTCGGCGTCCTCGTCTTGGCGGGCCTGTCGGACTGGCTCGACGGCCGCCTCGCGCGGGCGCTGAACCAGACCAGCAGGCTCGGGACCCTGCTCGACCCCGCCGCCGACCGGCTCTACATCCTCGCGACGCTCGTCGGGCTGACCGTCCGCGACGTCGTCCCGCTGTGGCTGGTGGTCGCGCTCGTCGCGCGGGAGGTCGCGATCGTCCCGATCGCGCCGATCCTGCGGCGGCTCGGCTACCAGGGCGCGCTGCCCGTCCACTTCGTCGGGAAGGCGGGCACGATGTGCCTGCTGTACGCCTTCCCGCTGCTGCTGCTCGGTGACCACCACGGCGCCGCCGCGACCGCCGCGAAGGTCGCGGGCTGGGCGTTCGCCGGCTGGGGCACCGGGCTGTACTGGTGGGCGGCCCTGCTGTACTGGGAGCAGACGCGGCGCCTCGTGCGCGACGCCCGCGCCGGCTCCCCACCCGAGCCGGGCACCGCGCCCGGCGGCGACCCGAAGGGAGCCCCGAACCCCCGATGAAGGCCGTCGTGATGGCGGGCGGAGAGGGGACGCGGCTGCGTCCCATGACCGCCAACCAGCCCAAGCCCCTGCTGCCCCTCCTCAACCGTCCGATCATGGAGCACGTGCTGCGGCTGCTGAAGCGGCACGGCTTCGACGAGACCGTCGTCACCGTCCAGTTCCTCGCCTCGCTGATCCGCGACTACTTCGGCGACGGCTCCGAACTCGGCATGACGCTCAGCTACGCGACCGAGGAGGTCCCGCTCGGCACCGCCGGGAGCGTCAAGAACGCCGAGGCCGCGCTGCGCGACGACCGGTTCGTCGTCATCTCCGGGGACGCGCTCACCGACCTCGACCTCACCGACATGGTCCGCTTCCACCGGGAGAACGGCGCGCTCGTCACGATCGGCCTCAAGCGCGTCCCGAACCCGCTGGAGTTCGGCATCGTCATCGCCGACGAGCGGGGGCGCATCCAGCGGTTCCTGGAGAAGCCCACGTGGGGCCAGGTGTTCTCCGACACCGTCAACACCGGCATCTACGTCATGGAGCCCGAGGTCCTCGACCACGTCGCGACCGGACGGCCCGTGGACTGGTCCGGCGACGTCTTCCCCCGCCTCCTCGCCGAGGGCGCGCCGCTGTTCGGGTACGTCGCCGACTGCTACTGGGAGGACGTCGGCACCCACGAGAGCTACCTCAAGGCCCAGGCCGACCTGCTGTCCGGCCTCGTCGACGCCCGCATCGACGGGTTCGAGACCTCCCCGGGCGTCTGGATCGGGGAGGGCGCCGAGATCGACCCCGGCGCGGTGCTGCGCGGCCCGCTGTTCATCGGCGACTACGTCCAGGTGGAGAAGGGCGCCGAGCTGCGCAAGTTCACCGTGCTCGGCAACAACGTCGTCGTCCGCGAGGGCGCGCAGCTCCACCGCGCCGTCCTCGGCGACAACGTCTTCGTCGGGCCGTTCGCCGACCTGCGCGGCTGCGCGGTCGGCAAGCGCACCGACCTCATGGCGGGCGCCCGCGTCGGCGAGGGCGCGATCATCGGGGACGAGTGCACGATCGAGCCCGAGGCCGTCGTGCACGGCGGCGTGAAGATCTACCCGTTCAAGACGATCGAGGCCGGCGCCGTCGTCAACACCAGCGTCATCTGGGAGTCGCGCGGGCGGCGCACGCTGTTCGGGCCGCGCGGCGTGTCCGGGCTCGTCAACGTCGACATCACGCCCGAACTGGCCGTCCGGCTCGCCGGCGCCTACGCCACGACGCTCAGCAAGGGCTCGACCGTCGTCACCGGACGGGACGCCTCCCGCGCCGCCCGCACCCTCAAGCGCGCCGTGATCAGCGCGCTCACCGCCGGGACGGTCAACGTCCAGGACCTGGAGGCGTGCACCCTGCCCGCCGCCCGGTTCCGCGCCGCGCGCGAGGAGTGCGCGGGCGGCGTCTACGTCCGCACCACCCCCGGCGACTCCCAGAGCGTCGACATCATGTTCTTCGACCCGTCCGGCGCCGACCTGTCCCAGGCCGCCCAGCGCAAGCTGGAGCGGGTCTTCGGCCGCCAGGAGTACCGGCGGGCGTTCCCCGGCGAGATCGCCGAGCTGACCTACCCCGCCCGCTCCGCCGAGGCCTACACCCGCGACCTGCTGGACCGCGTCGACACCGGCGGCGTCCGCGAGGCCGAGCTGAAGATCATCCTGGACTGCGCGGGCGGGACGGCCTCGCTCGTCCTGCCGAGCCTGCTCGGCCGCGTCGGCGTGGAGTTCCTCACGCGCGGCAACGCCCTGGACGAGATCACCCCCACCGAGACCGCCGAGCAGCGCGCCGCGGGGCTGGCCCGGCTCGGCGAGCTGGTCGCGTCGTCGCGGGCGGCGTTCGGCGTCCGGTTCGACACCGTCGGCGAGCGGATCTCGCTGGTGGACGAGAACGGCGCCGTCATCCCCGACGACCGGGCGCTGCTCGTCCTGCTCGACCTCGTCGCCGCCGAGCGGCGCGGCGGCCGGGTCGCGCTGCCCGTCACCACCACCCGCGTCGCCGCCGACGTCTGCGCCGCGCACGGCGTCGAGGTGATCTGGACCACCACCGCCCAGCCCGACCTCACCCGCGCCGCCGCCGCCCCGGACGTGATCTTCGCCGGGGACGGGCGCGGCGGCTTCGTCGTCCCCGAGTTCGGCTCGTCGGTGGACGGCCTCGCCGCGTTCCTGCGCCTCGTCGGGCTGGTCGCGCGCGCCGGCCGGCCGCTGTCGCGCATCGAGGGCGCCATCCCCGCCGCGCACCTGCTGCGCCGGTCGGTGCCGACGCCGTGGGCGGCCAAGGGGGGCGTCATGCGGCGCGTCGTGGAGGCGGCGGGCGACGCGGTGATCGACACCACCGACGGCGTCCGCGTGGTCGACGGCGACCGCTGGACGCTCGTCCTGCCCGACCCGGCCGAGCCCGTCACCCACCTGTGGGCCGAGGCGCCCGACGCCGCCGCCGCCCGGGACCTGGTCGACACCTGGGCCGCCGTCGTGGAGGGGGCCGTGTAGCGCGGGAAACGCCCGGCCGGTTCCGGACCGTGACCACCGTCACCCCGGTGATCGTCCGGCGCGCGAACCGGTGCGCGGGCGCGATACGGTCGGACGACGAGGGACGGACACGAAGGCCGCGACGTGCGGGAACGGCCCGTCCGCCCGGCCGCCGCCGCAGCGGCGGGGGGCCGGGTCCGCGCGGCGGCGTGGACCGCGATCATCGCGGACGGTAGCGTTGGACGGTCGGCGCTCCCGTCCGGTTGACCCCTCGGGCACTACCCGCGTAAGTTGCGGCAACCGTCGAGTGAACGGGCGGGGAGCCGGACCGTGATCGGGGGCGGGTCCCCGGCGTGGGTTGGTAGAACGATGCGCGCGGCGCGGGCGGTCCCCTCGGGGGCGGTGCGCGGCGCGCCGATGGTAGGAGGCCGAGCCGATCTATGCCGAGCGTCTACTGCACGCAGTGCGGTCACGCCAACCCGGATGATGCCCGTTTCTGCTCGAATTGCGGCACTCCGCTGGCCCGTGCCGGACAGCCTCCGCTGCCGCCCCCGCCTCCGCCGCGCGAGTCGCCCGGCGAGTCGACCTCGACCATCTCGATCGGCGGCTTCGAGGCCCTGGAGGCCGCCACCGAGCAGGCCGAGGCCGAACCGGCCGGGGCCGACCAGTTCGCCGTCGAGGCGCTCCCGCCGGGCACCGCGCTGCTCGTCGTGAAGCGCGGCCCGAACGCGGGCAGCCGCTTCCTGCTCGACAAGGACCGCACCTCCGCCGGGCGCCACCCCGGCAGCGACATCTTCCTCGACGACGTCACCGTCTCCCGGCGGCACGCCGAGTTCACCCGCCAGGGCGGCTCGTTCGCCGTCCGCGACGTGGGCAGCCTGAACGGCACCTACGTGAACCGGCAGCGCATCGACCAGGCCGGGCTGGCGGGCGGCGACGAGGTGCAGATCGGCAAGTTCCGGCTGGTCTTCCTGAGCAACGCCCAGCACGGCTGACGGCGGGCGGCGCCGATGAGGGGAGGTCCATGAGCGCGGAGGCGTCCAGGGCGCCGATGACGATCGGCGACGTCCTCGGACTGCTGCGGCCCGACTTCCCCGACATCACGGTCTCCAAGATCAGGTTCCTGGAGGCCGAGGGGCTCATCGAGCCGCGCCGCAGCCCGTCGGGGTACCGCAAGTTCGGCCCCGGCGACGTGGACCGGCTGCGGTTCATCCTCACCGCCCAGCGCGACCAGTACCTGCCGCTGCGGGTCATCCGCGAGCGGCTGCGGGCGCGCGACCGGGGCGAGGCCGTCCCGGCCCCGGCGCCGCCGGGCGACCGGCGCCGGCCCCGGACGCTGGTGGCCGCCCCGGTGCCCGACCCGGCGCCCGCGCCCGAACCGCCCGTCCGGCTGTCGCGCCGCCAGCTCCTGGACGGCGCGGGCATCCCCGCCGACCTGCTCGACGCGATGGAGGAGTACGGGCTCGTCCGCCGCGCCGGCGGGGCGGGCGCTCCCTTCGACGCCGAGGCGCTGACCGTCGCGCGCGCCGTCGCGGCCCTGTGCGAGCACGGCCTGGAGGTGCGGCACCTGCGGGCGCTCAAGGCCGCCGCCGACCGGCAGGTCGGGCTGATCGAGCAGGCCGTCGGGCCGATGCTGCGCCGCCGCCATCCCGGCGCGCACGAGGAGGCCGCCGAGGCCGCGCGGTCCCTCGCCGACCTCGCCGTCCGGCTCCACACCGCGCTGGTGTGGGCGGGCCTCCGCGAGACGCTGGAACCCTGACGCCCGTCCCCTTCGCCCGATTCGCCCGCGCCGAGGAGTAGGCATCTCGGACACGGGGTGTACGTTGGCATGAGGGACCGGTCACGGCCGGTCCGCCGCAGGGTCGTCCGGATGCCGTCGAGTCCGCAGGGAGCCGCCGTGAAGCAGATGGAGGTCGTCGGCGTGCGGGTCGAGATGCCCTCCAATCAGCCGATCGTCCTGTTGAAGGAGACGGGCGGGGAACGCTACCTGCCGATCTGGATCGGCGCCGTCGAGGCCACCGCCATCGCCTTCGCCCAGCAGGGCGTGCTGCCCGCGCGCCCGCTCACCCACGACCTGTTCCGCGACGTCGTGGAGGCGCTCGGGGTCCAGCTCCGGACGGTGAACATCACCGCGCTGCGCGAGGGCGTCTTCTTCGCGGACCTGGTGTTCTCCAACGGCGTGGAGGTCAGCGCCCGCCCGTCGGACTCGATCGCGCTGGCGCTGCGCACCGGCGCGACGATCTTCGCCAGTGAGGACGTGCTGGAGGAGGTCGGCGTCGCGATCCCCGACGAGCAGGAGGACGAGGTCGAGAAGTTCCGCGAGTTCCTCGACACGATCTCGCCGGAGGATTTCGGCCGCGCCGGTTGAGGACGCGGGCCGCTCGTCATGAGAGAGTCGTCCCGAGGACGTCCGGACGTCTTGCGGAGGACGGTTTTCTTACGGCTCCGGTGAGCGGGGCGTCGGCGGAGGGTCAACGATGATCTTCGCCTGGGTGGTTCGGGCGGGTACGCCGGGCTTTCCGGGGGTCGTCCTCCTGGGAAACGGGTAGGGATTCGATGCGGCCGTAGGTGCGCCGGTTTGCCCACGCGGAGGCGGTTCATCCGGGCATGCGACGCGCCGACGGCGAACGTTGACCACACTCTGACCGGCACCTACCGTGCTGGTGGAACACCCGTGGCATCCGTTGAACCCCCTTGACGGAGCGTCGCGGGCTGATAGAAGCCGGAGGTCCGCGTGGCGGTGAGCAGCGGCGAGGGCAAGGCGACCCCCGACAGGCGCAGGGCGTCCGAGCACGCCGGTGAGCAGGGTCTGCTCTTCGACGCGCAGGTGTCGGCACCGCCCGGCGACGTCGGCTACCGCGGCCCCACGGCGTGCGCGGCGGCGGGCATCACCTACCGGCAGCTCGACTACTGGGCGCGCACGGGGCTGGTGACGCCGGGCGTCCGGTCCGCGCACGGCTCGGGCAGCCAGCGGCTGTACGGGTTCCGGGACGTGCTGGTGCTGAAGGTCGTCAAGCGGCTGCTGGACACGGGCGTGTCCCTCCAGCAGATCCGGACGGCGGTCACCCATCTGCGCGACCGCGGCGTCAACGACCTGGCGCAGATCACGCTCATGAGCGACGGCGTCAGCGTGTACGAGTGCACCTCGGCCGACGAGGTCGTGGACCTGCTCCAGGGCGGGCAGGGCGTGTTCGGGATCGCGCTCGGCCGGGTCTGGCAGGAGGTCGAGGGCAGCCTCGCCGAACTGCCCGCCGAGCAGGCCGCCGTCGAGGACGGCGGGCAGCCGCAGGACGAGCTGGCGCACCGCCGCCGCGCCCGCAAGACCGGCTGAGCGTCGCTCAGATCGCCTCCTTGCGCTGGAGGTAGGCGAACGCGGCCCAGCCGGGCAGCACCGGCAGCCACAGGGTCAGCAGCCGGAACAGCAGTACCCCCGACGTCGCGGTCTCCGCGCTCAGCCCGGAGATCGTCAGCGCCAGTGTCAGCGCCCCCTCGACCGCCCCGAGGCCGCCCGGCGTGGGCGCGGCGTTGCCGAGGGCGTTGGCGGTCAGGTACACCACGACCATCGTCGTCCACGGCAGCGCGCCGCCGAACGCGCGGACCGAGGCGTCCAGGCAGGTGACGAACGTGACGGTCATGAGCAGCGTCCCGCCGAGGCCGGTGCTGAGCTTGCGGGGGGACTGAAGGACGTCCACCAGCCGCGGCACGACGCCGGAGAACATGGCCCGCAGCCGCGCGGTGACGAGCCGCCGCACACGCGGGATCGTTAGCGCCGCCGCCGCGACCGCCGCGACCGCGAGCAGCACGACGACGATCAGCCGGGACGGCGCGAGGTCGCGCGTGGCGTTGCCCGCCGACCCGGTGACGAACCCGAACACCACCAGCAGCAGGACGTGGCTGAACACGGCCGTGAGCTGCGACGCGCCGACGCTCGTCACGGCCGCGCCCGGCCGCACCCCGGAACGTTGCAGGTAGCGGGTGTTGACCGCCACGGCGCTCACCGCCGACGGCGCCACGAGCTTGACGAACGACGCCGCGACCTGGACGATCACCGTCCGCCCGAGCGGCAGCCGCTCGGGCACGAACCCGAGCAGCAGCAGCGCCGACGCCAGGTACGTCCCGGCCGACGCGGCGAGCCCGACGAGCACCCACCCCCACTGCGCGGTGGACACCAGGTGCATCAGGTTGATGCTGCTGACCTGCGGGATGACGATGTAGGCGGCGATGCTCGCGGCGACGATCGTCACGATCGTCCGGGGCCGGAAGCGCTCCAGCCGGACCGGCGGCGCCTCGTTCTCGGGCTCCAGCCGCAGGATCTGCTCGCGGATCCGGGCGAGGACGTCGCGCTCGCGGCGCAGGGCGGCCCGGGTGCCGCGCGACAGCGCCACGCCCTGCAGCAGCGGGACGGCGGCGGCGAGCGGGGCCTCCCCGAGCACGGCGGCGGCGGTCGCGACGGCGCGCTCGGGCCCGGCGCGCAGCGCGAGCGTGGCGAGGAGCTGGGCGAGGTCGAGGCGGAGCGCGAGGTCCCCGGCGGCGGTCTCGCCGACGTCCAGATGGCGGAGCCAGACGCGGCCGGCCTCGTCGACGAGCAGCGCGTCGTCCTCCAGCCGCCGGTGCGCGAGCCGCGCGGCCTGGAGCTTGGCGAACTGGCGCCAGGCGTCGTCCAGGAGCGCGTCGGTGACGTCCTCGCCGGGCAGCTCGCGCAGGCTGCGGGCCGGGACGTGCTCGTAGGCCAGCAGCGCCGCCTCGGTGCCGACCTCGCACGCGCCGAGGAGCCGCTGCGTCCGGGCGCCGGACGCGTGCACCGCGTACGCCATCAGCGACTCCTGCTCCAGCGACCGGCGCAGAGACCGCACGGCGCGGCGCGGAACCGTGTCGCGGAACCGGACGAGCCGCCACACGCGGCGCAGCAGGCCCGCGCTCTGGGTGTCGCGGTCCAGGACGTGGACGTCCAGGCGCCAGCCCTCGTCGTCGGCGAGCGCGACGCCGTAGCGGCGCGGGTCCTCGTCGTCGGCCGAGATCCGGCGGGCGCGGACGGGCCGCAGCCCGATCCGGGCGAGCGCCGCGACGACCGTGGCGCCGGACGGCCGGGGGTTCGGCGCGCCGACGGCGTAGAGCGTGCCGTAACCGATCGCGCGGCCGAGGAAGTAGGTCGCGGCCAGCGCCGCCACCGACGCGTAGGACGCGGTGAGCCCGGTGAGCGCGGCCAGCCCGATCATCGACCACGTCGCGATCTGCCAGCGTCCCCGGCCCGCCATCCCGACCGCGCTGACGAACGCGATCACCGGCGCGATGTCGGTGTGGACGGGCTGGGACCCGGCGCCGCCCCAGATCAGCGAGTCCAGCACCCCGCCGGGCGCGGCGGGCGCGACGAAGTCGTCCAGCACGATCGTCAGCCCGAGCGTGATCACGGCGGCGAGCAGGGCGATGGCGACGCGGACGCCGTCGCGGCGCAGCACCCGCTCCACCGCGAACGCGACCGGGACGGCCAGCACGCCGAAGCTGGAGCACAGCGTCGCCAGGGTCAGCAGCAGGCGCGGCGCGTGCGCGGTCCCGGCGGCGATGTCGGTCTCGATGCCGTGCGCGGTCTGCTGCGCGATCGACACGAGCAGCATGACCCCGGCGAGGCCGATCAGCGACGCGGCGAAGCGGATGGCGTCGGCGGGACGCCGGATGCGCTCGGGGAGTTTCGGCTCGTCCACCCGCGGCGCGGGCGCAGGAGCGGCGGGGCCGGGGACGGTTTCGGGCGCCGTCGGGTTCGACGGCCGGTCCGGCCGGCGCACACGCTCCACCCAGCACCCCTCGTCTCCGTCGGCCGTGAGCTGTGGTTATCGTACTGGCCGGGCTCCGCGCCGGTCGCCGCAGCGCCCCGGCGGGCCGGGGTGCGGGACGCGCCCGGCCGTTGGATAGAGTCGATCACGGACAGCCGTCGACCCCGCGCGGGAGAGATCCCGGGCCGCCAGCGCCGGGACGCCGAAGGGGCAACCCTCCCCGGAACCTCTCAGGCAAAAGGACCGCGCGGACGAGGCGCCTCTGGAAAGCGGGCTCCGCCGTGCGCGGGCCACACCGAAGGGGAAACCCCGCTCGCGGGCGGGGGAAGCTCTCAGGTGCCATGACAGAGGGGGAGAAGGCAGGAGACCGGTGACGCGTCTCACCGACCGCTGCAGCCCCAGGAGGCTCTCCCACATGACGGCTCGACACCTTTCCCCGGTGGCCACGCCCCGCCGGCCCCGGACGGTCTTCGCCGACCGCCACATCGGCCCGGACGCGTCCGACCGCGACCGCATGCTCGCGGCCGTCGGGTACTCCACCGCCGAGGCGCTGGTCGACGCGGCCGTCCCCGCCGGGATCCGCACCGACCGCCCGCTGGACCTGCCGCCCGCGCTGAGCGAGCCGGCGGCGCTGGCGCGGCTGCGCGAGATCGCGTCCCGCAACACGGTGCTGGCCTCGATGATCGGGCTCGGCTACCACGGGACGATCACGCCGGGGGTGATCCTGCGCAACGTCCTGGAGAACCCCGGCTGGTACACCGCGTACACGCCCTACCAGCCGGAGATCTCGCAGGGCCGGCTGGAGGCGCTGCTGAACTTCCAGACGGCCGTGAGCGACCTCACCGGGCTGCCGGTCGCGAACGCCTCGATGCTGGACGAGGGCACCGCCGCCGCCGAGGCCATGACGCTGGCGCACCGCGCGACCCGCCGCAAGGAGCCCGGCGCGTTCCTGGTGGACGCCGACGCGCTGCCGCAGACGATCGAGGTCGTCCGGACGCGGGCGGTGCCGCTCGGCATCGACCTGGTCGTCGCGGACCTGTCCGGCGGGCTGCCCGACGGCGAGTTCTTCGGCGTGCTGCTGCAGTACCCGGGGGCGTCGGGGGCCGTCCGGGACCTGGCGCCGGTGATCGAGGCGGCGCACGAGCGCGGCGCACAGGCCGTCGTCGCCGCCGACCTGCTCGCGCTGACGCTGCTGCGGTCGCCGGGCGAGGCGGGCGCGGACATCGTGGTCGGCTCGGCGCAGCGGTTCGGCGTCCCGTACGGGTTCGGCGGGCCGCACGCGGGCTACCTGGCCGTCCGCGAGGGGCTGCAGCGGCAGTTGCCGGGCCGGCTGGTCGGGCTGTCGGTGGACGCCGACGGTTCGCCCGCCTACCGGCTCGCGCTCCAGACCCGCGAGCAGCACATCCGCCGGGAGAAGGCCACCAGCAACATCTGCACCGCCCAGGTCCTGCTGGCCGTCATGGCGAGCATGTACGCGGTCTACCACGGGCCGGACGGGCTCGCCGCGATCGCCCAGCGCGTCCACGGGCACGCCGCCGGGCTCGCGTCCGCCCTGCGGGACGGCGGGGTGGAGGTCGTCCACGGGGTGTTCTTCGACACCGTCCTCGCCCGGGTGCCCGGCCGCGCCGGCGCCGTGCTGGCCGCCGCCCGCGAGCGCGGCGTCAACCTGCGGCCGGTGGACGCCGACCACGTCGCCATCGCGTGCGACGAGCGGACGCTGCCCGAGCACGTCACCGCCGTCCTCGCCGCGTTCGGCGTGGCCGCGGACGTGCCCGCCGAGCCCGCCGAGGCGTTCCCGGACGTCCTGCGCCGCGAGAGCCCGTACCTGACGCACCCGGTCTTCCACGAGCACCGGTCCGAGACGGCGATGCTCCGGTACCTGCGCCGCCTCCAGGACCGGGACGTCGCGCTGGACCGCTCGATGATCCCGCTCGGCTCCTGCACGATGAAGCTGAACGCCACCGCCGAGATGGAGCCCGTCACCTGGCCCGAGTTCGCGGACCTGCACCCGTTCGCCCCGCTCGACCAGGCCGCCGGGTACCTGGAGCTGATCGGCGAGCTGGAGGCCGCGCTCGCCGAGATCACCGGGTACGCGAAGGTGTCGGTCCAGCCGAACGCCGGATCGCAGGGCGAGCTGGCGGGCCTGCTGGCGATCCGGGGCTACCACCGGTCGCGCGGCGAGGAGCACCGCGACGTCTGCCTGATCCCGTCCTCGGCGCACGGGACGAACGCGGCGAGCGCCGTCATGGCCGGGATGCGGGTCGTCGTCGTGGCCTGCGACGACGGCGGCAACATCGACGTGGACGACCTGCACGCCAAGCTCGCGAAGCACGGCGCGTCAGTGGCCGCGATCATGGTGACGTACCCGTCCACGCACGGCGTGTTCGAGGAGACGATCACCGACGTGTGCGCGGCCGTCCACGCGGCGGGCGGCCAGGTCTACGTGGACGGCGCGAACCTCAACGCGCTGGTCGGCCTCGCCCGTCCCGGCGAGTTCGGCTCCGACGTCTCCCACCTCAACCTGCACAAGACGTTCTGCATCCCGCACGGCGGCGGCGGGCCGGGCGTCGGCCCGGTCGGCGTCCGCGAGCACCTCGTCCCGTTCCTCCCGACGCACCCGCTGCGCCCGGAACTCCCCGGAACCGGGACGATCTCGGCGGCGCCGTGGGGTTCGGCGGGCATCCTGCCGATCTCCTGGGCCTACATCGCGATGATGGGCCCGGACGGCCTGCGCGCCGCCACCGAGGGCGCCGTCATCGCCGCCAACTACCTCGCCGCCCGCCTCGCCCCGCACTACCCGATCCTCTACACCGGACGCGGCGGCCTCGTCGCCCACGAGTGCATCGCCGACCTCCGCAAGATCACCAAGCGGACCGGGATCACCGCCGAGGACGTCGCCAAGCGCCTCATCGACTACGGCTTCCACGCCCCGACGCTCTCGTTCCCCGTCGCCGGCACCCTGATGATCGAGCCGACCGAGAGCGAGGACCTCGCCGAACTCGACCGGTTCGTGGACGCCATGGTCGCGATCCGCCGCGAGATCGACCGCGTCGAGTCCGGCGAGTGGGACCCCGAGGACAACCCGCTCCGCAACGCCCCCCACACCGCCGCGTCCCTGCTGGCCGACGACTGGAAGCACTCCTACACGCGCGAAGAGGCCGCCTACCCCCTCCCGTCGCTGCGCCAGGACAAGTACTGGCCGCCCGTCCGCCGCATCGACCAGGCCTACGGCGACCGCAACCTCGTCTGCTCCTGCCCGCCGCCGGAGGCGTTCGAGGACTGACCCGCGCGGGCGCGGCGGACCCGTCCGCCGCGCCCGTCCGGCCGCGCGTCGCGGGTGGGCCCGGGGGCCGGCGAACGCTAGGCTTCTGGGCGCCGACCCCGACCCCCAGAGGGCAGTAGACCGATGAGCGACACGCCGGATCCGGCGCAGTTGTGCGAGCGCGCCCGCGCGCTCGCCGAGAACGGCGACCCCGGCGGCGCCGCCCGGCTGTTCGAGCAGGTGCTCGACCTCGGCGACACCCCGCACCGGGCGCGTGCCGCGCTCGGCCTCGCGGTCGTCCTGGACGACGCCGGCGACGTCGCGGGGGCACGTGCCGCCGACCGCGCCGCCATCGCCACCGGCGACCCCGAGTACGGGCCGCGCGCCGCCTACCACCTCGCTCTCACGCACGAGCGCGCGGGCGAGCGCGACCAGGCCGCGCCCGCCTGGCGGACGGTCGTGGAGTTCGGCAACCCCGCCTACCTGCCGCCCGCCCGGCTCGCGCTGGCCCGCATCGCCGACGACGCCGGGGACTTCGCCGCCGCCCGCGAGCACTGGGAGGAGGCCGTCGCGACCGGCGACCCCGAGTACGGCACGCTCGCCGCGCACGACCTCGCGCAGCGGCTGCTGGAACGCGGCGAGCCGGCCCGCGCCCAGCGCGTCCTCACCGCGGGGCTGAAGCTCATCGAGCCCGGCGGTGCCCCGTACGCGTACGCCCGGCTCGCCGTCGCGCTCGGCATCGCCTGCCTGGACCAGGCGATCGGCGCGTTCGGCGCCGCCCTCGCCGACGGCCCCGCCGACCCCGAGGTCGCGCCGCTGGCCACCGAACTGCTCGCCCGGACGCTGCCGCTGCGCGGCCGGGGCGAGGAGGCGCGCGAGGCCTGGCGGCGCGGGCTCGCCGACCCGGCGGTGGCGGGCCAGGTCCGCGCCCGGCTGCGCCGCGACTTCGCCGCCGACGAGGAGGAGCCCGGCGACCCCGCCGCGCTGTGGTGGGAGCCGGTGCTGGAGGGCGCCGCCGCCGACGGGACGCTCCCCGCCGTCGCCGGGGAGGCGTTCGGGGCACTGGACCACATGTACGCGCTGCTGGCCGTCCGGAAGGCCGAGGACACCGACGCCCCGGCGGACCGGCGCGCCCTCGCCGAGGCCGTCCAGGTCCCCGGCGCGTACGCGTGGGGGCCGTTGCTGCACGAGAGCTTCGCCGAGCGGCTGCGCCTCGCGCTCGGCGCGCCCGCCGACGCCGACCGCGACCCGGCCGCCCCCGACCCCGCCTGACACCGGCCCCCCCGTCCGCCACGCGTGGACGAACCGGCGTGCGTTCGCCACGGCCGCCCCGCGATCCCGACGTACAGCCGGCCGGTTACGAGACGCGCCACGAGCGGCGACCACAGGCCCCGATCCCGCTAGGCCGGGTTCGGGCGCACGGCTCGTTCGGCGATGCGGAGGGTGGCGCGACGGGGGAGGAGCCGGGGGAGACGGGAGAGGAGCGCGTTGACGCGGCCGTCGACGGCGCTGGGACGGCCCCGGTCCAGGGCGGCGAAGGTCGTGGCGACGACCTGTTCGGGGCTGCGGCGCTTGCCCATGGACGCCTCCTCCGCGCCGACCACGTCGAAGAAGGGGGTGTCGGTCGAACCGGGGCAGATCGCGACGACCCGGACGCCTGTTCCGGCGGTCTCGGCCCAGAGCGCTTCGGTGAAGGAGAGCACGAACGCCTTGGTCGCCCCGTAGACGGCCATGTGCGCGATCGGCTGGAAGGCCGCCGTGCTGGCGACGTTGACCACCACCCCGGACCGGCCGGCGATCATCGCCGGGAGGAAGCGCGTGGTCAGGTCGACGACCGTCGTGCAGTTGAGGCTCACCTGCTCGGTGAGGCGTTCGGGGTCGGCGGTCGCGACGTCGCCGTGGGTGGCGAATCCGGCGTTGTTGATCAGGATGTCCACGGTCCGGCCGAGTTCGGACACGTGACCGGCGAGGATCTCGGCCGCGCCGGGCCGGGCCAGGTCCAGCGGCGCGACGTCGACGCGCACCCCGTGCGTAGTGCGCAGATCGTCGGCCAGCTCCTTGAGCTTGCTCTCCCTGCGGGCCACGAGGATCAGCGCGGCCCCGCGCGCCGCCAGCTCACGCGCGTAGGCGGCGCCGATTCCGGTGGAGGCGCCGGTGATCAGCGCCGTCCGGCCTTTGACGTCCATGACGGTTCCCTTCATTTAAACAGCTTGGACGGTATGTTTTCGTCCCGGACGTTCGCGCGCCGGGGTCCAGGAGTCCTCAGTCGCGGACGAGCGCGAGTTCCGTGAGTTCGAGCAGGACGCGCGCCCGTTCGGCGAACCGCTCGCCCGCCTGCTCGCCGGGATCCAGGACGTCGGTCAGCGACTTCAGCCCGTCGAAGGCCCCCACCAGCACGACGGCCAGGGCCTCGGGATCCGGGCCCGCCCGGAGTTCCCCGTTCGCCTGGCCGTCCCGGATCAGGCCGGCCACGAAGTCCACCCATCGCCGCATCGGCCGCCGGACCTGGTCCGCGGCCGCGGGATCGTCCGACAGCTCCCTGGTCAGGCGGGTGACGCTCCACGCTCCCGGATCGTCGCGGATCAGGTCGAGCATCGCGTGGACGAGCGCCCGCAGCCGCCCGGGCGCTCCGGACGCGGCCAGCACCCGTCCGCCGACCTTCTCCAGCCACCGCGCCTGCTGGTCCTCCAGCACGGCCAGCGCCAGCTCCCGCTTCGACGGGAAGTAGAAGTAGAAGGCGCCCTTGGTCAGCCCGGACGCCGCGATCAGCTCGTTCTGCGTGGTGGCGGTGTAGCCGCGTTCCGCGAACACCCGCGCCGCCGTCGCCAGCAGGAACGCGCGGGTGGCCTCGCCCTTGGGCGTCGCCGGGTTCTTCGTCGACTGGGTCACGCGCCCAGAATAAACCTCCTGGCCGGTATGTAAACCCTTGACATACCGGCCAGGAGGTTTTTTTCTTGAGACCTCACGCACAAGGAGCGGCCATGATGATCAGAAACCTCGCGAGCGTCCTCGACGACATCCCCCGGATGAGCCGCCACATCCGCATCCGGCGCCCGGTCCGCGCCACCCCCGACCGGCTGTTCGAGATCATCGCGACCGGTGAGAACCAGGCCGCGTGGGCCGAGGGCTACCGCCGGACGACTTGGCACACCCCCGTACCGCACGGCGTCGGGACCGTCCGGGACATCCACCTGCGCTGGATCTCGGTCCGCGAGCGCATGCTCGCCTGGGAGCCCGGCGCCCGCTTCGCCTTCAGCTCCGACGCGATGACCCTGCCGCTGACCCGCCGCCTCATCGAGGACATCCGGTTCCGCCCTTCCGGCGACGGCCACGCCGACCTCGACTGGCAGGTGCACTACACCCCGTCCGCGCCGTTCCGTCCGCTATCCGGAGCACTGGAACGCCGCATGTTCCGCCCGATGTTCGAGTCGTTCGCCAACGGCCTGGCCGCCTACGCCGAGGCGCACCCCCGCCTGACCTAGCGGGCCGGGTGCTGCGGGCGCCGGTCGTGTCGGAGCGCGCGACCAGTCCGGCGACCGCAACGGCTCACGAAGAGGCGGGCGGACGGGTGTCAGTCGGCCAGGTCCCGCTGCGCTATGACGTCCCGGACGCGGACGCGGATCAGCAGTTCGCCCGGGACGGCGTTGCGGCGGCCGAACTCCTCGCCGCGTTCGTCGCCCATGTAGCGGGCGCCGATGCGGATCGAGAGGGGCAGCATCGCGTCCACGTCCTCGGACAGTTCCGCCTCGCCGTGGATCGTCACGAAGGAGTAGGGCGGGGTGTCGTCCTCGACGCACAGGGACACGCGCGGCTCCCGGCGGAGGGCGCGGCCCTTGACCGTCCGGGCGCCGGTGTTGAAGACGAGGTCGTCGCCGTCCAGGACGAACCAGACGGGCGTGACGTGCGGCGTCCCGTCCTTGCGGGTGACGGCGACCTTCGCGGTGCGGGTGCCCTCGGCCACGAACTCGCGCCACTCGGGCTCGCTCATGTTCTCCATGCCCGGGAGTGTGCCCACGATGATCAACGTTGATGCGGCCCGCTACGGTGACGGGCATGGAGATCGAGACGGAGCGGGGGACGGCCGAGGCGACGCTGGACGGCCCCGCCGATCCGGCCTTCCTGCTGGTGCTCACGCACGGCTCGAACGGCGGCGTGGACGCGCCGGACCTGCTGGCCGTCCGGGACGCCGCGCTCGGCGCCGGGGGCGCGGTCGCGCGCGTGCTCCAGCCGTTCCGCCGGGCGGGACGCCGCGCGCCCGGGCCGGCGGACAAGCAGGACGCGGCGTGGCTGGAGGCCGTCGCCGCCGTCCGCGCGCTGTACCCGCCGGTGCCGCTGGTGCAGGGCGGACGCAGCAACGGCGCGCGCGTCGCGTGCCGGACGGCCCGGGCCGCCGGCGCCGCGGGGGTCGTCGCGCTGGCGTTCCCGCTGCGTCCGCCGGGGCGCCCGGAGCGGTCACGGGCCGAGGAGCTGCGGACGGCGGGGGTGGAGGTGCTGGTGGTGAACGGCGACCGCGACCCGTTCGGGGTCCCGGACGCGGCGGACGCCGCGGCGGTCGTCGTCCTGCCGGGGGAACGGCACGACCTGGCGCGGGACCCGGCGGCGGCCGGGGCGGCCGCGCTGCCGTGGCTGCGCCGATGGGCCGCACCGGCCCTTTCGGGCTAGTCACGCGGTTCGGGCGGGGGCCGGTACGGGCACGGCCCCGGCGCCCGGGCGAGATCAGGCCGCGGGGACGGCTCCGGTGCCGGTCGGCCGGCGCGGCGCGACCACGCCGCCGTCGGGCAGCAGCTCACCGGTGTCGTCGAAGATCACGACCCCGTTGCAGAGCAGGCTCCACCCCTGCTCGGGGTGGCGCGCCACGGTGCGCGCGGCGTCACGGTCGGACGCGGTGGACACGGGACAGGGCGGTTGGTGCGGGCACATCGGCGTGCCTCCGGATCTCGGTCTGAATGTGATGTCGGTCATTGGGACGCGTCCCAGTGTGGAACGGTTCACGGGCCACCGGCCATAGCCCGATGGGACGGTTGTCCGGTGGCCCCGGGCGCGGGCGCCCGCGCGGCCGCCCGTCGCGCACGCCCGCCGGACCGGTGGCGGCGCGACGGGGCACGCCGCGGGACGGACGCGCTGGTCACAGCGTCGCTCGCGAATAGCACGACCGCACCGTTCGACACGCCGCACGGGGCGAGAAGAGTCGCGACGGTCAGTAGAACGTATCCGTCCGGCGGCCCGCTCCGGCCACGGTCGAACGCCCGTTTCGGTCGGACCGCCCGGGACGGGACCCTACGATTGGCGGGCGTGGACCGTCGGCGTGGGCGCCGCACGGCCGGGACGAAGGTGAGGGCGCTATGCGCGTGGCGCTGTTCGTCGCGTGTTTCAACGACGCGCTGTTCCCCGCCACCGGCCGCGCCGTCGTGCGGCTGCTGGAGCGCCTGGGCCACGAGGTCGCCTTCCCGTCCGCGCAGACGTGCTGCGGGCAGATGCACTGGACGACCGGCTACCACGCCGAGGCCGCCGGGCTGGCGCGCGGGTTCGCGGCGGCGTTCGCGGGCCACGACGCGATCGTGACGCCGTCGGCGTCCTGCGCGGCGACCGTCCGGCGCGACCACGCGCGGATGCTGCGCGCGGCGGGCGAGCGGGACGTGCCGCCCGTGCCGCCCGTCCACGAGCTGACCGAGTTCCTGGTGGACGTCCTCGGCGTCACCGACGTCGGCGCGTCCTTCCCGCACCGCGTCGCCTACCACCCGACCTGCCACTCCGCGCGGGCGCTCGGCGCGGGCGACCGGCCGCTGCGGCTGCTGCGCGCGGTCCGGGGGCTGGAGCTGGCCGAGATCCCGGCGGCCGAGGAGTGCTGCGGGTTCGGCGGGACGTTCGCGCTGAAGAACGCCGACGTGTCGGTCGCGCTCGCCGCCGACAAGGTCCGCCACATCCGGTCCGCCGCGCCCGACGTCGTCTGCGCCGTCGACAACTCCTGCCTCGCCCACATCGGCGGGGCGCTGTCGCGGGAGCGGTCGGGCGTGCGCGTCCTGCACCTCGCCGAGATCCTCGCCGGGGACGGCGCGTGACCCCCCGGCCGAAGTTCGCCGCGGCGGCCCGCCCGGCGCTCGCCGACACTGCGCTGCGTCGCGCGCTCGCCGACACGGCCGCCGACGCCCGGGCCCGGCGTGCCGCCGCCGTCGCCGAGCTGCCGGACTGGCCGGCACTGCGGGCGGCCGGCCGCGCCGTGAAGGACCGGACGCTGCTCAACCTCGACGCCTGCCTGGAACGGCTGGAACGCGCCGTCGCCGACGCGGGCGGGACCGTCCACTGGGCGGAGAACGCGGCGCAGGCCGCGCGGACCGTGGTCCGGCTCGCGGCGGGCGCCGGCGAGGTCGCCGCCCCCGCCGCGCCGGTCCTGGACGAGATCGGGCTCGACGGCGCGCTCGCCGCCGCCGGGATCGCCGTCCACCGCACCGGCGCGCACGCGGCCTTCCCGGCCGGGGCGCGCGTCGCGGTCACCGGAGTCGACTTCATGGTCGCCGAGACCGGCACGATGGTCGCGCTGGAGCGGGCGGGCGACGTGTGGCGGTGCCTGACCGTCCCGGACGCGCTGATCACGGTGGCCGGGCTGGAGCAGGTCGTCCCCGACCGGGCGGACCTGGAGGTCCTGCTGCAGTCGGTGTCGCGGTCGGCGGGGGAGCGGCTCGCGCCGGTCGTGTCGGCGTGGACGGGCGTCGTCGCGGGGGACGGGCCGGCCGCGTTCCATCTCGTCCTGCTCGACAACGGCCGCACCCGCGCGCTCGCCGACGAGGTCGGACGCGCCGCGCTGCGCTGCGTGGGCTGCGACGCCTGCCTGCACGTCTGCCCGGTGTACGAGCGGACGGGCCCCGAGCCCTACGGCGCGCCCCACGCGGGACCGATCGGCGCCATCCGCACCCCGCAACTGCGCGGCGTCGCCTCGGCGGCGAACGCGTCGCTGCCGTTCGCGTCCACGCTGTGCGGGGCGTGCGCGGACGTGTGCCCGGTCGAGATCGACATCCCCGAGGTCCTGGTGCGGCTGCGCGGGAAGGTCGTGGACGCGCGGCGCGGCCGTCCGGTGCCCACGCCCGAGCTGGCGATGATGCGCGCGGCGGCCTGGACGCTCGCCGACCCGCAGCGGTACGAGGCGGCGCTGCGCGGCGGGACGCGCTGGGCGCGGCTGCTGGCGCGCGGCGGCCGGATCCGCCGCCTGCCCGGACGCCTCGGCGTGTGGACCGACGCCCGCGACCTGCCCGCCCCGCCCGCGCGCAGCTTCCGCGTGTGGTGGCGCGACCGGGGGGAGCGGCCGTGACGTCCCGCGACCGCGTGCTCGCCCGGATCCGGGACGCGCTCGGCCCGGAGCGCGGCACCCCGGTGGCGGTGCCGCGCGACTACCGGCGCCACCTCGGCGCGGGCCGCGCGGACGTGCTCGCGCTGTTCCTGGAGCGGGTCGCCGGACACGGGACGCCGGTACGGCACGTCGGCGCGGACGAACTGGCGACCGCGCTGGCCGCCGCGCTCTGGGCCCGGGACGTGAAACGGATCAATGTTCCGTCCGGCCTGCCCGCCGGCTGGCTCGCCGAACTGGACGGCGTCGAGATCGTCCCCGACGCCCCGGACGCCGCCCCGGACGCGGTCGTCACCGGCTGCGCGGCGGCGGTCGCCGAGACCGGCACGATCGTCCTCGACGGCGGACGCGGCCAGGGCCGTCGCGCGCTGACCCTGCGGCCCGCCCTGCACCTGTGCGTCGTCCACGCCGACCAGATCGCCGGAACGGTGCCCGAGGCGGTCGCGCGCCTCCTCCCGTCCCGCCCGCAGACCTGGCTGACCGGCCCGGCCATCGCACCGGGCCCGTCCCGCACCCCGTCCCCGCACGGCCCGTCCGCCCTGGAAGTCCTGGTCGTCGAAGACTGACCCCCCGAGCGGCCAGAGCATCCCGGGCGGGCCGAGCACTCCGAGCGGGCCGAGCATCCCGGGCGGGCCGAGCATCCCGGGCGGGCCGAGCATCCCGCGTGGGCCGAGCATTCCGCGTGGGCCGAGCACCCCGCGTCGCCCGACCACCGCGACCACGGGCCGAGCGGGCCGAGCGGGCGGCGTGGTCTGGTGGATGGTGGGGTTGGGCCGGCGGGGGTCCGGCGTCTGGGGTGGGCGGTGCCGGGTCAGATGGCGTTGAGGACCAGGTTCAGGCCGGCGTCGAAGCGGTGGCGCCAGGCCGGGTCGGGGTCGCCCTCGCCGGCGCGGGGGGTGCCGCGCGCCTCCAGGGCCGCGTGCCCGATCACGTAGCCGAGCAGTGTGTGCGCGGCCACGAGGGCGTCCTGTTCGGGGACGCCGCCGCGCCGCAGGATCTCGCGGAGTGAGGCGGCCGTCTCGGTCAGCGCGGCCGGGTTGCGGCGCGTCACGACGAGCGGGAGGACGCCGGCGTGTTCCAGGAGGCGTTCGCGGTAGGCGGCGGCCCAGCGGCGCAGCGCGTCGCGCCAGGCCGCGGCGTCGGCGGGGGGCGGGGCGGGGGCCGCCGCGACGTGCGTGACGAGCGCGTCCAGGAGTTGTTCCTTGCCGCGGGGCAGATGGTGGTAGATCGCCATCGCCTCGACCTCCAGCGCGTCGCCGAGGCGGCGCATGGTGAGGCGGGCGAGGCCCTGGCCGTCCACGATCCGCAGCGCGGCGTCGATGATCCGGTCGATGGACAGCGGCGGACGGTGCTGGGCGTTGACGCTGGGCTGGCGGACCATGCGGCGCCTGCCTTTCCTGGCCGGGGTCGTCGTCTCCAGCGTAACCTTACTGCGTAAAGGGCGCGGCTTCGGTATCCGGCCGGGCGTGTCCGCGCGTACGCTGGCCCGAAGCGAAGATCGACCTGACAGGGAGCACCGCCATGCCGCTGGGCCGCCGGGTGAGCAAGGACGTCGCCGCGCCGTACGAGGCGGACCAGCGAGCGGCGGCCGGGTACCGGGCGCTGCTGGCCGCCGCGGGGGAGGCCGAGACGGCGTTGCGCGCCGCGCAGGCCGCCGACGCTCCCGAGCCCGAGGTCCGGACGCTCACGATCGGGTTCGACCAGGCCCTGACCGCCGCGCTCGACGCCGCCGAGGCCGCCGAGCGCGCCGCGATGGGGCCGCGCGCCTACAGCGTCCCCGAGCAGGACGCGTCCGCCCGCCGCGCCGCGCAGATCCAGCGGCGCAAGGCCAAGGCGCGCCCGGCGGTCAAGCCGTGGACCGAGGAGGCCGACCGGCTGCGCACCGCCCGCGAGGCGCTGCGCCTGGGCTACCGGACGGTCCCGGCCGTCGCCCGCTGAACGGGCCCGCTGAACGCGCCCGGGGGACCGTCCGGCGATTCGCCGGGCGGACACGGCGCGGACACGGCGCGGACGAGTGGAACCGGCCGCCGAACTCTGGGATTCTGCGGTCGCGGGAACGCCGGACGCCCGGACGGGCGCCGCGGCGCAGGTGCTCGGGCACGCCGAAGCGGCGCCCGACGCAGTGTTCGGGGGGACACGTGGAGCGCACGCCGCCGGACCGGGACCGCGTCCTCGCGTCCTACCGGGACGGGGTCGGCGCGGTCCGCGCGCAGGCCGCCCGGATCACCGACTGGCGGGCGCCGACGCCGTGCGCCGAGTGGCGGGCGGCCGACCTCGCCGGGCATCTGCGGTGCGTCGCCGAGAACCATCTGGAGTATTTGCAGGACGCGCCGGACAGCAGGCTCGCGAAGCTGTTCGCGGGCGAGACGGCGACCGCCGTCCTGATCCGGCGGCAGGCGCGGCAGAACGCGGCGGAGCTGGCGGTGCTGCCCGCCGAGTCCGGTCCGGAGCGGATCGCGGCGTTCACTGTGTCGGCGGGGGCGTACGCGGACCTGGTGTCCGACCAGTGGGACCGGACGAATCTGGTCTATCGTGGGACGAAGTACACCGTCGGGGACCATGTCGGCGCCGCGTGCGTCGAGTGGCACCTGCACGCGTGGGACCTCGCGCGGGCCGCGGGCGCCGACCACGAACCGGACGATCCGGAACTGCTGGCGGCGGCGTGGCACTGGGGGGTTCCGCATCTGCCGCTGGCGCCCGGCGCGGCGTGGCCGGCCGTGCTGCGGTCGTCGGGCCGGGTGCCGGACCGCTGGCCCGGCGGGTCCGGAGACGCCCGTTCCGTCCGGTCCTCACCGCCGCCCGCCGCCGAAGTGCGCAGGATGTAGCAGTCCGGGCACAGTTCGCGCCGACGACCGTAACGGGCCGTCCCTAGCTTCTGCGGGGACGGACGAACGGGAGGGCGACAACATGACGGCGGTGACGGACGCGACGACCGGAAAGGCCGGCGCGGAGGCTCGCAGGGGCCGCTACTGGATCGACGACTGGGAGCCGGACGACGAGCGGTTCTGGTCCGCGACGGGCCGCCGCGTCGCGGTCCGCAACCTGGCCTGCTCGATCCTGACCGAGCACCTCGGCTTCTCGGTGTGGCTGCTGTGGAGCATCGCGGTGCTGAACCTGCCGAAGGTGGGCATCACGCTCTCGGTCGGGCAGACGCTGTGGCTGACCACGCTGCCGAACCTGGTGGGCGCGGCGCTGCGGATCCCGTACACGTTCGCGCCGGCGAGGTTCGGCGGGCGCAACTTCACGATCATCAGCGCGCTGCTGCTGCTGATCCCGTGCGGGCTGTTCGTGTACGCGATCGAGCACCCGTCGATCCCGTTCTGGGCGCTGCTGCTGATCGCGGCGACGACGGGCCTCGGCGGCGGCAACTTCGCCTCGTCGATGGCGAACATCACGCACTTCTACCCGGTGAAGCGGCAGGGCCTGCCGCTCGGGCTGAACGCGGCGGGCGGGAACCTCGGCACGAGCGTGACGCAGCTCGCGATGCCGCCGCTGATCGTCGCGGCCGGGCTCGTCGCGGTCGGCTGGGTGTGGATGCCGCTGGTGGTCGTGGCGGCCGTGCTCGCGTACTTCTTCATGAACAACCTGACGCGGGCCAGCGCGTCCTACACGGGCCGGGAGATGGCGGGCAGCGCCCGGGACCGGCAGACGATCGTCATGTCGGTCCTGTACGTCGGGACGTTCGGGTCGTTCATCGGGTACTCGTTCAGCTTCGGCGTGCTGATCAAGAACCAGTTCCCCGAGGTGACGGGCTCGCACGTCATCTGGCTCGGCGCGCTGGCGGGGTCGCTGGCCCGTCCGTTCGGCGGCTGGCTCGCCGACCGGTTCGGCGGGGCGCGGGTGACGATGGTGAACTTCCTGTTCATGGGCCTCGGCATCGGCGCGGTCGCCTACGCCGTCCACGCCAAGGACTGGACGGGCTTCCTCACCGCGTTCCTGTTCGTTTTCGTGACGACGGGCATCGGCAACGGCTCGACCTACAAGATGATCCCGGCGATCTTCCGGACGCGGGCCCTGGCGAAGGCGGCGGGCGATGACGAGGCGACGGCGGTCGCGGCGGCGCGGCGGCAGGCGGCGGCGGCGATCGGGCTGATCTCGGCGGTCGGCGCGGCGGGCGGCGTGCTCATCCAGCAGACGTTCCGGATCTCGATCGAGAAGACCGGCAGCATCGGGAACGCGCTGCTGATCCTGGCGGCGTTCTACCTGGTCTGCCTCGGGCTGACCTGGTTCTCCTACCTGCGGCGCGGCGGGACGGGCGAGAACGCCTCCCGGGTCTTCGCCGAGGCGGGCGTGTAGCACGGGCGCATCCCCCTGAAACGGGCGGCGGGCGTTCCCACATGGCCGGGAGCGCCCGCCGCCGTCCGCGCTCGGGAGATCATCGGCGTGGGGACGGGCGCGACCGGGTAGATCATCCGCGCGGGGCGACGGGGGAGAGGAAACGACTCTGATGGGGACCTGCGAGGTCTGCGGCAACGACTACGAGCTGTCGTTCGAGGTCCACGCGCGGGGCGGCGTGCACACGTTCGACTCGTTCGAGTGCGCGATCACCGCGATGGCGCCGATCTGCGAGCACTGCTCGTGCCGGATCATCGGGCACGGGATGGACGTGGGCGGGCGCTGGTACTGCTCGGCGCACTGCGCGCGGGTCGCCGAGCCGGAGCGGGCGGGGGCGATCCGCGACAGCGTGCCGGTGTGACACCGGGCCCTGCGGCCGGCCTCGTCCCTCAGCGGGACGGGGCCGGTTCGCGTCCGTCCTCCAGGTAGACGGCGCGGCCCTCGCCGAGAGCGCGCAGGCTCGGCACCATGCGGCGCGCGATGTGCGGCGGGGCGAGGTCGGGGATCTTGTCCGGCGCGGCGAGCGTGTAGTCGGACAGTTCGTCGGGGGGCAGCCGCAGCCGCCCGACCTCCTCGGCGGTGATCGTGCCGCCGAACACGAAGACGTTGACGGCGTCCACGCCGTCGTGCGGCGACCCCCAGTCCACGCAGACCAGGCCGCCGAGCCGGGGGACGAGCCCGAGCTCCTCCTCGCACTCGCGGACGCACGCGCGCAGCGGTGACTCGCCCTCCTCGATGACGCCGCCCGGCAGGAACCAGCCGTTCTTGTAGGTCGGTTTGACGAGCAGCACCCGGCCGAGGTCGTCGAGGAGCAGCGCCGCGGCGGCGCCGCGGGTCCGGGGCAGCGAGGCGAGGTACGCGAGGTCCGGCATGGGACGAGGCTAGACGCGGCGGCCCCCGGGCGGAGGCGGGTCGCGGCGGGACGTGGCCGGTTCGCCCGTGCGGGGGCGCGGGCGCCCTGCGATCCGTGCGGCGGTCGCGGCGGGCGGCGGCGAATGGGCCACGACGGCGGCGGACAACGCTTGACACGTGATCGTCAAGACGGGCGGCGCGGCGGCGGGACCGCCCGGCCCGCAAGGGCTCCCGGCGTTCCCGCCAAGCGGCGCCGGATTTCCGGATCGCGAAAAAAGTTCGTTAATTCGCATGGATCCGATTGCGTTATGACCACGAATCGGTTTCAGAGTGAGCGGCTTTTAACACGCCGGTGACAAAGGGGACGCAATCACGAAACGGCCTCTGCTGAGGATCGCCCCATGGACGACGGAGGGGACGCGCTCATGCATGTGGTGGTAGCCGGTCACGGGCCGACGGGCCACCGCCTGGTGGAGGCGCTGCGGGAACGGGATTCCGAGGGTTCGCTGCGGATCACGGTGCTGGGGGAGGAGACGCGCACAGCCTACGACCGGGTGGCGCTGACCTCCTATCTGACCGAGGACGCCGATCTCGGTTACCCGGCGCACGGCACGGAGGTCGAGGTGATCACCGGCGACCCGGTCGCCGAGATCGACCGGGCGGCGCGGACCGTGCGGACCGCGTCCGGCCGGGCGCTCGCCTACGACGCGCTGGTGCTGGCCACCGGGTCGTCGCCGTTCGTGCCGCCGGTCGAGGGCCGCGAGCTGCCGGGCGTCTTCGCCTACCGCACCATCGACGACCTGGACGCGATCCGCGACGCCTGCACGGCGGCGGGCGCCGGGGCGGGCGGTGTCGTGGTCGGCGGCGGGCTGCTCGGGCTGGAGGCGGCGCGGGCGCTGCAGGGCCTCGGGATGGACACCCACGTGGTCGAGGTCGCGCCGTGGCTGATGCCGCGCCAGCTCGACGAGGGCGGCGGCGCCATGCTGCGCCGCCACATCGAGGGCCTCGGCATGGCGGTGCACGCCGGGACGCCGATGAAGGGCCTGGCCGGACGCGACGGCCGCGTCGCCCGGGTGGACCTGGCCGACGGCTCGGCGATCGACGCCGCCGTCGTGGTGTTCTCCGCGGGCATCCGGCCGCGCGACGAGCTGGCGCGGGCCTGCGGCCTGCCGGTCGGCGAGCGCGGCGGGATCGTGGTGGACGAGACGTGCCGCACCGCCGACGAGGCGATCTACGCCGTCGGGGAGTGCGCCCTGGTCGGCGGCCAGGTCTACGGGCTCGTCGCGCCGTGCTTCAGCATGGCCGAGGTCGCCGCGGACGCGCTGCTGGCCCGCGCGTCCGGCCGCACGAGCGCCGCCCGGTTCGAGGGCGCGGACCTGTCCACCAAGCTCAAGCTGATGGGCGTGGACGTCGCGAGCTTCGGCGACCCGTTCGCCGACGCGAAGGACGGCGCGCTCGGCGTCACCTACACCGACCCGGTCGCGGGCGTCTACAAGCGGCTGATCGTCAGCGACGACGCCAAGACGCTGCTCGGCGGCGTCCTGGTCGGCGACGCGTCGGCCTACCCGACGCTGCGGGCCCGGATCGGCGGCACGCTGCCCGGCACGCCCGAGCAGGCGCTGTTCGGGGACGTCGAGGCGGCCGACGGCGACCTGCCCGACGCGACCGTCATCTGTAGCTGCAACAACGTCTGCGCCGGCACGATCCGGACGGCGGTCCGCGACGAGAGCCTGACCGACGTCGCCGCCGTGAAAACCTGCACCCGCGCCGGCACCACCTGCGGGAGCTGCGTCCCGCTGGTCAAGAAGCTGCTGGACGCGGAGCTGACCGCCGCGGGCATCGAGGTCAGCAAGGCGCTGTGCGAGCACTTCGACCACAGCCGCGCCGAGCTGTTCGACATCGTCCGGGTGCGGGGCATCACGACGTTCACCCGGCTCATCGAGGAGCACGGGCGGGGCCGGGGCTGCGACATCTGCAAGCCGGTCGTCGCGTCGATCCTCGCCAGCCTCGGCAACGGGCACATCCTGGAGGGCGAGCAGGCGGCGCTGCAGGACACCAACGACCACTTCCTCGCCAACATCCAGAAGAACGGCACGTACTCGGTGGTGCCGCGCATCCCGGGCGGGGAGATCACGCCGGAGCGGCTGATCGTCATCGGCGAGGTCGCCCGCGACTTCGGCCTCTACACCAAGATCACCGGCGGGCAGCGGATCGACCTGTTCGGCGCCCGCGTCGAGCAGCTCCCCGAGATCTGGCGGCGGCTGGTGGAGGCGGGGTTCGAGTCCGGGCACGCCTACGGCAAGTCGCTGCGGACGGTGAAGTCGTGCGTCGGGTCGACCTGGTGCCGCTACGGCGTCCAGGACTCGGTGGCGATGGCGATCCGGCTGGAGCTGCGCTACCGGGGCCTGCGGTCCCCGCACAAGCTCAAGTCGGCCGTTTCAGGCTGCGCCCGCGAGTGCGCGGAGGCGCAGGGCAAGGACTTCGGGATCATCGCGACCGAGAAGGGCTGGAACCTCTACCTCGCCGGGAACGGCGGGATGCGGCCCCGGCACGCGGACCTGTTCGGCAGCGATCTCACCGACGAGGAGCTCGTCCGGTACATCGACCGGTTCCTCATGTTCTACATCCGCACCGCCGACCGCCTCCAGCGCACCGCGACCTGGCTGGAGAGCCTGGACGGCGGCATCGACTACCTCCGCGAGGTCATCGTGGAGGACCGGCTCGGCATCTGCGCCGAGCTGGACGCCGCGATGGAGCGGCACGTCGCCGCCTACTCCGACGAGTGGCGCGACACCCTGGAGGACCCCGAGAAGCTCGGCCGGTTCGTCTCCTTCGTGAACGCCCCCGAGACGCCCGACCCCAGCATCGTCTTCGAGTCCGAACGCGACCAGATCAAGCCGGTCCTGGTGGCCGGCCCCCGCCTGGAGGTTGCCGCCCGATGACCATGACCACCGAATCGACGATCGGCCTGGAGGCGCCGCCCGGCGCCCGGTGGATCGACGTGTGCGCCTACGACGACCTGCTCCCCGAGCGCGGCGCGTGCGCCATCATCGACGGCGTCCAGGTGGCGGTGTTCCGCACGTTCGAGGGCGACCTGTACGCCTTGGCCAACCTGGACCCGTTCAGCGGCGCGCACGTCATCTCGCGCGGCATCCTCGGCACCCGCGCGGGCGCGCCGACCGTCGCGTCGCCGATGTACAAGCAGGTCTTCGACCTCCGCACGGGCGGCTGCCTGGACGACCCGGACGTCGCCCTGCCGACCTTCCCGATCCGCCGCTCGGCGACGGGCGACCGCGTGGAGGTGGGGTTGAGCGATGAGCACCGAGAATGAACCGCTCGCCGGATTCGCCGTCGGGGTGACCGCGGCGCGCCGCCACGAGGAGCTGGCCACGCTGCTGGAGCGCCGGGGCGCGCGCGTCGTCCACGCCCCGGCGATCCGCCTGATCCCGCTGGCCGACGACGTCGAGCTGCTGGAGGCCACCCGCGAGTGCGTCTCCCGCCCGTTCGACCACCTCGTCGTGACCACCGCGATCGGGTTCCGCGCCTGGCTGGAGGCCGCCGACGGCTGGGGCCTGCGCGACGGGCTGCTGGACCGGCTCGCCGGGGTGAGCGTGCTGGCGCGCGGCCCGAAGGCGCGCGGCGCGATCCGCTCGGCCGGGCTGACCGAGCGCTGGTCGCCGTCCTCGGAGAGCTGCGCCGAGGTGCTGAAGCACCTGCTGGAGCAGGACCTGGCGGGCCGCCGCGTCGCCGTGCAGCTCTACGGCGAGCAGCTCCCGGAGTTCACCGGCGGGCTGCGCGCGGCGGGCGCCGAGGTGATCGAGCTGCCGGTGTACCGCTGGTCGCGCACCGACGACTCCACGCCGCTGCGGCGGCTGGTCGGGCAGGCCGTCGCGGGCACGGTGGACGCGATCACGTTCACCAGCGCCCCGGCCGTCGCCGCGACGCTCGCCGTCGCGGCCGAGGACGGCCTGGAGGACGCGCTGCTGGAGACCCTGCGCACCAACGTCGTCGCCGCGTGCGTCGGCCCGGTCACCGCGCAGGCGCTGACCGAGCGGGGCGTCCCGACCGTCCAGCCCGAGCGGCCCCGCATCGGCGCGCTCGTGCGGGCGCTCGTGTCGGAGCTGCCGCGGCACCGGTCGCGGCGGCTGCAGGTGCGCGGCACGTCGCTGGAGCTGCGCGGGCACGCGGTCGTCCTGGACGGCCAGCTCCGCCCGATCGCGCCCGCGCCGATGGCGATCCTGCGGGCGCTCGCACGACGTCCCGGGCACGTGGTGTCGCGGGCCGAGCTGACCGGCGTCCTGCCGAGCCGGCTGGTGATGAGCGGCGCGCCGTGGTCGCGCGACACCCGGCCGCAGGCCGACGAGCACGCCGTCGAGATGGCGGTGGCGCGGCTGCGGCGCGGCCTCGGCCGCTCGGGGATCGTGGAGACGGTCGTGAAGCGCGGCTACCGGCTCGCGTGCGACCCGCGGCTGGCCGAACCGGTCGGGGCGGAGTTCGGCGGTGCGTGACGGCGCCCCGGTCCTGCTGGCGGTCGCGCACGGCACCCGCAGCGCCGCGGGCGTCGCGGCCGTGCGGGAACTGCTGCGCCGGGTCCGGGCGCTGCGGCCGTGGGTCCCGGTCGCCGAGGCCTACGCCGAGATCGCCGAGCCCCGGCTGGAGGACGCCCTGCGCGCCGCCGGGGACCGGCCGGTCGTGCCGGTCCCGCTGCTGCTGGCGCGCGGCTACCACGCGCTGATCGACATCCCGGGCCGGGTGGAGCGGCTGCGCCCGGACGCGCTGCCGGGCCGTCCGCTCGGCCCCGACCCGCTGCTCGCCGACGCGCTCGCCGCCCGGCTCCGCGCGCTGGGCGAGCCGCGGCGCGGGGACGCGGTGGTCCTGGCCGCGGCGGGCTCGTCGGACCCGGTCGGCGTCGCGGACGTCGAGGCGGCGGCGCGGCTGCTGTCGCGCCGGCTGCGGCGCCCGGTGGCGACCGGGTTCGTCGCGGCGGGCGGCCCGTCGCTCGCCGACGTGGTCGCCGACCTGCGCGCAGCCGGCGCCGAACGCGTCCTCGCGGCGTCCTACGTGCTCGCGCCCGGGTTCTTCCACGACCGCATGGCCGCGTCCGGCGCGGACGCGGTCACCGCGCCGCTCGGCGCGCACGACGCCGTGGCGCGGCTGCTGCTGCGGCGCTACGACCAGGCCCGCCTGAGCGCGGGCTCGGCGGTGCCGGTCCCCTGACCTCTCGTCCGGCCCCCGGTCAGGGGACCGCGCTTCCGCCCTGCGCCGCGTCCGCGAACCGGGGGTCGTGGTGGGCGAGGACTTTGCGGACGAGCGCGCGGAACTGCTCGGTCTCGGCGGGCGTCAGCGCCGCGAACAGGCGCGCGTCGCGCTCGCGCAGCCGCTCCAGGTCGGCGCGCAGGAAGCGGCGCCCCTCCTCGGTGATCTCGACGGCGTAGCGGCGGCGGTCGGCCGGGTCGCGGCGCCGGACGGCGTAGCCCGCGCCCTCCAGATCGTCCAGGATCCCCACCAGGTCGGCCGGGTCGGTGCGCACCCGGTCGCTGATCTCCCGCTGCGCGAGCGCGCCCTCGTCGGCCAGGCACGCCAGGACGATCACATGCGGCCAGCGCACGACGCCGCCCCTGCCCCGTCCGGGCCGGGACGTCCCGCCGCCCGCCTCGCGGCGGATCAGCCGGACCAGCTCCACGGTCAGATACGTCGGCATCGCCAGGAACGTGTCGGGCGGGGCCTCGCGCTTGTCCATCGGATCGTCCTCGGGGTCGGGGCGACATTTCTCTCTTGACCGGAGAGATGGGACAAGCCTACGGTAGGCGCGGCCCACGGACGAACCGCGAGGGAGGCCGGATGCGGGCAGGAGAACCGGCCGTCGAGGCCGACGGACTGGTGAAGACGTTCGGGGACGTGACGGCCGTCGCGGGCATCGACCTGCGGGTCGCCCAGGGGGAGGTGTTCGGCTTCCTCGGCCCGAACGGCGCGGGCAAGTCCACGACGATCAACATGCTCTGCACGCTGCTGCGCCCGTCGGGCGGGGCGGCGCGCGTCGCGGGGCACGACGTGGTGACCGGACGCGACGACGTCCGCCGCAACATCGGCCTGGTCTTCCAGGACCCGACCGTCGACGGCTACCTCAGCGCCGAGCAGAACCTGCGCTTCCACGCCGAGCTGTACGGCGTCCCGCGCAACCGCACCGCCGACCGGATCCGGCAGGTGCTGGAGATGGTCGCGCTGTGGGACCGCCGCGCCGACCTCGTCCGGACGTTCTCCGGCGGGATGCGGCGGCGGCTGGAGATCGCGCGCGGGCTGCTGCACGCGCCGCGCGTGCTGTTCCTGGACGAGCCGACCGTCGGCCTGGACCCGCAGACCCGCGCGTCCATCTGGGACTACATCCGGCGGCTGCGGGACGCCGAGGACGTCACGATCTTCATGACCACCCACTACATGGACGAGGCCGAGTACTGCGACCGCATCGCGATCATGGACTCGGGGCGGATCGTGGCGCTCGACACGCCCGAGGCGCTGAAGGCGGGCGTCGGCGCGGACCGCGTCCGGATCCGCACGTCCGACGACGACGCGGCCGTCGCGGCGCTGAAAGAGCGGTTCGGGCTGGACGCCGTGGTCGCCGACGGGCAGGTGACGTTCAGCGTCGCGTCCGGCGGGGAGTTCGTGCCGCGCCTGTTCGCGGAGCTGGGCGTGCCGATCAGCGCGGTGAGCGTGGCGCGGCCGTCGCTGGACGACGTGTTCATGAAGTTCACCGGGACGTCGATCCGCGACGCCGAGCAGGGCGGCGCCAACGACGCGCTGCGGATGAGGATGCGGGGGAGATGACCGGCATGGGAACCCAGTCCGCTCCGGACGTGGTGCGCGTCCGGGTGCCCGGGCGGAGCGTGCGGCACGACCTGCGCGCGATCAAGATCGTCCTGCACCGGGAGCTGATCCGCTTCTGGCGGGACCGGATGCGGATGGTGTCGGGGCTCGTCCAGCCGGTGCTGTGGCTGCTGGTCATGGGCACCGGGCTGTCGGAGCTGGTGCGCGGCGGGACGACCGCCGCCGGCGGCACCGTCGACCTGCGGACGTTCATCTTCCCCGGCGTCTGCGCGATGTCGGTGATGTTCACGGCGATGTTCTCCGCCGCGTCCATCGTGTGGGACCGCGAGTTCGGGTTCCTGCGCGAGATGCTCGTCGCGCCGATCAGCCGGGCGTCGATCGTGATCGGCAAGTGCGTCGGCGGGGCGCTCGTCGCGACGCTCCAGGGCGTGGTGATCCTCGCGCTGGCCGGGCTCGCGCACGTCCCGTACCACCCGGTGCTCCTGCTGGAGATGCTCGGGATGATGTTCCTGTGCGCGTTCGCGCTCACCGGGTTCGGCGTCATGCTGGCCGCGCGCATCACCACGCTGCAGGCGTTCTTCGCGCTGAACCAGATGGCGCTGATGCCCATGATGTTCCTGTCGGGCGCTCTGTACCCCCTGAACGGGCTGCCGGCCTGGCTCGGCGTCCTGACGCGGTTCAACCCGCTCACCTACGCCGTCGACCCGATGCGGCACATCGTCTTCCGGTACCTGCACACCGACGCGGCGCTGCGCGCCCGGTTCAACCCCGGCGTGACGTGGAACGGGTGGCACGTCCCGATCTGGCTGGAGATCGTCATCGTCGCCGCGATGGGCCTGGCGATGATGGGCGTCGCGATCGTGGAGTTCCGCCACGGCGACTGACGCGCGGGGCGCCGGCCGCCGGGGGACCGGGCTAGACGGCGAAGTCGAGCAGGGGACGGGCGTTGCTCGGGTGCCGCAGCTTGGACAGCGACTCCTTCTCGAGCTGCCGGATCCGCTCGCGCGTCAGGCCGAGAGCCTTGCCGATCTCGTCCAGTGTGCGGGGCGTCCCGTCGTACAGCCCGAACCGCATAGCCATGATCTTGGCCTCGCGCGGGGACAGGACGTCCAGCGTGCGGCGGAGCTGGTCGGCCATGAGCTGGCGGTCGACCAGGTCGGCGGCCTCGGGGCTGTCGGTGTCCTCGATGAGGTCGCCGATGCGGGTCTCGCCGTCCTCGCCGATCGTGGAGTCCAGGCTGATCGGCTGGCGGCTGGTGCGCAGCAGCTCGCGGATCTGCTCGGGGCTGCGGTCCAGCTCGACGGCCATCTCCTCGGGCGTGGGCTCGCGGCCGAGCCGCTGGTGCATGTCCCGCTCGACCCGGCTGACCTTGCTCAGCAGCTCCAGGACGTGGACGGGCAGCCGGATCGTCCGCGCCGAGTCGGCGAACCCGCGCTGGATCGCCTGCCGGATCCACCACATCGCGTAGGTGGAGAACTTGTAGCCCTTGGAGTAGTCGAACTTCTCGACCGCGCGGATGAGCCCGAGGTTGCCCTCCTGGACGACGTCCAGCAGCGACAGGCCCCGGTCGGAGTACTTCTTCGCGACCGACACGACGAGCCGCAGGTTCGCCTCCAGCATGTGCGCCTTGGCGCGCTGCCCGTCGGCGACGACCCACTCCAGGTCGGCGCGCAGGTCGTCGGGGACGTCCCCGCTCTCCAGCTTGTACTCCGCGTACAGGCCGGCCTCGATGCGCTTGGCCAGCTCGACCTCCTGCTCGGCGGTGAGGAGCTGGCGGCGGCCGATGGCCTTGAGGTAGGTGTGGACGGAGTCGCCCATCACCGTGGTGGTGTCGTCCAGGTCGGGGGCGGGCTCGACCTCGACCTCGGTGACCTCGAACGGCTCGGTGTCGGCGTCGCCGGCGGCCGGGACGGGGGGAGCGGCGGGGGCGGCCATGACGGCGTCCTTGGCGGTCGTGCCGGTGGTCGCGGCGGCGGCGCGGCTGACGCGCCGCTTGCGGGCGGGGGGCTTGCGGGCGCCGTCGGCGGCGCCGGGCGCCGCTCCGTCCTCGTCGCCCTCGGTCATGCGGATTCCGGCGTCGGCGAGCCCGCGCAGGATGGAGCGGCCGCGGGCGGGGCTGACCCCGGCGGCGGCGAAGGCGCGGCGGACCTCGTCCAGGGCGAGACGGCCCTGCGCGCGGCCTCGCTCGATGAGGTCGTCCAGGGCGGGACCCGGCGGCTCCGTGAGCGGGGTCTCGGCGGCGGATCGCGGCATGGTGGCGCCCCCTCCCTTCGGTCGTGATGGGTGCGGCGGAGACGTTTTCTCTCGTGACGCGCGCAATAACGGGAACGTCGGACAGAGGTCCCGTTGTTCCCGGCGGCGCCCGTCCGGGGGTCCGGACCTTGCCTTACTATGTAAAGGTCACGGGCGGGTCAGCTCGCGCTCGGGCGCTGGCCGAGCGCATGCCCATAGCGGGCCACAACGCGTGCACGCAGGTCCGGATCGTCGCGCGGGACGGGCTCCAGGAACACCTCGTCGATCTCCGGATGGGCGTCCTGCAGCTCGCGGGCCAGGCGCACGCACGTCCGCTCCACGTCCCCGGACGTCAGCCCGTCGCGGAAGTCCAGCCGGGCGCAGACGAGGACGCGGTCGGCGCCGACCGTCATCGTCACGAGGTCGACCAGCCAGTCGATCTCGGGCGCGGCGGCCAGCCGGTCGCGGACGCCGCCGACGAGCCGGGGGTCGGCCTGGACGCCGATGAGCAGGTTGAGGTTCACGCGGCCGAGCGCGAGGGCGACGGCGGTGAGCAGCACGCCGATGAGGACGGAGCCGACGCCGTCCCAGACGGCCGCGCCGGTGAGCTGGTGGAGGCCGAGGCCCCCGAACGCCAGCAGCAGGCCGGTGAGGGCCGCCGAGTCCTCCAGCAGGACGCTGAGCGAGGTCGGCTCGTCGGTGCGCCGCAGGTAGGCCAGGAAGGGCAGGCCCTCGGCGCGGGCGTCGGCGCGGACCTGCCGGACGGCCTGCCGCCAGGAGATCCCCTCCAGGACGAACGAGACGGCGAGGACGGCGTAGCCGACGCGCGGATCGGTCCCCCCGTGCCCGGCGATGATCGTCTCGACGCCCTGGTAGAAGGCGAACAGGGCGCCCATGCCGAAGATCGCGACGGCGACGAGCAGGGTCCAGATGTAGCGCTCCTTGCCGTGCCCGAAGGGGTGGCGGCGGTCGGCGGGGCGTCCGCTGCGGCGCAGGCCGACGAGCAGGAGGACCTCGTTGAAGGTGTCGGCGACGGAGTGGGCGGCCTCGGCGCCCATCGACGCCGAGCCGGTGAGCACGGCGGCGGCGATCTTGGCGATGGCGATGCCGAGGTTGGCGGCGAGCGCCAGGAAGACCGTCAGGGTGCTCTCGTGTCCCTGGTCGCGGGCGGGCTGCGTCATGGTGCGGCTCGTTCCCCGCCGCCGGGGTCCTACTCCGGGGGGCGGCGCAGGAGGGCGCGGTCGGGCTTGCCGGACGGGAGCAGCGGGATCTCGGCGACGAGGTCGAGCGCGCGGGGCGCGGCGGGGGCGGGCAGGTCGGCGCGGACCCAGTCGCGCAGCTCGTCCAGGGACGGCGGGGGGCCGGCGGGGACGACGACGGCGGTGACGCGCTCGCCCCATTCGGGGTCGGGGCGGCCGACGACGGCGACGTCGGCGACGGCGGGGTGGCGGGCGAGGACGGCGGCGACCTCGCCGGCGACGACCTTCTCGCCGCCGGTGTTGATGACGTCGTCGGCGCGGCCCCGGACGCGGAACCGTCCGTCCTCCAGGACGCCGAGGTCCTGGGTGACGTACCAGTCGCCGTCGCGGGCGGCGGCGGTGAGGTCGGGGCGGAGCCGGTAGCCGGTGAACAGGACGGGTCCGGCGACGCGGACGCGGTCGCCGGGGCCGACGGCGACGCGGACGCCGTCGAGGGGGACGCCGTCGTAGGCGCAGCCGCCGCAGGTCTCGCTCATGCCGTAGGTGGTGCGGACGCGGGCGCCGCGGGCGCGGGCGCGGTCGAGGAGGGCGGGGTCGGCGGCGGCGCCGCCGAGCAGGATGGTGGCGAAGCGGGCGAGGTCGGCGCCGGCGTCCAGGAGGCGGCGGAGCTGGGTGGGGACGAGGGAGACGTGCGCGGCGGGGGAGGCGGCGACGGCGGCGGGGTCGAAGCGGGGGTGGATCTCGGGGTCGGTGCCGGCCAGGAGGGACCGGACGAGGACCTGGAGCCCGGCGATGTGGCTGGTGGGGAGGCAGCAGAGCCAGCGGTCGCCGGGGGCGGCGCCGACGCGGTCGAGGGTGGCGGCGGCGGAGTGGCGGAGGGCGGCGGCGGACAGTTCGACGGCCTTGGGCGTGCCGGTGCTGCCGGAGGTGGCGATGAGGACGGCCGTGCCGGGGTCGACGGGGACGCCGCCGGGCCGCGTGGTGGTGCCGTCCTCGGTGGTGACGGCGTGCGGGGCGGCGGCGTCCAGGAGGGCGGTGCGGGCGGGGGCGGGCAGGTCCGGGGGGAGGGGGAGGATCGCGGGTCCGGTGCCGTCCAGGGCCGCCGCGAGGGCGGTGAGCAGGCGGGGGCCGGGCGGCAGGGCGACGGCGTGGAGCGGGCGGTCCATGGGGCGTCACGCTAGTACGGGGCGCGCGGCGGGGAGCGGCCACCCCGCTGAACGCGTTCATCTTCCGGCCCGGTTGAATAATGGGCCACGGCCGGGCGGCGACGGCGCCGCGGCAGGGAAGGGGAACTCATGGTCTCGGAGCTGTTCGACCCGTCCGCGTGGAAGGAGGTGGAGGGGTTCGGGTTCACCGACATCACCTACCACCGGTCGGTCGAGCACGGGACGGTCCGGATCGCGTTCGACCGCCCCGAGGTCCGCAACGCGTTCCGTCCCCACACCGTCGACGAGCTGTACCGGGCGCTGGACCACGCGCGGATGTCCAGCGACATCGGGTGCGTGCTGCTGACGGGGAACGGGCCGTCGCCCAAGGACGGCGGCTGGGCGTTCTGCTCGGGCGGGGACCAGCGGATCCGGGGCAAGGACGGCTACAAGTACGCCGAGGGCGAGACGTCGGAGACGATCGACCCGGCGCGGGCGGGGCGGCTGCACATCCTGGAGGTGCAGCGGCTGATCCGGTTCATGGGCAAGGTCGTGATCTGCGTGGTGCCGGGGTGGGCGGCGGGCGGCGGGCACAGTCTGCACGTCGTGGCGGACCTGACGCTGGCCAGCCGTGAGCACGCCCGGTTCAAGCAGACCGACGCGGACGTGGCGAGCTTCGACGGCGGGTTCGGGTCGGCGTACCTGGCGCGGCAGGTCGGGCAGAAGTTCGCGCGGGAGATCTTCTTCCTCGGCGACACCTACGACGCCGACGCGGCGCACCGGATGGGGATGGTGAACGCGGTCGTCCCGCACGCCGAGCTGGAGCGCACGGCGCTGGAGTGGGCGCGGAAGATCAACGGCAAGAGTCCGACGGCGCAGCGGATGCTGAAGTTCGCGTTCAACATGATCGACGACGGTCTGGTCGGGCAGCAGGTGTTCGCGGGGGAGACGACGCGGCTCGCCTACGGCACCGACGAGGCGGCCGAGGGACGGGACTCCTTCCTGGAGAAGCGCGCACCCGATTGGTCGCGTTTCCCGTGGTACTACTAGGATTTCCCGATCTTTTTCCGGACGGCACGAGGGCAGGGGGCGAGCGCGTGCGGGTCTACTCCATCCCGATGCGGACGCGGTTCCGCGGCATCACGCGGCGGGACGGGGCGCTCCTGCACGGCCCAGCGGGATGGGGTGAGTTCTCCCCGTTCGCCGAGTACGGCCCGGCCGAGGCGGCGCGCTGGCTGGCCGCCGCGCGGGAGGCCGCGCACGAGGGGTGGCCCGCGCCGGTCCGCGACGGCGTCCCGGTGAACGCGACGATCCCGGCGGTCGGGCCGGAGCGGGCGTTCGCGCTGGCCAAGGAGTCCGGCTGCCGCACCGCGAAGGTGAAGGTCGCCGAGCCGGGGCAGTCCGGCGCCGACGACATGGCGCGGGTGGAGGCCGTCCGCGACGCCCTCGGGCCGGACGGGCGGATCCGGGTGGACGCCAACGGCGGCTGGGACGTCGACCAGGCCGCCGCGATGATCCGCTCGCTGGACCGGTTCGAGCTGGAGTACGCCGAGCAGCCGTGCCCGACGCTGGACGACCTGAAGCGCGTCCGGCTGCGCGTGGACGTCCCGATCGCCGCCGACGAGTCGGTGCGCCGCGCCGAGGACCCGCTGAAGGTCCGCGCGGCGGGCGCGGCCGACATCGTGGTCTTGAAGGTGCAGCCGCTCGGCGGGGTGCGGGCGGCGCTGCGCGTCGCCGAGGCGGTGGGGCTGCCGGTCGTGGTGTCGAGCGCGGTGGAGACGTCGGTGGGCCTGGCGGCGGGGGTGGCGCTCGCGGCGGCGCTGCCGGAGCTGCCGTTCGCGTGCGGGCTCGCGACGCTGTCGCTGCTGGAGGGCGACGTGGTGGACGCGCCGCTGGTCCCGGTGGACGGCGTGCTGCCGGTGCGGCGTCCGGACGTGGACCCGGCCGCGCTCGCCCGCCACGAGCCGGGCGGGGACGCGGCGGAGCGCTGGGCGGAGCGGGCGCGCTCGGCCGGGCGTCATCTGCCCGGCGCGGAGCCGTCGCGGTGAACCCGGCCACGGCCCTGGCGACCGTCCTGGTGGACGAGCTGCTGCGGTGCGGGATGACCGACGCGGTCCTCGCGCCCGGTTCGCGGTCGGCGGCGCTGGCGCTGGCGCTGCACGAGGCCGAGAGCGCGGGGCGGGTCCGGCTGCACGTGCGGATCGACGAGCGGTCGGCGTCGTTCCTCGGGCTCGGGCTGGCGCGCCGGTCGGGCCGTCCGGTGGTGCTGGTGTGCACGTCGGGGACGGCGGCGGCGAACTTCCATCCGGCGGTCATCGAGGCGCACGAGGCGGGTGTGCCGCTGCTGGTCGTCACCGCCGACCGTCCGCCGGAGCTGCGGGCGACGGGCGCGAACCAGACGATCGACCAGGTGAAGCTGTACGGGACGGCCGTGCGGTGGAGCGCGGAGATCGGTGTGCCGGAGAACCGGCCGGGGATGGTGTCGTACTGGCGGTCGCTGGCCAGCCGCGCGTACGGGCTGGCGCAGGCGCCGTCGCCGGGTCCTGTGCACCTGAACGCGGCGTTCCGGGAGCCGCTCGTCCCCGACGGCGACGACACGTGGTGCGAGCCGCTGGACGGCGACGCGACGGGCGCGTGGACGCGGGTCCGGGCGGCGACGCCGGGGTCGGTGCTGCACGTGCCGCCGACGCGGCGCGGGATCCTCGTGGTCGGGGACGGCGCGGTGAACGTCAAGCGGTACGTGGCGGCGGCGTCGATGGCGGGGTGGCCGGTGCTGTCGGAGCCGTCGGGCAACGCCCGCTACGGCGACCACGCGCTGTCGGCGCACCATTTCCTGCTGGGCGTCCCGGAGTTCGTGGAGCGGCACCGGCCCGAGGTGGTCGTGACGCTCGGGAAGCCGGGGCTGTCGCGGCCGCTGCTGGCGCTGCTGCGGCGGGCCGAGGAGCACATCGTGCTCGCGCCGGACCTGGCGCGGTGGCCGGACCCGGTGCGGTCGGCGACGCAGGTCGCGCAGGACGTGGAGATCCCGGTGGTGTCGGGCGACGACGCGTGGCTGCGGTCGTGGCGGGCCGCCGACCTGGCCGCCGCCGCCGCGATCGACCGGGTGCTGGACGCCGTCCCGGAGGTCAGCGAGCCGCGCCTGGCGCGGGACCTGGTGGCGTCGCTGCCGGGCGGGGCGCTGCTGTTCACGTCGGCGAGCATGCCGATCCGGGACCTGGACCAGGTGATGCGGCCCCGGCGCGGCGTCCGGATCATGGCGAACCGGGGGGCGAGCGGGATCGACGGGCTGGTGTCGTCGGCGATGGGAGCGGCGCTGGCGCACGGCGGACGGTCCTACGCGCTGCTGGGGGACCTGGCGTTCCTGCACGACCAGAACGGGCTGCTGGCCGGCGCGGGGGAGCGGCGTCCGGATCTGGCGCTGGTCGTCGTGAACAACCGGGGCGGGGGGATCTTCTCGCTGCTGCCGCAGGCGGCGGTGCCCGACCCGTTCGAGCGGGTCTTCGGGACGCCGCACGACGTGGACCTGGAGGCGGTCGCGGCGGCGCACCGCGTCCCGTACCGGCGGCTGGAGGCGGCGGCGGACCTGCCGAAGCTGGTGGCGGGGGAGGGCTTGCGGATCATCGAGGCGCGGACGGACCGGGCGGTGAACGCGGACCTGCACGCGGAGTTGCGGTCGGCGGCGCAGGGGGCCGTGCGGGAGCTGCTGGCCTGAGCGCGGCGGGACCGGGCGGCGCCGGGCTCCGTTGCCCGACGTGAACTTACAATGTAAAGGTGCCCGGCGTTTCAGCCGTCAATTTCAGGAACCCACCAGACGATCGACGAGCGCGGCAGTGTCCTCGTCGGTCCAGCCGTTGCGGGCGAGCCAGCCGAGCGGGCCGCCGAAGCTCTCGTCCACGCGGGCGAGGAACTTCTCCATGATCTCCGCGTGCGGCCGGTGGGTGTCGGACGGGCGGGAGTCCAGGTCGGCGGCGTAGGTGGTGGAGCCGCGGAGCCGGCCGAGGATCCGGTCGAGGCGGTCGCCGGTCGCGACGTAGTCGGCGACGACGGCCTCGCGGTGGACGCCGACGGCCTCCAGCGCGAACGCGCACACGACGCCGGTGCGGTCCTTGCCGGCGGCGCAGTGGACGATGGCCGAGCCGTCGGCGCGGGTCATGACGCGCAGGGCGGCGACGATGTTGTCGGCGCGGTCGTCGAGGTAGCCGAGGTAGTGGGCGATCGAGCGGTCCTGTTCGGGGCCGCCGTGGTCGTCGCGGTGCTGCCAGGGGAGGACGCGGTCGAGGTCGACGGTGTCGGCGGCGACGTCGGTGTTGCGGCCGCCTTCGGCGAAGAGGGAGAGGTGGTGGAGGGTGACGGAGGGGGTCCGGGCGAGGGGTCCGGGGCCTTCGAGGCGTACTTCGGTGTCGCTGCGCAGGTCGATGACGTTCTTCAGGCCGTAGTCGTCCAGGAGGAGGCGGACGTCGGCGACCGTGAGGTCCTGGAGGTTGTCCGAGCGCAGGACCCGGCCGCGCCGGGTGGTCCGGCCGTCGGCGGTCGGGAGTCCGCCGAGGTCTCGCACGTTGACGGCGCCGTCCAGGGGAATCCACCGCGTGCTTTGGTTCATGTCTTGTAACTGTATCGGGCGAAACATGCCGGTCTTTTACTGAGGGTGGGGTTGGCGGGTCAGGCGGTGGGTTGCGTGGACCCGGTACTTGAGGGGTGGTCGGGGGTTGGCTCTGGCGGGGGGCGTGCTTTCGGGGGTGGTGCCCTAGGTTCGTGGTGTCGGTTTCATGGACGTGGGAGGGTTTCATGACGGTTGTTCTGGATGGGACGCCGGAGCGGGTGGGCGGGTCGTTCGGTCCGTTGGTGCGGCGGGTGCGGGCGGCGGGGCTGCTGGAGCGGCGGCGTGGTTATTACGTGCGGTCGGTGGGGCTGAACGTGGCGGGGACGGTGGGGTTGTGGACGGGTGTGGGGTTGCTGGGGGCGGCGGGGGGCGGGGCGGCGTGGGGTGCGGTGGCGCTCGGTGTCCCGTTGGCGGTGGTGTCGGCGCGGACGGCTTTTCTGGGGCATGACGCGGGGCATCGGCAGATCGCGCGGTCGCCTCGGGTGAATCGTTTTCTGGGGTTGGTGTTCGGGAATTTGATGGTGGGGATGGGGCACGGGTGGTGGACGGATAAGCACAATCGTCACCATGCGAATCCGAATCATGTGGGGAAGGATCCGGATGTGGGCGAGGGCGTGCTGGCGTGGACGCGGGGTCAGGCGTCGGGGCGGCGTGGTGCGGGCGGTTGGCTGGTGCGGCATCAGGCGGGGTTGTTCTTCCCGCTGCTGTTGCTGGAGGGCGTGAACCTGAAGGTGGGGAGCGCGTTGTTCTTGCGGGGCCGTCCGCGCAGGCAGCGGTGGGTGGAGGGTGCGCTGCTGGTGGCGCATCTGGCGGCGTATGCGGGGTTGGTGTTCGGGTTGCTGCCGGTGGCGCAGGCGGTGGCGCTGGTGGCGGTGCACCAGGCGTTGTTCGGGTTGCATCTGGGGGCGTCGTTCGCGCACAACCACAAGGGGATGGAGATGCCGGGGGAGGGTGACCGGTGGGATCATCTGCGGCGGCAGGTGCTGACGTCGCGGAATGTGCGGGGCGGCCGGGTGGCGGATTATGTGTTCGGGGGGTTGAACTACCAGATCGAGCATCATCTGTTCCCGAGTGCGGCGCGGCCGAATCTGCGGCGGTTGCAGCCGTTGGTGCGGGAGCATTGTGCGCGGGAGGGCCTGCCGTACACGGAGGCGGGGGCGTTGGAGTCGTACCGGATCGCGCTCGGGCATCTGCGGTCGGTGGGCGCGGAGGGGTAGCGGGCCGGCGGGGCTTAGGGTTGCGGGTTATGCCTGAGGGTCACACTGTTCATCGTCTCGCCGCGGAGCATCGCCGGGTTTTCGGTGGTGGTCCGGTGGTGGCGGGGAGTCCGCAGGGGCGGTTCGCGGCGGGGGCGGCGTGGATCGACGGCCGGGTGCTGGTGGGTGCGGAGGCGCACGGGAAGCATTTGCTGGTGGGGTTCGAGGGTGAGCGGGTGTTGCACGTTCATCTGGGGATTTATGGGACGTACGGGTTCGGGGCGGTGCCGGCGCCGGAGCCGGTGGGGGCGGTGCGGTTGCGGTTGGCGGGGGCGGCGGGGTTCGCGGATCTGCGCGGGCCGAACGTGTGCGAGCTGCTGGAGCCGGGTGAGGTGAAGCGGTTGCGGGATCGGCTGGGTCCGGATCCGTTGCGGGCGGACGGGGACGCGCGGGAGGCGTTCGCGCGGGTGGCGCGGAGCCGGGTGCCGGTGGCGGCGTTGTTGATGGATCAGTCGGTGGTGGCGGGGCCGGGGAACATCTACCGGGCGGAGGTGCTGTTCCGGCAGGGGGTGTGTCCGGAGGTTCCGGGGCGGGAGCTGGGGTGGGAGCGGTGGTCGGCGTTGTGGGAGGACTTGGTGGTGTTGATGCGGGAGGGGGTGCGGACGGGGCGGATCGACACGGTGCGGGCGGAGCACATGCCGGAGGCGATGGGGCGTCCGCCGCGTGTGGATGATCATGGTGGTGAGGTGTACGTGTACCGGCGTGCGGGGTCGCCGTGCCTGGTGTGCGGGGCGGTGGTGGCGACGCGGGTGGTGGGGGGCCGGAATTTGTTCTGGTGCCCGGGGTGCCAGGCGGGGTAGTGCGAGTCAGCCTTCGAGGGCGTAGCGCATGGCGCGGAATTTGTTGTGGGCTTCGGCGAGTTCGTCGGCGGGGCGGGAGTCGGCGACGATGCCGCAGCCGGCGAAGAGGCGGGCGCGGTCGCCGTCGAGTTCGGCGCAGCGCAGGGCGATGCCCCATTCGCCGTCGCCGCGTGCGTCGATCCAGCCGACGGGGGCGGCGTAGCGGCCGCGGTCCATGTTCTCCAGGTCGGCGATGAGGTCGAGGGCGGTGGGGGTGGGGGTGCCGCCGACGGCGGGGGTGGGGTGGAGTGCGGCGACGACGTCGAGGACGGAGTGGTGGGCGGCGAGGTGGCCGCGGACGGGTGAGGCGAGGTGGAGGACGTTGGGGAGGGTGAGGATCTCGGGTGCGGCGGGGATGTGGAGGTCGTCGCAGAGGGGGGTGAGGGCCTGGCGGACCATTTCGATGGCGTAGGCGTGTTCGTGGTGGTCTTTGGCGGAGGTTCGGAGGGCGCGGGCGCGGTCGGGGTCTCCGGCGGGGGCGGTGCCGGCGAGGACGAGGGATTCGACGGTGCCGCCGGTGCGGCGGACGAGGAGTTCGGGGGTGGCGCCGACGAGTCCGTCGCAGGCGAAGGTGTAGCAGCCGGGGAAGCGGTCGGCGAGGCGGCGGAGCAGGACGCGGGGGTCGATGGGGGCGGTGGCGGTGGCGTGGAGGTCGCGGGCGAGGACGACTTTGCCGAGGTGGCCGGCGCGGATGCGGGTGACGGCGGTGGCGACGGCGTCCTGCCAGGTGGCGGCGGTGTGGGCGCCGTCGGTCCAGGTGAGGGGGCCGGGCGGGGCGGGGGGGCGCAGGAGGTCCAGGGGGCCGGGGTCGTCGCCGATGGTGGTGATCCAGGCGGTGCCGTCGCGGCGGCCGAGGACGCGGCGGGGGACGATGAGGGTGGTGCCGGGGGAGTCGGGGGTGAAGCCGAAGGTGCCGAAGGCGACGGGTCCGGTGCCGGGGAGGCGGAGGGGGTCGTGGACGTCGGCGCCGGCGAACAGGTCGCGCAGGAGGCGGTCGGCGGTGGTGAAGCGGTCGGTGCCGCCGGGGAGGGTGATGCGGGCGGCCTCGCCCCAGCCGATGATGCCCTGGCCGTGGCGGATCCAGGCGAGGGCCTGGGGGCCGGGGAGGTGGGCGACGAGGTCGCCGGGGTCGGCGACCGGTGCGGTGTGGACGGTGAGGTGGTCCGTGGTGGTCGCGGCGAGCTTCACGATCTCCACTGTACGGGAGTTTTGAACTCGTTCAAACGGTGGGGGCGGCCGGGAGTGCTGAGGCGTGCGCCACAGGCGGCGCATGCCGGCGGCCGTCAGCGGTGGGCGCCGAGGAGGCGCCAGGCGGCGGGGAGCAGCCCGGCCGCAAGGACGATCTTGAGGGCGTCGCCGGCGAGGAACGGCGTGAACCCGAGGTGGAGCGCGGTGCCGGGGCCGACGTGCAGGGACGCCATGAGGTAGGGCAGGCCGACGGCGTAGAGGATCGCGGTGCCGGCGAGCATGGTCGCGGCGGTGCGGGCGGGGGTGCGGTCGCCGCCGCGCCGGGCGAGGGCGCCGACGGCGGTGGCGGCGGCGACGAAGCCGAGGAGGTAGCCGAAGGTGGGGCTGTCGGTGCCGGACTGGCCGTCGGCGAACCAGGGGAGTCCGGCGATTCCGGCGAGCAGGTAGGTGAGCATGGCGAGGGCGGCGCGGGGGCCGCCGAGGGCGGCGCCGGTGAGCAGGACGGCGAAGGTCTGGCCGGTGACGGGGACGGGGGTGCCGGGGAGGGGGACGCTGATCTGGGCGGCGAGGCCGGTGAGGGCGGCGGCGGCCAGGACGAGCGCGGTGTCGCGGGCGAGGGCGCCGGGCGGGAGGTCGCCGAGGACGGTGCGGGGGCGGCGGGCGGCGGCGAGGTCGGCGGTGGTCACGGAGGCCCTCCAGACGTGTTTGTTCCTGTTCGCAACTTAGCGAACGGTATGTCCGGGGCGGGTGTGGCGGGGGTACAGGAAGCGGCGCGGATGTTTTGTGCGGTCAGGCGCTTCCGTGGGCGCGGGGGGTGCGGGCGAGGTAGACGACGTCGGGTTCGCCGCGCGGGACGGGGACGGTGCGGACGTCGACGTCGGCGAAGCGGGTGCGCAGCAGGGCGGTGAAGCCGGGGGCGTCGGCGGCGCTCCAGACGGCGAGGACGCCGCGGGGGGTGAGGCGGCGGGCGAGGCGGTCCAGGCCGGCGGGGGAGTAGAGGCGGGCGTTGCCGGGGGTGACGGTCCAGTGGGGTCCGTTGTCGATGTCGAGGCAGAGGGCGTCGTGGGTGCCGGGGTCGGTGTCGAGCCAGTCGAGGAGGTCGGTGAGGTGGAGGCGGACGCGGGGGTCGTCGAGGGCGCCGGCGGAGGCGGGGCGCAGGGGGCCGCGGTGCCAGGCGGCGACGGCGGGTTCGCGTTCGATGACGGTGATGGCGGTGAGGCGGGGGTCGGCGGCGGCCTCGGCGAGGGAGAACCCGACGCCGAGGCCGCCGATGACGATACTGGCGGGTGCGGTGAGGTGCTCGGTGGCGGCGCGGACGAGGAGGCGTTCGGAGGTGCCGTCGCGGGTGTCCATGAGGAACACGCCGTTGCTGATGATCTCGTGGTGGGGCCCGGTGCGGCGCAGGACGAGTTCGCCGCCGGTGCCGGCGGCGCGGTCGACGACGAGGGGGCGCGGGTCCGGGTGCATGGGCGTCCACGGTAGCGGCGGGCGGGTGCGCGTGGGTCTGGGCAGGGCGGGGGCGGCGGGCTAGGGTGCGGGTCCATGTCGGACTTCTCCCCTTCGGATGGTGCGCCGGCCGGGCGCGGGGCGGACCGGGGCCTGCTGGCGGGCCGCCGGATCCTGGTGGTGGGCGCGGGGACGCGCCGCAGCGACGACCCGGACGCGCCGGTCGGGAACGGCCGCGCGATCGCGGTGGTCGCGGCGCGGGAGGGCGCCGAGGTGGCGTGCGCGGACGTGGACGAGGTCGCGGCGGCGGGGACGGCGAAGCGGATCACCGACACCGGCGGCGGCGCGCACGTGCTGGTGGGGGACGTCGGTGATCCGGGCGACGCGGCGCGGATGGTGGCGGACGCGGCGCTGCGCCTGGGCGGGCTGGACGGCGTGGTGGTGAACGCGGGGATCGGGACGGGGTACGGGCTGGCGGGGACGTCGGTGGCGGACTGGGACCGGGTGCTGGCGGTGAACCTGCGGGGTCCGTTCCTGGTGGCGCGGGAGGCGCTGCCGTTGCTGGGCGAGGGCGGGTCGGTGGTGTTCACGGGGTCGCTGGCGGGCGCGAAGCCGGGGAGCCGGTCGCCGTCCTACGACGCGTCCAAGGCGGGGCTGGAGGGGCTGGCGCGGCACGCGGCGGCCGAGGGCGCGCCGCGCGGGGTGCGGGTGAACGTGGTGGCGCCGGGGCTGATCGACACGGTGATGGGGCGGTCGGCGTCGGCGGGGAACGCCGACCGGGAGCGGTCGGCGAGGCTGATCCCGCTGGGCCGGCAGGGGACGGCGTGGGAGGTGGCCGAGGCGGTGGTGTTCCTTCTGTCGTCGCGGGCGTCGTACATCACCGGGCAGGTGATCGGTGTGGACGGCGGGCTGTCCACGCTGCGGTGAGGTTCAGTGGGCGTGGGCGGTGCCGACGATGAGCAGGACGGCGGCGACGCCGGCGCCGGTCGCGGCGAGCGTGGCGGCGCGGGGGTGCCCGGCGTGGGCCTCGGGGAGGATGTCGGCGGCGGCCAGGTAGAGCAGGACGCCGGACACGAACCCGAGGTAGGGGCGCAGGACGTGGCCGGGGACGGCGATGACGGTGGCGAGGGCGGCGCCGGCGACGGGCGCGAGCATCGCGGCGGCCAGGAACCGCGCGGCGCGGCGCCGGGCGGCGGGGCGGCGCAGGGACGCGAAGGTGACGGTGGTGAACCCGTCGGCGAAGTTGTGCGCGAAGATCGCGACGCAGACGAGCAGGCCGGTGGCGCCGGGTGCGCGCAGCGCGACGCCGATGGTGAGGCCGTCCAGGAAGGTGTGGGTGATGAGGGCGCCGGCGGCGACGCGCCCGGACGCGCCGGGGTGGCGGTGCGGGGCGTACTCGCCCTCGTGGGCGCGGTGCGCGGCGGTGAGCTGCTCGGCGACGTGCAGGGCGGCGAACCCGGCGGCGAACGCGATCATGGGGAGGGGGACGTGCAGGACGGCGGGCGCCCCGGCGGCCAGGGCCTCGGGGATGAGGTCGAAGGACACGACGCCGAGGACGATGCCGCCGGCGAGCCCGAGGACGAGGTGGCGGCGGTCGCGGGCGCGCAGCGCGAGCGTCCCGCCCGCCAGGATCATCGCCGCGGCCACCAGCGACAGCAGCACGGCCATGCCGGGGGTCCTACCCGCGTGCGGGCGGGGTTCCCCGCCGCCCCCTTCCATGATCGTTTTACGGTGTGCGGCGCGAGCACGGCCCCGGGTCGGTGACAATGGCTCGCTATGCGGCGACGGAAGCGATCTGGGGTCAGGGCGTTCACGGCGGGCGCGGCGGCGGCGGTCCTGCTGGCCGGCGCGGGCGGGTGCGGGTTCGGCGGCGGGGAGGGCGCGGCCGAGGCGGCGCGGGTCCCGGCGGCGGGCGCGTCGGCGGAGTGCCCGGCGGTGCCCGCGCCCGGCGACGGCCCGGCGCGGCAGGTCCGCGCGATGTGGATCACGACGGTCGGCGGCGCGGACTGGCCCGCGGGGGCCCGCACGGTGAAGGCCCAGCAGGACCGGTACCGCAAACTGCTGGACACCGCGCGCGCGATGCGGTTCAACACGGTGTTCGTGCAGATCCGCCCGGACGGCGACGCGTTCTACCCCTCGCCGTACGAGCCGTGGTCGCAGTGGATCACCGGGACGGCCGGGAAGGACCCGGGCTGGGACGTGCTGGGGTTCATGGTGAAGGAGGCCCACGCCCGGGACCTCGAGTTCCACGCCTGGTTCAACCCCTACCGGGTCGCCAACGACCCGGACCGCTCCAAGCTCGCCCCCTCCAGCCCCGCCCGCGCGCACCCCGACTGGGTCCACGCCTACGGCGACGGCCTGTGGTACGACCCTGGGCTGCCGCAGGTCCGCGACCTGGCCACCCGCGCGGTCATGGACGTCGTCGCCAAGTACGACATCGACGGCGTCCACTTCGACGACTACTTCTACCCCTATCCCGAGGACGGGAAGGACTACCCCGACCAGGCCGCGTACAAGGCCTACGGGCACGGGACGGGGAAGGCGGCGTGGCGGCGGCAGAACGTGGATGCGCTCGTGCGGGACCTGGACGCCCGCATCCACCGCGCCAAGCCGTGGCTGCGGTTCGGGATCAGCCCGTTCGGGGTGTGGCGCAACGCCTCCACCGACCCCGGCGGGTCCAGGACGAGCGCGCTGCAGAGCTACGACGACCAGTACGCCGACACCCGCCGCTGGGTGAAGGAGGGCTGGCTCGACTACGTCACCCCGCAGCTCTACTGGCCGATCGGGGACCCGCGCGCCGACTACCGCACCCTGGTCGAGTGGTGGGCGGACCTGGTGCGCGGCACCGACGTGCAGCTCACCATCGGGCAGGCCGCGTACCGCGTCGGGGAGGGCGGCGCGTGGCGGCGCGCGGGGGAGCTGTCGCGGCACCTGGCGCTCAACGCCCGCTACCCGCAGGTCCGCGGGGACGTGTTCTTCAGCGCCGCCGACGTCGCCGCCAACCGCGCCGGGTTCGCCGCCAAGCTGCGCGCCGACCACTACGGGCGCCCCGCGCTGCTGCCCCCCGCGCCCGGTGGCGCCGCGCCGCCCGGCGTCCGCGCCGTGACGGCCGTCCCCGCCGAGGGGCCGGGGGTGCGGGTGCAGTGGCGGACGCAGGAGTCGGCCGCGTCCTACGCGGTGTACCGGGTGGACGGGACGGGGCCGGCGTGCGCGCCCGTCCGCCCCGACCGGCTGCTGGCTTCGGTGCGCGGCGGCGGGGTCCTGGACGCCACCGCCGCGCCCGGCCGGACCTACACCTACTACGTCACCGCGCTGGACCGCGGCCACCACGAGAGCGCCCCCGCGCGGGCCGCGACCGCGACCGCCGCCCACGGCTAATGATCTTGGAAGCGGGGGAAGAATACGGCACCACGTCCCCCGGAGGTTGAAGCATGGCGCTGTCGATGGAGGAGCGGCGGCTCCTCGCCGAGATCGAGGTCCGGCTGACCGCGGACGACCCGCGGCTCGCGGTCCGCATGACCAGGCTCGGCCGGGACCGGCGGCGGCGGATCCGCCTCATCACCGCCGTCGCGATCGTCGCCGTGGCCGCCGCGGCGGCGCTCGCCGGCGCGCTGCTCGCCGCGTTCGGCTGACCGCGTCCGGCCGGCCGGCACCCGACCGGCACCGCCCGGAAAACCTGAGGAGAAACGAAAGAACGGGCTCCGGCGAGACGGAAGTCTCGCCGGAGCCCGTAGCGTCCGGAGGCCGGTGCGGACGGTCGCCTCACGGCGAAAGGCACAACGAGGCTCCTGCCCGGAAAAGATCCGGCGGTATTCCCCGAAGGCTGTGAATAGAGCCCGGGGGACACGGTGCCGCACCGGCCGTCTCCACTCTAACCGCTCCCGCGCCCCGCCGTGACCGCCCGCGCCCGTGCCAGGGTGCGGCCGGGTGCGGGGCCGGGGTTCGTCAAGTGCGGTTTGGGCGGGCCCGCCGCGCAGCACGCCGAAGAACGGAGGACTCACACCATGACCGACGGCAGAAGCGACGCCGAGACCGGCGCCTCGACCGGCGACCGTCCGGGCCGCGCCCGGCTGGCGTCCCCGGCGGGCCGCCGCGTGCTCACCGCCACCGTCCTCGGCTCGGGCGTGGCGTTCCTGGACGGCTCGGTCGTCAACGTCGCGCTGCCCGCCATCGGCCGGGGCCTGGGCGGCGGCCTCACCGTCCTGCAGTGGGTCCTGGACGGCTACCTGCTCACCCTCAGCGCCCTGCTGCTGTTCGGCGGCGCCCTCGGCGACCGGCACGGGCACCGCCGGGTGTTCACCGCCGGGCTCGTCCTGTTCACCGCCGCGTCGCTGGCGTGCGGGCTCGCGCCCGGCCCCGCCGCGCTCATCGCCGCGCGCCTGGTGCAGGGCGCGGGCGGGGCGCTGCTGGTCCCCGGCAGCCTCGCCATGATCGACGCGATCATCGACGAACGCGACCGCGGCGCCGCCGTCGGCCGCTGGGCCGCGCTGTCGGGCGTCGCCGCCGCCCTCGGCCCGTTCGCCGGGGGATGGCTGGTGGACGTCGCGTCGTGGCGGTGGGTGTTCCTGGTCAACGTGCCGCTCGCCGCGCTCACCCTCGCCGCGCTGCGCCGCGTCCCCGAGACCCGCTCGGCCCGCCCCGGCCGCCTGGACTACGCGGGCGCGGCCACCGTCACCGCCGGGCTCGGCGGGACCGTGTACGCGCTCATCGAGATCCCCGCGCACGGCTGGACGGCCCCCGCCGTCGTCCTGGCCGTGGCGGGCGTCGCGGCGCTGGCCGCGTTCCCCTTCGCCGAGCGCCGCTCCCGCGACCCGCTGCTGCCGCTGGGGATGCTGCGGTCCCGGCAGTTCGTCGGCGTCAACCTCACCACCCTCGCCGTGTACTCCGCGCTCGGCGGCGCCCTGTTCCTGCTGACGCTGCAGTTGCAGAACTCCCTCGGGTACTCCGCGCTGCGCGCCGGGACCGCGACGCTCCCCATGACGGTGATCATGATGGTGCTGTCGGGGCGGGCCGGGGCGCTCGCGCAGCGCACCGGCGCCCGCCCCCTCATGACGGCCGGGCCGCTCGTCGCGGGCGCCGGCGTCGCGCTGCTGGCCCTGGCCCGGCCCGGCGCGTCCTACCTCACCGGCGTCCTGCCCGGCGTCGTGGTGTTCGGGCTCGGGATGGCCGCGACCGTCGCGCCGCTCACCGCGACCGTCCTCGCGTCGGTGGACGAGGACCACGTCGGCGCCGCGTCCGGCACCAACAACGCCGTGTCGCGGCTGGCGTCGCTGCTGGCCGTCGCGGTCCTGCCGTCCGCCGCCGGGATCGGCGCCCACGGCGCCGCCGGGCCGCTCGGCGCCGGGTACTCCCGCGCCATGCTCATCGCCGCCGCCGTCTGCGCCCTCGGCGGGCCCGTCGCGTTCCTCACCGTCCGCAGGTCCGTGCGCGTCCACCGGCACATGCCCGCCGGGCTCCACCACTCCTGCCAGGACCCCGGCACCCGCGAACCCGCACCCGAGCGGACCTGAGCCCGGGTCAGGACAGTTCGGCGGCGATGCCCTCGAAGTCCTCGCCCGCCAGCACCAGCGTCCCCGTGCTCCCGATCGCCTGCGTCGCCTCGGCCCGCCCGAGCTGCCGCGTCGCCGCCCGGTCCAGGTACGTCTCGATCAGCCGCGCGCCCGTCAGCCGACCCCGGCCGCGCAGCAGCGGCATCTCCCGCCGCACCACCCGCCACGCGTCCGCGCCCAGCCGCAGCCGCCGCTCCTCGGCCAGCAGCCCCAGCAGCCCCTCCCGCACCGCCGGGACCGACAGGTCCGGCAGCCGCACCGCCCGCAGGTCCGTCAGCAGCTCCGGCGACGCCGCCGACAGCTCCCCGACCCGGTCGGGCGCGCACGTCGCCAGCAGCGCCGTGTCGCTCACGCCCTCCAGCCGCGCCCGGTAGATCGTCGTCGCGTACTGGCGGCCCTCGGGATGGTCCAGGATCAGGTCGTCCAGGCCGTCCAGCAGCAGCGCGTGGCCCGCGTGCGCGTCCAGCGCCGCCCGCAGCCCGTCCGGGCCGCCGTCGCGCAGGTCCTCGGCGTGCACCGTGCGGACCTCGCCCGAGGACACCTCCACCTCCGCCAGCGCCCGCGCCACCATCCGCGCCAGCCGCCGCTGCCCCGACGACGGCGCCCCGATCAGCAGCAGCGCCGGCACCGACGCGCTCGACACCTCCTGCCCCCGCAGCCGCGCCGCCCACTTCCCCCGGCGCCGCGCCTCGGTCACCACCCGCTCCACGTCGTCGGCGCCGCACAGGAACCGGATCCCGTACGCCTCGGCGACCCGCGGGCCCGGCTCCTCCCGCGCCGCCTGCGGCGGCGGAGGCGGCGCCTCCGACACCGGAGCGGGCGGCGGCGGCAGCTCCTGCCCGCCCGGACGCGCGTCCAGCCGCGGATCCAGCCGCGGGTCGAGCTGCGTCCGGTACGGATCGGAGTCCAGCTGCGTGCCCGCCGCGCGGTCGGCCGCGCCCGGCCCGTCCGGCCACACCGGCGGCGACCCCGCAGGCAGGCCCGCCGGCAGGCCCGCCGGCAGACCGGGCGGAGGGCCGGGCGGGGGAGCGGACGGCGGGGCCTGCGCCCCGCCCTGCTCCTGCGCGGGCGGCCCGGCGTGCGCGTCGCCGGAGTCCGGCGCGGCGTCCTCGCCGGGACGCGGACCCGGCGGCGCCACCGGCGGCGCGGCGGGAGGCGCGGCCGGGGGAGCGGCGGGCGGGGGCAGCGGGGAGCGCGCCTGCGGCGACGCCGGGCCCGCCGACGGCCGCCCCTGCTCCCCGTCCGGGGGCCCGGGCGCGACGGGCGCGTCCGGCGCGGGACGGCCCGCCGCCAGATGCGCCCGCGCCGCCGAGATGATGTCCCACGCGCTCAGCTCGTCGGTCGAGGGCGGCGAGTAGTTCGCCGGGCTCGTCAGCTCCGCCGCGACCGCCTGCGGCACCGCGAACCCCGTCGCCGGCGGCGGGACCTGCGCCAGCCGGCACCACGTCAGCCCGATCCCGTACGTCGTGGCCAGCAGCGCCGCCAGCACCCCCGCGTCACCCGACCGCAGCGCCTCGGGCAGCCGCCCGTCGCGCGGCCACAGCGTCCGCAGCGGATGCGCCGGATCGGCCAGCACCGCCTGCAGCGTCCGCGCCGAGTCCGGGTCCAGCCACCGCTGCAGCGCCGGGAGCGCGCCCGGCGCCGCCTGCAGATCGGCCGCCAGCACCGCCAGGCCCGCGTGCCGCACCCGGTCGTGCCCCCGCCCCTGCCCGCCCGGGCCGGCCGGGGCCGCGCCCGCCGGGGCCGGCGGCACCGCGCCGAGCTCGGCGACGATCTGCTGCAGGTCGTACAGGGCCAGGCGCAGGTACTCGCCGGGCGCGGTGTCGCGCAGCAGCGGCGTCGCGAACTCCGCCGGGCACCGCCGCCGCCACTCCTGCACGATCGCCTGCGGCCCGTACCGGACGGTCGCCAGATCCTGCTGGACGTACTGCAGGGACGCGCCCGTCACCGCCGCGAGCGCGTCGGCGCCCGGCCGGAACCGCTCGTCGCCCTGCAACCCCGTCGCGACCTCGTACATCACCCGCGCGACGTGCGCGGCGCCCGGCCCGTCGCCCGCGCCGAGCCGGTGGACGTAGTAGCCCGCCAGCGTCGAGAAGTCCGGCGGCATCATCCAGTGCAGCCGCTCGGCCGGGGTCGTCAGGTAGTAGGTGAACGACTCGATCAGCGGATGCTCGGTCAGCGCGACCGGCGCGCCCGCGCACCACAGCAGCGCGCCCCACGCCGCCGCGACCGTGCTCGGCGTCCCCGCCTGGAACATCGGGTCCTGCTGGGCGAACTGCGCCGGGTTCACCGCCAGCGCCGTCGTCAGCGCCTGCGAGATCCGCGCGACGACGCCGGTGTCGGGGAGCGGGCCGAGGAACCCCAGCGACGCCATCCGCCCCGTCGACAGGTCCGGGCCCGTCGGGTAGAGCTGCGGCGGCACCGGCGGCGTCCCCGCGCCGCGCGGCGCCGGGACCGCGACGGCCCGGTCGGCGGGGTCGGGCGGCGGCGGGCACGGATGCCACGTCCCGTCCAGCCCGCACCGGTACCAGCGGCCCCACGCCCCGAACAGCCACCACTCGCCCGCGCCCCACAGCATCCGCGCCGCGATCTGCTCGCTGCGCTGCTGCGCCGCCGCGGTCTGCCACCACGGCGCCGCGACCAGCTCGCGGACGTTGGCCTCCACCGCGGCGAAGAGATCCCCCGGCCGCGCCGACGCTGCGCCGGGTCCCGTCCCGGCCCCCTGCCCGTTCACCCCGCGAATAGTAGTCCTCCCGGGCTGACGCGCCGCATCCCCGCACATACCGGCGAGTACCCGCCCGGGGCGCCCTAGCGGTGGAGGCGGCGCACCGCGGCCGACGCGCACGCCCGCGCCATGATCCTCGCCGCGCGCCAGGGCGCCGGGGAGGCCCTCGCCGAGATACCCGCCGACGTCCGCGCCGCCGCCAAGGCCGTCTTCGTCCTTCTCCGGACACGGCCTCGGCGCCGCCGGAGCCGGGGGCGGTGACGCGCGCCACGCCCCCTGAGGGGCGCCCGCCCGCAAATTGAGTGCCGAGGCGCCCGCCGCGCTTCCTAGACTCCATGACTGCGGAGGCAATCATGGACACCCCCACCCTGCTCACCCACCTGCAGACCCATGACCGGCCGCTGACCCTTCCCCGGGGCGGCGGCCCCCGGTGGGACGACGCCGCCCTGCACGCCGCCGCCCGCGCCGCCGCACCCGAGCCCTACGCCCTGCTCGGCCTGGCGCCCGGCGTCCACCCCTGGCAGCGCGCCCGCGTCCTGCTCCAGCTCCTCACCGCCTCCCAGGCCGGCCTGGACGACCCCGCCCGCGCCACCCTCGCCGCCGCCGCGCACCTGCTCGCCCGCGCCGCGCCGCCCGGCCACGTCATCACCGCCCTGCTCGCCCTGCGGCGGCTGCGCGCCAACCACAAGCACACCACCCGCGCCGTCCTGCGGTTCGTCCTGGAGCACCCCGACGCCGACGCGCTCATCGCCGCCCGCCGCGCCGCCCTCGCCGACTGCTTCGAGCACGCCCTCGGCACCGCCACCGCCCGCGGCTGCGCCCGCCGCGTCGCCGCCGGCGACACCGGGTCGGACTACCTGCGGCGCCGCCTCCTGCGCTTCCTCGCCGACCCCGCCGCCGCGCTCCCGCGCGTCACCGCCCTCTACACCGAACCCGGCCCGCCCGCCGGAGCGGTCCCGCTGCCCGGCGCGGCGCCGGTCCCGCTGGACGGGCCCGTCATCGCCCCGCCCTTCGACGGCGCCGTCGCGCTCATGCTGCCCGCCGGTCCCGAGCCGCCGCACGTCCGCGCCCTGCGGACCGCCCTGGCCGCCGCCTGCCCCCGCCTGCGCGTCCACCACGGCCCCGCCGACGGCGACGACGGCGCCGTGCGCTGCGGCGGCGGCGAACGCGCCCTGCGCGGCCCCGCCGACGCCGACGCGCTCGTCCCCTGGATCATCGCCCACGCCCCCGGCGGCCCCGGCTGGCTCCACCGCGCCCTGCGCGCCCGCCTCCCCGGCCCCCCGCCCGACGGAGCCCCGGACGAAGCCTCCGACGGCGCCTCCGACGGCGGACGGGCCGTCCTGACCCGCCCGCGGCGCCCGCCACCGTAGGGAACAGGCGCGTCATTTGTCACCTGACTTCACAACGGACGCCGCAAGTGGTGTCCCTGATGCGAAGACCGTCCCGCGACAGTGACCGTACGGTCGTGCCCTATATATGCGGCGGAGTCACGACCGGACCCCTCTTCCACCGCCGGGCACCGGACGCCGCACCGCTGACGCAGGAACGCGTACGAACGCCGAAGGAGCCCTCATGACCGCGGGTGTCGCCGATGTGGGGCGCAGAGCCCCGCTGCCGGACATCGCTCCCAAGCCCGTCCCCATGATCGAACGCATCAGCGTCGTGGTGTTCGTCGTGGCCCCCATCGTCGGCGTCGCCGCCGCCGTCCCGTTCGCCTGGGGCTGGGGCATCGGCTGGACCGACGTCGCGATCTTCGCGTTCCTCTACCCCTTCAACGCGCTCGGCATCACCGTCGGCTACCACCGCTACTTCACCCACCAGGGCTTCAAGGCCAAGCGCTGGCTGAAGATCGCGCTGGCCGTCCTCGGCGGGCAGGCGTGGCAGGGCTCGGTGATCTTCTGGGTGTCCGACCACCGCCGCCACCACAAGTACTCCGACCGCGACGGCGACCCCCACTCCCCGTGGGCGTTCGGGCCCGGCGTGTGGGGCCTCACCAAGGGCCTGTTCCACGCCCACATGGGCTGGCTGTTCCGCAAGACCCGCACCTCCCGCACCAAGTACGCGCCCGACCTGCTGAAGGACCCCGACCTGCGGTTCCTCGGACGCAACGAGATCTACGTCCTCATCGCCGCCAGCACCCTGCTGGTCCCGATGGGCCTCGGCGCGCTGCTCACCTGGTCCTGGCACGGCGCCCTCACCGCCCTGTTCTGGGCCGGGATCCTGCGCGTCTTCGCCGGCGACCACGTCACCTTCTCCATCAACTCGATCTGCCACGTCTTCGGCAAGAAGCCGTTCAAGACCCGCGACGAGTCCCGCAACGTGTGGTGGCTGGCCATCCCGTCCTTCGGCGAGTCCTGGCACAACCTGCACCACGCCGACCCGACCTGCGCGCGGCACGGCGTCCTGAAGGGCCAGGTCGACATCAGCGCCCGCACCATCTGGCTGTTCGAGAAGCTCGGCTGGGTCTGGGACGTCCGCTGGCCCGACGCCGACCGGCTCGCCGCCCGCCGCGCCCAGCCCGACCCCGAACCCGCCGCCGCCTGACGCCCGGGCCGACGCCCGGCGTCGGGCGCCGGCCCGACCACCCCGTCCCTCCACTGGAGCGCCCCCTCATGACCACCCTCAAGGAACTCGACCGCACCCCCCTCGTCCAGCGCCTCGCCAAGTGGGCGCAGCTCTACCCCGACGACCGCGCCTACACCTACATGGACTACAGCGAGGACGTCGACGGCGTCGCCGTCGACATGACGTGGGGCGAGCTGGACCAGCGCGCCCGCGCGCTCGCCGCCACCCTGCGCCAGGTCACCGACCCCGGCCAGCGCGCCGCGCTGCTGGCCCCCCAGACCCTCGACTACATCATCGGGTTCCTCGGCTGCATGTACGCGCGGGTCGTCGCCGTCCCGCTGTTCTCCCCGGACCTGCCCGGCCACGCCGACCGGCTCCTGGCCGTGTACTCCGACTCCGAGCCCGAGACCGTCCTGACGATCACCTCCGCGCTCCCGCACGTCGAGGCGTTCTTCGACCAGAACACCGTCCCGCGGCCCAAGCAGATCATCACCGTCGACACCATCGACACGTCCCTCACCTTCGAGGACGAGCCGATCTCCCCCGACGACCTGGCCTACCTGCAGTACACCTCCGGGTCCACCCGCGTGCCCGCCGGCGTCATGCTCACCCACGGCAACCTCGCCGTGAACGCCGAGCAGTGCTGGGGCGTGTTCGACGGCATCCCGCGCGTGTCGACCGGCGTGAACTGGCTCCCGCTGTTCCACGACATGGGCCTGGTCACCGCCGTCGGCCTGCCCATCGCCTACGCCAGCCCCGCCGTCCTGATGGACCCCGTCGCGTTCATCATGCGGCCCATCCGCTGGCTGGAGCTGCTCAGCAAGCAGGGCCACGCGTTCACCTGCGCCCCCAACTTCGCCTACGAGTACCTGGCCACCAAGGTCAGCGACGAGGAGAAGGCCGGGCTGGACCTGTCGGGCGTCCAGGTGTTCATGAACGGCGCCGAGACCATCCGCGAGGAGAGCCTGCAGCGCTACCTCGACGCCTACAGCCCCTACGGGCTGCGGCCCGAGGTGCAGGTCCCCGCCTACGGGCTCGCCGAGGCCACCGTCTACGTGGCGTCCTCGTCCCGGTACGAGCTGCCGACCGTCCGCGCGTTCGACCGCGACGCCCTCAACGCCGGCGTGCTGGAGCCGTGCGACAAGGACGCCGAGCGCGCCAGCGTCCTGGTCGGCTGCGGGCAGCCCTACGGGCAGCTCGTCGCGATCGTCGACGCCGACACGGGCGAGCGCAAGCCCGACGGGCACATCGGCGAGATCTGGATCCACGGCCCCAACGTCACCGCCGGGTACTGGAACCGCCCCGAGGAGACCGCCCGCACCTTCGGCAACAAGCTCGCCGGCGAGCGCGGCGACCTGCCCGAGGGCCCGTGGCTGCGCTCGGGCGACCTCGGCGTCTGGTACGAGGGCGAGCTGTGGATCACCGGCCGCATCAAGGACCTCGTCATCATCGACGGCCGCAACCACTACCCGCAGGACCTGGAGTACACCGCGTTCCACGCCCACGAGGGCGTCCGCCGCGGGTACGCCGCCGCGTTCTCGGTGGACGGCGAGGAGGGCGAGGTCCTCATCATCGTCGCCGAGCGCAACCGCCGCGTCCCCATCAAGCGCCTCGACCCGGTCGCCGTGACCGACGCCGTCCGCGCCGCCGTGCAGCAGCACCACGACGTCCGCGTCCACGAGCTGGTCCTCATCGAGCCCGGCGGGCTCGTCCGCACCAGCAGCGGCAAGGTGTCGCACACCGCGACCCGCAAGGCCTACCTGGACGGCGCGCTGCCCGTCACCGACCTGAGCGCCGAGGGCTGACCCGCCCGGGACCCCGTGAACCCGCCCCCCAGGGGGCGGGGCGGCGGCCCGTCACCGCACGCCGAGGGGGCGCCGGTGACGGGCCGCCGCCCCTTCCGGGGCCGGAAACGTGAAAGGCGCCCGGCGGGACCTCCCGCCGGGCGCCTTTTTCCGCGCTCAGGTCACTGCACGGGGTCCGCGCCGATCGACTTCATCAGCGTCGGCCAGATGAAGGTCGCCTCGCGGATCCACGCCGGCCAGTTGTGCCGTCCGTCGCCGTAGATGTGCGCGGTGTAGGGGACCTTCGCCTCGTCCAGCTTCTTCTGGAACTCCTTGTTGTCCGAGCCGATCGCGATCTCGCTCAGCAGGCCGATGTCCCACGGCGCCACGTTCGGGTCGCCCGGGCCCGGACGGCCCGTCGTCCCCGACGAGAAGAAGATGCCCGTCCCGCGCAGCTTGTCCACCAGCGACGCCGGGTCGTGGGCCTTCCAGTTCGCGTCGTCGGCCCACGGGATGCCCCAGATCGCGTACGGGTCCTGGCCGTTGCCCGCGTTGGTGAACATCAGCATCGCCGGCATCCCCGGCGACCGCATCGACAGCGTCCCGCTCAGCGACGCCACGTACTTGAAAATCCCCTGGTGCCGCGCCGCGTAGCTCATCGCGCCCTGCGCGCCCGAGGAGTTCCCGATCGCCGCCGCGACCGAACTGGCCCCGTAGTTGCGCTCGACCAGCTCGCGGACCTCGGTGGTGTGGAACGTCTCCCACTTGGGAGTGCCGCCCTTGCCGTAGTTGTACCAGTCGGTGTACGAGCCGTTCTCGCCCTCCGGCATCACGACCAGGACGTTGTACTTGCGCGCCCAGTCCTCGATGTCGGTGTTCTTCGTCCAGGACGTGTAGTTGTCCTGGCCGCCGTGGAAGGCGTACAGCACCGGGTACTTCGTCGAGGAGCCCCGCGTCCAGCCCTTGGGCAGCAGCAGCCGCGTCTTCACCGACTTGCCGAGCGACGGCGAGGAGATCGTGATGTCGACCTCCCCGTCGGCGACCTGCTGCTCACCGGTGATCTTGGCGCCGGTGTCGGCGGCGGTGAAGCCCGCCGCCGACACCGGGACCACGGCCACGACGCCCGCACCGGCCGCCAGCGCGGCACCGACCGCCGACGCGGCCAGGGAACGGCGCCACCGCACGCGGGGTCTGACGGTTACGGAGAGGGTCATGACACTCCCAGGGGGCCTGCGAAGACGAAAGAAGCGGCCGGCACCGGCCGCGCGACTAGTGCGCCGAGTGTCGCGGAACCGTCCAAGACGATCTATGGGTCCGGGTGACAAGAAAAACGGGCCGTCCTGTGCCATGGTGAGTCCGCCGGCCGCGCCCGCGACCGTGCGTCGCCGCCACGGCCCGCGCCGTCACGCTCCGCGCGCCCCGCAGGTCACTCGCCGACGGCCGCGCCCGCGTCGTGCGCGGGCTCGGGGCGCGCCTCCCACTCCCGCCGCAGCATCGCGTACACGACCTCGTCGCTCCACTCGCCCTTGACCAGCTCGTTCTCCCGCAGATGCGCCTCCCGGCGCATCCCGAGCCGCTCCAGCACCCGCGCCGACGCCTCGTTGCGGGCGTCGATGCGGCCCACGATCCGGTGCAGGCCGAGCTCCTCGAAGCCCAGCCGCAACCCCTCGGCCGCCGCCTCCGTCGCGTACCCGTGGCCGTGGAAGTCGGGGTTCAGGACGTAGCCGATCTCGCCCTGGCAGTGCGCGCGGCTGGACCACTGCAGGTTGACCTCGCCCATCAGCGCGCCGGAGTCGGCCGCGACGACCGCCGCGACCAGCCAGTCGCCCTCGCGCTCCAGCGTCGCCGCGTCCATCTTCTGCCGCAGGAACACCCGCGACTCCTCCAGCGTCCGCGGCTCCCACGCCAGGAACCGCGCCACCTCCGGCTGGGACTGGTAGGCGTACAGGCCCTCCAGGTCGCCGGGCTGGAACGGCCGCAGCAGCAGGCGCCGGGTACGGAGCGGGTATCGGGGGCGAAGCACACGACGATCCTAGGACGCGCGCCCCCGAACGCAACGGCGCGTTCGGAGAATTTCACATCGTACGGACGGCGACGGCCCCGTCACCACCCGTCACGGCCTGTCGCCGCGTGTCAGCCGCGCCCCACGAATGACGGCATCCCCGTCGCCAGCACCGACATGAACTGCACGTTCGCCTCCGGCGGCAGCTCCGCCATGTAAAGGACGCCCGCGACCGCGTTCGCCACGTCCATCACCGGCTCGGCGCGCACCGACCCGTCGGCCTGCAGCGTCCCCGCGCCGAACGGCCCCGTCATCTCCGTCGCGGCGTTCCCGATGTCGATCTGCCCGCACGCGATGCCGTGCGCGCGGCCCTCCAGCGACAGCGCCTTGGTCAGCCCCGTCACCGCGTGCTTGCTCGCGGTGTAGGCCACCGACCGGGGACGCGGCGTGTGCGCCGACAGCGACCCGTTGTTGATGATCCGGCCGCCGCGCGGGTCCTGGCCGCGCATCAGCGCGAACGCCGCCCGCGCGCACAGGAACGCGCCGGTCAGGTTCGTCGCGATGACGGCGTCCCACTCGGCGACCGGGAACTCCTCCACCGGCGCGGGCGCCCCGAACACGCCCGCGTTGTTGAACAGCAGGTCCAGCCGCCCGAACCGGCCGGCGACGGCGGCGAACAGCGCGTCCACCGACTCCGGGGACGTCACGTCCGCCGCGACCGTCAGGGCCCGGTCCGCCGCGCCGCCGCCCGCCGCGCGGGCGGTCGCCGCCAGCGGCTCCGCGCGGCGCCCCGCCAGCGCGACCCGCCAGCCGCGGGCCAGCAGCGCCGCCGCCACCCCGGCGCCGATGCCCGAGCCCGCGCCGGTCACCAGCGCCACCCGTCCCGCGTCCCGTCCCGCGCCGTCCACCGCGCCTCCCTTCGGCGCGATCATCGAACCACACGCCGGTCAGCCCGTCGCGACCCACTCCACCCGGTGCGCCTCGGTCGGGTCCGGGGCCTCCCAGCGGCGCGCGAGCCGGCCGATCACCGCGTCCGGGACCGGGACGGGCCGCGCCCGGTTGCGGGCCCGCAGCACGTGCGGCGGCGCCTCCACCGCCACGACCTCCACCCGCGCCCGGTAGGACGCGGCCAGCCCCACGCACTGCTCGCGGAGCTGCCGCGACACGTTCGTGGCGTTCCACGCGAACGGCCGCCCCGCCCGCAGATGCCCCCGCGCCGCCTCGAACGCCGCCGCCGCGACCGGCCGCTGGTCGCCCGCCGGGTCCACGCCGAGCGCGCGGCGCAGCGCGTCCAGGCTCACCACCGGCACGCCGGGGCGGTGCGCGGCCAGCCACGTGTCCTTGCCCGCCCCCGGCAGCCCCGACATCACCGTCACCGTCGCGCGCGTGTCGTCGTAGGCGGCGTAGGACGGGTCGCGCCCGTCCTTGCGGAAGTACCAGAAGCGGGCGTGGTCGGAGGGGAACGCGCGCGGACGGTCCAGGCACTCCTGCTCGGCGCAGTACTCGGCGAACAGCGCGATGCTGTCCAGCACCTGCGCGGCGTCCCCGCAGACCCGGCCGAGCAGGTCGGCGGTCGCCAGCAGCGCCAGGTCGTCGTTGCGGGCCACGAGGCTCACCCGGAACGCGATCCGCTGCAGGTCCGGGCGCTCCAGCGCCCAGAACGGCACCTGGTGGTGGCGGACCAGCGCCGCCACGTGCTCCCGCCACGCCGGCGGCGCGCCCAGCTCCCACAGGATCCGCCGCACCATCAGGTCCCCGGCCCGCGAGTGCCCGGGCGCGGTGATCCGCCCGCCGTCCTCGTGCCGCGTGCAGGACGGCTTGGCGACGTCGTGCATCAGCACCGCCGTGAACAGCCGCACCCGCTCGGCCTCCGGACGCGCCCGGAACTCCGGCAGCGCCGCCATCGCCTCGCACGCCATCCGCGTGTGGACCTCCACGTCGCCCTCGGCGTGGTGGACGGCGTCCTGCGGCACCCCCGCAAGGTCGCGCACCCACCCGAACGCGTCCCGGATCCGGTCCCACGGGACGTCCCAGCGCGGCGGCGCCGGGCACAGCTCAGCCAGAACGCGCATACAGCACCCCCGGGTCGGCCAGGCCGTTGGCGACGATCGGGAGGTCCAGCCAGTGCGACCCCGCGTCCAGCACCGCCGTCACGAACCCCGCCCGGACCCACTTGTAGCGGCCCACCGTCCGGCCGCCCTCCTCCACCTTCACGTAGAGGCCCTCCATCTCCTCGGCCGCGTCGGTCTCGGCCGCGACCCGGCCCGGGTCGGCGCCGCCCGCCTCAGCGGCCGCGGCCAGCGCGTCCCGCCAGCGCGGCGTCCGGCACCTCGACGGCCCGACCAGCGCGGTCAGGTCCTCCAGCCGGCGCAGCGCGCCCTCGAACAGGACGGGCACCGCCGCCACCGGCGTCCCCGCCAGAAGCTCGGCGCGCGCGGGCGTGGACAGGAACGTCCCGTCCCGGCGGTCCAGGACGTCGAACGCGCAGAAGTAGTGCGGCAGCGCGTCGTAGAAGACGGTGTGCTTGGCGTACAGCCACTCCCCGTACAGGACGTACCGGTCGGCCAGGCGCGGGTGCAGCACGTCGCGCACCGACGCCGCCCACGCCTTCAGCGGCGCGAACTGCCGCTCGCGCGGCCCGCCCGACAGGTAGTGCCCGCGGCTCTGCAGCAGCAGCTCGCCGCCGGAGCCGAAGCTGATGCCCGCGTTCGCGCCGTCCAGCTTCTCCTCCACGACCAGGTGCCGTCCGGCGATCTCGGTGAACGGCGCCGCCGCCAGGTCGTGGTCGCCGGGCTGCAACCGCGACCCCGCCAGATGCCGCGTCCGCGGGTACTTGCGAAGCATGGAGCAGTTGTAACGGCGGCGGACGGCCCGCACCAACCGGTTTTCCCCTCAGCCGACCCCCGCCATCATCCGCGCCAGCGCCGCCCGCGACGTGATGTGCAGCTTGCGGTAGATCCGGGTGAGGTGGACGTCGACCGTCCGGGGGCTCAGCGACAGCTCCTCGGCGATCTCCCGCGTCTTGCGGCCGAGGCCCGCCCGCTCGGCGATCTCCCGCTCCCGCACCGTCAGCACCGCCAGCCGGTCCTCGGGGACCGGCGCGCCCGCAGGCACCCCGTCCAGGTCCAACCGCCGCAACTGGTCCTGCACCGCCGCCGCGCCGCTGCGCCGCGCCAGCTCCGCCGCCAGCAGCACCGCGCCCTCGGCCTCGGCGCGGCGGCCGAGCGCCGCCAGGCACGCCGCCTCCGCCGTCACCGCCAGCGCCTGCGCGTGCGTCGCGCCCGCCGCCGCGAACAGCCGCACCGCCTCCCGGTACAGCTCCAGCGCGCCGCCGGGGTCGCCGTCGGCGCGGCGGGCGTGCGCCAGCGCCGCCAGCGCGTGCCCGCGCGGCCCCGGACGGCACGCCGCGTCGGCCGCGTCCGCGACGTCGCGCGCCTGCTCGGCCCACTCGCCGGTCAGCGCCGCCGGGACCGGCGCCGCGCCCGTCCGCCGGATGTCCAGCGCCGCCGCCGTCAGCGTCTCCAGCGCCGACGCCCGCAGCCCGCGCGGCAGCGCGTGCAGGCCGCCGCCGCCCGCGTCCAGCAGCAGCATCATGCAGCGGCGCGGGTCGCCCGACAGGCGCGCCGCGACCGCCAGAGCGACCGGCGCCGCCGCGCTCCAGTGGAACCGCCGCTCGTGCAGGACCCGCTCGGCCTCCTCGCCCAGCTCCACCGCCTCGGCGGCCCGGCCCGTCCACGCCGCGGCCAGCGACTCCAGCACCAGCGCCATCCCGCGCACGTGGTCGGCGTTGACGCGCTCGGCGACCTCGCGGGCCTCGGCCGCCAGCCGCCGCGCCTCGCCCGGCCGGCCGCCGTTCATCCGCAGCGCCGCCTCGCCGACCAGCAGCACCGGCAGCAGGTGGACGTGGCAGCGCGTGCGGGCGATCGTCGTGCCGCGCCGCAGGTGGCGCCGCGCGTCCTCGGCCCGCCCGATCAGCGCCTCCGCCCAGCCGAGGATCCCGAGGTACTCCGGGTGCGCGGCCAGGTCGGCGTCCGACAGCCGGTCGGTGAGCGCGGCGGCGGCCGCCGCGTAGTGCGCGGCGCCCTCGGCGTCGTCCTGGAACGCGTCGCACAGCGCGCCGAGCGCCAGCGCGCCCACCTCGGCGACCCGGTCCTCGTGCAGCGCCGCCAGCCGCCGCGCCAGCTTCACCTGGTCGCAGGTCGGCGCGACGCCGTCGACCGCGCCGATCGCGCCGTGCGCGATGATCAGCGCGGTGGTCTCGCGCGGCGGGACGTCGGCCGGCAGCTTGGTCAGCTCGCCCTCCAGCAGCGACCGCGCCTTGGCGTAGTCGCCGAGCAGGCACACCACCAGCGTGTAGAACGCCGTCGTCCGCACCCGCACGTCGTGGTCGTCGTCGGCGGGGATGAGGCGCAGCGTCTCGTCCAGCAGGTCCCGGCTCTCGCGCAGCCGCCCCGCCACCCCGAGCGCCTCGGCCAGCCGCAGCATCGTCGCCGGCCGCGCCCGCCCCTCGCCCTGGAACCGCAGCGCGGTCCGCAGCAGCCGGATCGCGGTCTCGGGGTCCGACATCAGCGCGTCGTCGGCGGCGCGGCACAGCACGTCCAGGTCCGCCGGGTCCGGGCCGGACACGCAGCGCTCGACGTGGACGGCGAGCTGCGTCGCCGACGCGCCCCGCCCCGCCAGGAAGCCGGCCGCGCGGCGGTGCGCGGCGGCGTGCCAGCTCCGCTCGGTCCGGTCGTAGACGAGGCGGCGCACCAGCGGGTGCCGGAACGTGAAGTAGGAGCTGTCGCCGACCGGGCGGAGCAGGTCGCGGCGGGTCAGGCCGCCGAGCGCCGTCCGCGTCCCCTCCAGGCCGATGTCGGCGACGGCGGTGAGGGTGTCCAGGTCGGACTCGTCGCCGAGGACGGCCGCCGCCGAGATCACCCGGAACTCGCACGCGTCCAGGTGCCCGATCTCGTCCAGGATCAGCGTGGCCTGCTGCTCGGGCACCCGGCCGCGCTCGCGCTCGCCCGCCAGCGCCCGCAGGTACAGCGGGATGCCGCGGCTCTCGTTGTGCAGCTCGCGCAGCGCCGCGTCGGCGGCGGACGCGCCGAGCACCTCGGCGGACTGCTCGGCCGACAGCGGCGCCAGCTCCACCCGCCGCACCGTCCCGATCTCCACGCCGTGCGCCAGCGCGCCGCGCAGCCGCGCCGACGCCTGCCGGGGGCGCTGCGCGACGACCATCAGCAGCGGCGCCGCCAGCGGGCGGTGGACGAGCTGCTCGACCATCTCCACCGAGCCGCCGTCGGCCCAGTGCGCGTCGTCCAGCAGCACCACCAGGCCGTCGGAGGAGCACGCGCTCAGCAGGATCCGCATCGTCTGGTACAGCATGTGCCGGTCCGCGTGCTGCCCCGGGTCGCCCCACACCCACGGGCTCCCCATCAGCTCGATGAGCCGGTCGCGGGTGCCGCGCGGCAGGCTGTCGACCAGGTCCGGCGCGCCCTCGGGGCACAGCGCCATCGCCAGCGTCCGCAGCAGCGCGTTGCGGCGGCTCTCGGTGTAGCGGTCGTGCATGACGCGGATCCCGCGCGCCGCCGCCTCCCGGGCCGTCTCGTTGAGCAGCCACGTCTTGCCCATCCCGGGGTCGCCGACCAGTTCCACGACCTGCGCGCGGCTGCCCCCGAGACCGTCGAGCGCGGCGCTCATCAGCCGGGACTCGCTCCGGCGGACGCCCCGGGTACGGGGACCGCGCCTGATGCCTTCCACCACTGACCGGTTCCTCTCGTTGCACTCCGCGCGACCCCCCGTGACCATGGCGGGACGAGAACTCCGGGACGCCCCCGCGGCTGCCTGACTGGACGTTGACAAGGAACACGAAAACCGTAGTCCGGGCCGGTTACGCCGAGGTAAAATCCCGGCACTCGCCGTATGCCCGTGTTGTCTACCTGAAAACTAGGAAAGTCTTCGGGAAAATGAGCGGGAAAATTGGCTCCGCCCGAGGCGCAGAGGGCTTCGCCGGGCCTGCCGAGCCGCGCTCGGCGCCGCCGTCCGGCGCTCGGGGAACGGCCGGTTCCGGCCGTTCTCGAATTCGGATCCTTTCATTGTGCGCACGTGCGGTCAAGGTCGCCCGATTTCCATTTAGGTCAGTTTAAGGTTTCATTTAGACGCGTCCGGAACGATGGCGCTTACGGTGCCGCCGCATATCTGTGCAGAAAGTGAGTTCCGTTGGACGACGTCTCGCCTTTCCGCCCCGCCGCGGACGGCGGTCCCCACGACGCCCACCCTGCCCGCGCGCCGCGCCGCGCGCCAGGGCGCGCCCCGGCCGGACCCGGCCCCGCCGCCCGGCGGACGCGCGGCCCGGCGGCCGTCGCCGCCCTCGGGCTGGCCGGCGCGCTGGCCGCCGCGTGCGGCGGCTCCGGCCACGCCGGCGGGGACGCCGCGGGCCTCACCTACGCCAGCGCGGGCCTGGTCAACTGCCTGGACCCGCAGGCGAGCGCGTCCCGCCTGATCTCCATCATCGACCGGAACCTGTTCGACTCCCTCGTCGCGACCGGGCCCGACGGGAGGATCCAGCCCTGGCTCGCCACCAAATGGGAAGTCTCACCCGACGGTAAGGCCTACACGTTCCATCTGCGCTCCGGCGTGACGTTCCACGACGGCACCCCGCTGGACGCCGCCGCCGTCAAGGCGACGATGGACCACGCCGTCGACCCCAAGACCAAGTCGGTGTACGCCTCCAGCCTCCTCGGCCCCTACACCGGCACCAAGGTCGTGGACGCCTCCACCGTCCGCATCGGCCTGTCCAAGCCCTACGCGCCGCTGCTCCAGTCGCTCAGCACGCCCTACCTCGGCATCCAGTCGCCGAAGGCGCTGCGCGCGTCCTGCACCAAGCCGGTCGGGTCCGGGCCGTTCTCGTTCGTGAGCTGGACGCAGAACACCAGCATCGTCCTGAAGCGCAACCCGTCCTACGCCTGGCAGCAGGCCACGGCCAAGCACACCGGGCCCGCCAAGCTCGCGCAGCTCACCTTCCGGCTCGTCCCCGAGGACGGCGCCCGCTACGGCGCCCTCACCAGCGGGCAGGCCGACCTCATCGACGACGTCCCCACCGCGAACGTGAAGGCGCTGAAGAGCGCGTCGGGCCTGCGGTTCCTCCAGAAGGACATCCCGGGCACCGTCGAGAACATCACGTTCAACGCGAGCCGGCCGCCGCTGAGCGACGTGAAGGTCCGCCAGGCGCTCCAGCGCGCCGTCAACGTCGACCAGCTCGTCAAATCGGTGTTCACCGGCGTGTACGCCCGCGCGTGGAGCGTCCTCAGCCCCGCCACCCCCGGCTACACCGCGTCGCTGCGGAACTCGATCCCCTACGACCCGGCCGCCGCCGCCAAGCTGCTGGACGAGGCGGGCTGGACCGGACGCGACTCCGCCGGCTACCGCACCAAGGACGGCAAGCGGCTGTCGGTGCGCTGGCCCGTCGGCGCCCAGCTCATCCGGCCGTCGGAGAACATCCTCGCCCAGGGCGTCCAGGCCGAGGCCAAGAAGGCCGGCATCGAGATCCAGTACGTCTCGGAGGACTCCGGCGCGTTCGTCCGCGACGTCCTCGCCGGCAACCTCGACCTCTACATCAACAACTGGCGCGCCCTGAACCCCGACATCCTGCGCAACATGTACGCCTCCGACCGCGTCCCGTCCGTCGGCGGCAGCAACATGTTCCACCTCAAGGACCCGCAGCTCGACGGCTGGCTCAACAGCGCCGCCGCCAGCGAGGACGCCGCCGCCCGGCAGAAGGCCTACGCCGACGCGCAGACCCGCATCGTCCAGCAGGGACTGTCGCTGCCGCTGTTCGTCCCGTCCGAACTGCTCGGCGTGTCCGGCAAGGTGCAGAACCTGAACTTCGACGCGTCCCTCTACCTGCAGTTCTACGACGTCTCGCTGGGCAAGGCGTGAAGCAGGACCCGGGCGCCGAACCGGACGCGCCGCCGTCGGGCGCACCGCGCGGGGGCGGCCGCGCCGCCCTCGCGCGGTGGGTCGCGCGGCGGCTGCTGCTCGCGGCCGTCGTCGTGCTCGGCGCGGCGACCGTCACGTTCGGGGCGCTGCGCCTGGCCCCCGGCGACCCGGTCAAGGTCATGGTCGGGCTCAGCGCCGCGCAGAACCCCGAGATCGTCGCCCAGGCCCGGCACGAGACGGGCTTCGACCGCCCCCTCGCCGTCCAGTACGCCGACTTCCTCGGCGACCTGGCGCGCGGCGACCTCGGCTGGTCCTACCAGCTCCAGGAGTCGGTCCCTGCGGTCATCGCCGACAACCTGTGGCCGACGGTGTCGCTGACGCTCACCGGGTTCGCGCTGGCGCTCCTGGTCGCGGTGCCGCTCGCCGTCGCCACCGCCGGGCGCCGCCCGGCCTGGCGCGCCCTGTCGTCCCTGCTGGAGCTCGTGACCGTCTCCATCCCCGGCTTCTGGGTCGGGCTGCTGCTGCTCACGTTCTTCTCCTTCCGCCTCCACGTGTTCCCCGCGACCGGCGGCACCGGGCTCAGCGGCCTCGTCCTGCCCGCGATCACCCTCGCCCTCGGCCTCGTCGGGCTGTTCACCCAGATCCTGCGCGACGGCATGGCCCGCGCCCTGGACCAGCCGTTCGCGCTCAGCGCCCGCGCCCGCGGCACCGGCGAGACCGCCGTCCGGCTCCGGCACGCCCTGCGGCACGCCCTCATCGCGATCAGCACCATCTCCGGCTGGACGGTCGGCGCCCTGCTCACCGGCGCCGTCGTCGTCGAGACCGTGTTCGGGCGCCCCGGGCTCGGCCGCGTCCTCGCCACCGCCATCCAGAACCGCGACTTCCCCGTCGTCACCGGCATCACCATCGTGTCCGGCGCCCTGTTCACCCTCATCACCCTCGGCGTCGACCTCCTCTACCGCGTCGTGGACCCGAGGCTGCGCGAGGCGCCCGCATGAGGCGGATCCCCGCCGCGCTCGCCGCCGCGGTCCTGCTCCTGGTCGCCGTCGCCGCGCTGTGGCCCGGCCTGCTCGCCACCGACCCGCCCAACGCCGTCGACCCCACGCAGGCGCTCCTCGGCCCCGGGCCCGGGCACTGGTTCGGGACCGACCAGCTCGGCCGCGACATCTACAGCCGCGTCGTGCACGGCGCCCGCCCGTCCCTGCTGCTCGGCCTCGGCGCCACGCTCGTCGCGGTCGGCGCCGGCGCGGTCCTGGCGATGGTCGCCGTCGTCGGCGGACGCGTCGCCGACGAGATCGTCATGCGCCTCACCGACGTCCTGCTGGCCTTCCCCGGCGCGCTGCTCGCCCTGCTCGTCGTCGCGATCCTCGGCCCCGGCACCGGGAACGCCACCCTGGCGATCGGCGCCGCGTTCGCGCCCGGGTTCGCGCGGCTCGTGCGCGGCGAGGCGCTGGTCGTCCGCGAGTCCGACTACGTCCGCGCCGCGACCGTCCTCGGCTACCGGCGCGCCGAGGTGTACCTGCGGCACGTCCTGCCGAACGCGCTGCCGCCGCTGCTCGTCCTCGCGACCCTCAGCGTCGGCACCGCCGTCCTGGCCGGCTCGGCGCTCAGCTTCCTCGGCCTCGGCCCGCAGCCGCCGAGCCCCGAGTGGGGCGCGATGCTGTCGGCCGGACGGGACCTGCTCGGCAGCACCTGGGCCATCGCGGTGTTCCCCGGCGCCGCGCTCACCGCCACCGTCGTCTGCGTCAACATCGTCGGCCGCGACCTGCGCGACCGGTTCGAGGGGAGGCGTCCGGGTGCCGGATGACGACCGCCTGCTCGCCGTGGAGGACCTCCGCGTCGGCTTCGGGACCGTGGCCGCCGTCCGCGGCGTCGACCTGGACCTGCGGCCCGGCGAATGCCTCGCCGTCGTCGGCGAGTCCGGCTCGGGCAAGAGCGCCACCGCCCGCGCCCTGGTCGGCCTGTCGGGCGGGACGGTCCGCGCCCGCCGCATGGAGCTGGCCGGACGCGACCTCACCGCCCTGCGCGACCGCGAGTGGCGCGCCGTGCGCGGCGGCCGGATCGGGCTGGTCCTGCAGGACGCCCTGTCGGCGCTGGACCCGCTGCGCACCGTCGGCGCCGAGATCACCGAGACCCTCGCCAACCACCGCACCGTCGACCGCTCCGCCCGCCGCGCCCGCGCCGTGTCGCTGCTCGGGCAGGTCCGCGTCCCCGAACCCGAGGTCCGCGCCCGCCAGCACCCCCACGAGCTGTCGGGCGGGCTGCGCCAGCGCGCCCTCATCGCCTCGGCCATCGCCGCCGACCCGCCGCTACTCATCGCCGACGAGCCCACCACCGCCCTCGACGTCACCGTCGCCGCGCAGATCCTCGACCTGCTCGCCGAGCGCAAGGCCGCCGGGACCGCGATCCTGCTCATCAGCCACGACCTCGCCGTCGTCGCCCGCCTCGCCGACCGGATCGCCGTCATGCACGGCGGCGTCCTAGTCGAGGAGGGGCCGCCCGGCGAACTGCTGCGCGCCCCCGCCCACCCCTACACGCGGGAACTGCTCGCCGCGATCCCGTCCGCGCACGCCCGCGGCACCCGCCTGTCGGTGCGCGCCGCCGACGGCGCCCCCGCCGACGGAGGCTGCGGGTACGCGGCGCGCTGCCCCCTGGCGACCGACCGGTGCCGCACCGAGCCGCCCGCCCGCGTCGCCGTCGCCGACGGCCACCACGCCCGCTGCTGGCGCACCGACGCGCCGTGGCCCGCCCCGCCCGCCCGCACGGCCCGCACCCGCGACACCGCCGCCGCCGACACCGTCATCGAGGCGCGCGGCCTGGCCAAGGCGTTCCGCGGCCCCGACGGCGCCGCGCGCCCCGCCGTCGCCGGCGTGTCGTTCACGCTGCGCGCCGGCCGCACCCTCGGAATCGTCGGCGAATCCGGATCGGGCAAGTCCACCACCGCCCACCTCGTCATGGGCCTGCTGGAGCCCGACGACGGCACCGTCGCGCTGCTCGGCCGCCCCTGGTCGCACCGGCCCGAGGCCGAACGGCGCGCCCTGCGGCCCCGGCTCCAGCTCGTCCAGCAGGACCCGCTCGCCTCGTTCGACCCCCGCTACACCGTCGAGCGGATCATCGGGGAGGGCCTCGGGCACCCCGGCCGCCGCGCCGCCCGCGCCCACCGCGACGCGATCGCCGCCCTGCTGCGCCGCGTCGGCCTGGACGCCGCGCTGCTGGACCGCCGCCCCCAGGAGCTGTCGGGCGGGCAGCGCCAGCGCGTCGCCGTCGCCCGCGCCCTGGCCCCCGGGCCCGCCGTGCTGGTCTGCGACGAGCCCGTGTCGGCGCTGGACGTGTCCGTCCAGGCGCAGATCCTCGACCTGCTCACCGATCTTCAGGACGACCTCGGCGTCGCGCTGCTGTTCATCTCCCACGACCTCGGCGTCGTCCACCACATGAGCGACGACGTCCTGGTCATGCGCGACGGCGCGGTCGTGGAGTCCGGGCCCGTCGAGGACGTCTTCCAGAACCCGTCCCACCCCTACACCCGCGCCCTGCTCACGGCCCTGCCGAGCATCGACGCCGGGGACCGCCCCGTCGTGCTCGACGGCCCCGCCGACATCTGAGGAACGGACGACGTCCCGGCGCCGAACGGGCGCGCCGGGACGTCGCCGGGCGGGGAGCCCCCGGCGCTACAGCGCCAGGCCCTGGGGGAGCGGCGCGGAGCCGAACAGCTCGCGCAGCCCCGTGATGGAGCGCCGCCGCGCCGCCGGGTCGGTGACCATCGACACGACCATCAGCTCCTCGGCGCCCGTGCGCTCCAGCAGGTCGGCGAGCTGGGCGCGCACCCGGTCCGGGCCGCCCGCCACCTGCGGCGCGAGGAACTGGTCGCGCCAGGCGGCCTCCTCGGCCGTCCAGGGGTGGGCGGCGGCCTGCTCGGGCGTCGGGAACGGCTCGGGCGGGCCGGTCAGCGACTTCAGCAGCGCCAGCGCCGCCGGGACGTTGCGGAAGCGGGCCTCTTCGTCGGTGTCGGCGACCGTCACGCCCGCCGCGATGATCGAGTACGGGCTCGACAGGTACTCCGACGGCCGGAACTCGCGGTGGTAGGTGCGCAGCGCCGCGACCGAGTTCTGCGGGCTGAAGTGGTGCGCGTGCGCGAACGGCAGGCCCCGGTGCGCCGCCATCCGCGCGCCGTTCTCGCTGGACCCGAGGACCCACAGCGACGGCTTGCCGGTCAGCGGCGGGTTCGCCGCGACCTTCTGCAGCGGGTGCCCGGCGGGGAAGTCGGCGCGCAGGAACCCGAGCAGCTCGGCGAACTGCTGCTCGAAGTCCAGCGCCAGGGCGTCCACCCGCAGGGCGCGCGCGACGCCCGGGTCGTGCGGTGGCGTCCGGCCGACGCCGAGGTCGACGCGTCCGGGGTACAGGGCGCTGAGCGTGCCGAACTGCTCGGCGACGACGAACGGCGCGTGGTTGGGCAGCATGACGCCGCCCGTCCCGACGCGCAGGCGGGTGGTCGCGCCGCCGACGGCCGCGGCGGTGACGGTCGGGGACGAGCTGGCGATGTTGGGCGAGTTGTGGTGCTCGGCGATCCAGTAGCGGGTGAAGCCGAGCTCCTCCACGTACCTGGCCTGCTCCAGGGTGGCCCGCAGAACGCCGGACGGGGTGGACTCCACGTCCACCGGCATGATGTCGAGGACGGACAGCGGAAGCGGGGCGAGGTCGGTCATGCGGCTCAAGGCTCCTGTCAGGGCTGGTGAGGTGGTCGTTGCCGGGGGGCGGCGCTGGGCCGCGTGGGAGAATCGGTCGGGTCTCGTACTATGAGGAGCACTGCTCCAGAAATATACGGAGCAGTGCTCCGATTGACAAGGGGGAATCATGGCCGCCGCACGCACCCCGGGACTGCGCACCGACGCCCGGCGCAACCGCGAGACCCTGCTCGAAGTGGCCGCGACGGTCTTCGCCGAGCAGGGCACCGAGGCGTCGCTGCGGGACGTGGCCCGCCGCGCGGGCGTGGGCATCGGCACCCTCTACCGGCACTTCCCGACCCGCGACGCGCTCCTTGAGGCCGTCCTGCACGACGGCCTGGACGCCCTGCGGGCCCAGGCCGAGGAGTCCCTGGACGCCGAGTCGCCGGGCGCCGCGCTGGCGGCGTGGCTGGAGCGGTTCTCCGCCGGCGCCGGCGGCTGCCAGGGCGTGCCCGGATCGGTGATGGGCGCGCTCCAGGACGAGCGGTCGGAGCTGTTCGCGGCGTGCTCGGCGATGCGGACGTCGGTCACCCGGCTGCTGGAGCGCGCGCAGGAGGCGGGCGAGGTCCGCCGCGACGTCGACGCCGACGACCTGCTGACGATGGCCGCGGCGGTGGGCTGGGTCGCCGAGCACGGCGACCGGGCCCGCGTCGCGCGCGTCCTTGAGGTCCTGAACGACGGCCTGGGCCAGGGGGATCCTTCATGACCGGCTCGTTCCGTTTTCGCGCGCAAGGGACCCCGCCATGATCGCCGCCGAATCTAAAGCCGCGCTAATCCACAAGTGATGTAGGTCTCTTTAGCGGAATGTACGTATTTCCTCTGATGCGGCCTGAGCGGCGGTCTTGGCACGGTGATGCCGAGTCAGAATCCTGACGGCAACCAGGACCCCGGGAGCATTAGTGCGATACGAGATCCTCGGCCCGCTCCGCGTCGTCGACGGGGACGACGTGCTGACCATCAGCGCGCACAAGATGGAGGTATTGCTCGCGACACTGCTGATCCGTTCCGGCCAGGTCGTCTCGCTCGACCAGCTCATCACCGAGATCTGGAACCACGATCCGCCCAAGAGGGCCACCGCCGCCCTGTACGTGTACATCTCGCAGCTCCGCAAGCTGCTGAGCGGCGGCGGGCGGGCCACCAGCCCGATCCGCACCCGCACCCCGGGCTACCAGCTCTGCCCCGGCGGCGACGAGCTGGACCTGGAGCAGTTCCAGGACCTCGTCAACGCCGGCCGCCAGGCCACCCGCGCCGGACGCCACGAGCAGGCCGTCGCGGCCTACCGCGAGGCGCTCGGCCTGTGGCGCGGTCCCGTGCTCAGCGAGCTGCGCGACGGGCCCATCGTCACCGGGTTCGTGTCGTGGCTGGAGGAGGTGCGGCTGGAGTGCAGCGAGAAGCTCGTCGAGTCCAGCCTCGCCCTCGGCTGGCACCGCGAGGTGATCGGGTTCCTGTACGCCCAGGTCACCGAGCACCCGCTGCACGAGGCGTTCTACCGGCAGCTCATGCAGGCCCTGTACCGCTCCGAGCGGCGCGCCGACGCGCTCAACGTCTACCAGCTCGCCCGCACGACCCTGCGCGAGCAGCTCGGCCTGGAGCCGGGCCGCGCCCTGCGGGAGACGCAGCAGAGCATCCTGGTCGCCGACGAGCGCCTGGACGTCCGGACCGCCGTCTGATGGGGACCGCAGTGAACGACGCAGCCTGGATCCGCCGCTTCCACCCGGGGCCGGAGGGGGTCCCGCTGGTGGTGTGCCTCCCGCACGCGGGCGGCTCGGCGAGCTTCTACCACCCGCTGTCGGCGGCGCTCGCCCCGCACGCGGAGATGCTCGCCGTGCAGTACCCCGGCCGCCAGGACCGCCGCTCCGAGCCGTTCGCGGCGACGATCGACGAACTGGCCGACCGGATCGCGGCGGCGCTGCGTCCCTGGCGCGACCGGCCGCTGGCGCTGTTCGGCCACAGCATGGGCGCGCTGGTGGCGTTCGAGACGGCGCGGCGCCTGGACGACGTCCCGGTGCTGTTCGCCTCGGGGCGGCGCGCGCCGTCGCTGGTGCGGCCCGAGACCGTCCACGCCCGCGACGACGCCGGGCTGCTGGCCGAGCTGCGGCACCTGGCGGGCACGCAGGCCGAGCTCCTCGGCGACGAGGAGCTGCTCGGGCTGATCCTGCCGTCGCTGCGGGCCGACTACGCCGCGCTGGACGCCTACCGGCTCCCCGCCGACGCCGAGCCGCTGGACTGCCCGGTCACGGTGCTGGTCGGCGACGCCGACCCGGTCACCCCGGTGGAGGAGGCGCGGGCGTGGGAGGCGCACACCACCGGCCCGTTCGACCTGCGGGTGCTCCCCGGCGGCCACTTCTTCGTGGCCGACCAGCGCGCCGCCGTCGCCGCGCTGATCCTGGACGGCCTCGGCGCCGGCGCGGCCCGCTAGGACGACGGAGACGACGGAGACGACGGAAGCGGCGGCCATCCCGAATATGGCCGCCGCTCCCGTACGCTGAGGGGTCAGAAGTTCTCCAGGCCGTCCTTGACGTCGGCGAGCAGGTCGGCGGCCTCGGCGCCGTCGATGACGCGGTGGTCGAAGGACAGGTTCAGGCGCATGACCGGGGCCACCGCGACCGCGCCGTCGCGGACCACCGGACGGTCCAGGATCCGGCCCACGCCGAGCGTCACCGTCGTCCCGCCGAGCGAGTGGAAGCCGTCCACCGGGCGGTGCCCGAGCGAGGTCACCGAGAACGTGCCGGTGGTGTCGGGGCGCTTGTCCAGCGCCCGCGCGGCCAGCTCGTAGGCCGCCCAGCCGACGGCGGCCGGCAGCCGGTGCAGCAGCCGCGCGCCCGCGAAGTCGGGCAGCGTGTGCGGGTCGCCGTCGCGCAGCGCCTCGACGCGGTCCTGGACGGCGTCCAGATCGACCCGGTCCAGGTCCTTGACGAGCCCCGACAGCACCACGCGGTGGCCGTTCAGCGTCCGGTCCAGGGTCAGCTTGCCGTTCACCGGGGCGTACCGGGCGACCTTCGGCGAGAGGCCGCCCCCGATCGCTGCGTTGGCCTCCGGATGCTTGGCCAGCGCCCGTCCCGCCGCGTGGAGGACGTAGGCGACGATCGAGTACCGGCGGCCGGTCTCCCGGTGCTCCAGGACGCGCGTCATGTCGATCTCGGTGTCCAGGAACACCGGCGGGACGCGGCGCAGCCGCGCGAGGAACAGCAGCGTGTGGCGGCGCTCGCGGGCGATCGCGGCGATGTCGGCCAGGCCGCTCACGGCGCCACCGCGAGGTCGTAGACGCCGGCCAGGCTGGACGTCTCCAGCACGTCGGGCAGCGAGATCCGGCGCCCCGTCGCCCGCTCCAGCGCGGTCAGCAGCGCCAGCAGGTGGACCGAGTCCCAGCCGTCGAGCCGGTCGAACGCCACGCCCACGGTCTCGGTGGTCACCGCAAGGCCCAGCTCGTCGCGGACGAGTTCCACGAAGTCGTCGATGGTGTTCACGCCGCCCATCGTCGCGGCCCGGACTAAAGCCCGCCTTACTCCGAATGAATCGGCGAAACGGCGTCCAAGACTCGCTTTAGGCGAGCTTTCCATCATCAGGTGCACTTTCCACCGAAGAGATCGGAAGAGGAATCGCCATGCTGAAGTCGCTCGCCGCCGTCGCCGCGCTGGCCGCCGCGACGGGTTCGATCCTGCTCGTTCCGGGCTCGGCGAACGCCAAGGACGCCAAGGGCACGAAGAAGTGGGGGCCGATTCCCACCGCGATCTGCAAGGAGTGGCCGAGCCTGACCGACGTCCTCATCTGGCAGAAGGAGACCATCCCGCCGGGCGAGGGCCTCCAGATCGGGACCGACACGATCTACCACGACAAGCTCGTCGACCCGACGGGCGCGACGGTCGGCTACGAGGACGGCCGCATCACCGTCATCCAGAAGCGCGCGTCCGACGGGCACTTCATCGGCTGGATCGAGCAGACCGCGACGATCGGGAACAACGAGTTCAAGACGTCCGGCCTGTTCGACATGACCGAGGTCATCTTCCACGGCGGCACCGGCCACATGTTCGCGGTCGGCACCCGCGGCGCCTACAAGGGGTGGGTGGGGGACTGGACCCTGAAGGTCGAGGCCCCCACCGTCGAACCCAAGATCTGGCAGGCGCACGACACCGTGAACATCTGCAAGATCAACCGCTAGGCGGCCACCGCCGGCGCGGAGGCGCCCTCCACGGGGTCGTCCTCGTGATTGACCCCGTGGAGCAGGATGAACCCCGCGATCGCCGAGGCGGCCATCAGGCCCGCCCCGATCGCGAACCCGACGTGCAGGCCGCTGTTCAGCGCCAGCTCCGGGGCGTGCCCGGACTTGGCCTGGTCCTCCGTGCGGCTGGTCACGAAGCTCGACATGATCGCCAGGCCGAGCGCGCCGCCGACGTAGCGGGTGACGTTGAGCAGCGCGGACGCCAGGCCCTTGTCCTCCGCTGAGACGCCCATCAGGCCCGCCGTCATGATCGGGAAGAACACGATCCCGAGGCCGAGGCCGAGCGCGGTGGACGGCAGGATGACGTCGGTCAGCAGCTCGCCGTCGGCGGAGATCTGCGTGAACCAGGCCAGCGACACGGCCGACACGACCGAGCCGAGCACCATCGTGTAGCGCAGCCCCATCGCCTTGACCAGCAGCGGCCCGAGCGCGGCCACCACCAGCAGCATCGCGGTGAGCGGCAGGAACGACAGGCCGGTCTTCAGCGGCGAGTAGTGCAGCACCTCCTGCTGGTAGAGCGTCGCGCAGAAGAACGTGCCGAACATCGCGCTGCCGCACAGCGCCGACACCGCGTTGGCGCCGGACACCGCCCGGATGCGGAAGATCGACAGCGGCATGATCGGCTCGCCCGCCAGGTACCGCTCGTGGACGAGGAAGTACACCAGCAGCGCGACGCCGCCGCCGAGCAGGGCGATGGTGCGGCCGGACGTCCAGCCGTGCGTGTCGGTCTGCGCCATGCCGTAGGCGATGAGGCACAGGGCGGCGGTGCCGCTGACGGCGCCGACCAGGTCGAACTTGTGGCGCTTGTTCTCGCTGGTGCCCGACGGCAGGAACATCAGCGCGGTGACGACCAGGACGAGCCCGATCGGCAGGTTGATCCAGAAGATCCAGCGCCAGCCGGGGCCGTCCACCAGGACGCCGCCGAGGATCAGGCCGAGCGAGGTCGAGATCCCCGCCGCCCCGCTCCAGACGGCCATCGCCAGCAGCCGCGGCTTGCCCTCGGGGAACATGATCGCGATGAGGGCCAGCGTCATCGGGATGATGAACGCGGCCGTGAGGCCCTGGACGCCGCGCGTGACGACGAGCGTGAACGCGTTCTGCGCCACGGCCGACCCGAACGAGGCCGCCGTGAACAGCACGACGCCGCCGAGGAAGATCCGGCGGTGCCCGAACAGGTCGCCGGCGCGCCCGCCGACGAGCAGGAAGCCGCTGAACAGCACCAGGTAGGCGTTGACCACCCAGGGCAGGTCGGCGGCGGAGAAGTCCAGCTCGCGCTGGACGGTGGGCAGCGCCACGTTGACGACCGTGACGTCGATCGCGTCGACCAGGCCCGCCAGGCACAGCGCGAACAGCCCGATCTTGTGGGCGCGCGTCCAGGTGAACGAGTCCGGGAGACTCTGCTGCTCTGTTTCGGTCATGGCCACCTTCCGGTGCGGCTTCGGGAATAGAATTGGAGCGGCGCTCCGATAGTAACGGAGCGCCGCTCCACTTCCAAGCGCGGCCGGGTTAACGGCGGGGGCCGAACCAGCGTCCGAGCGCCTCCGCCAGGTCGCCGCCGCCCTCGGCCGCCACCCAGACCACGTGCCCGTCGGGACGGACCAGCGCCGCCGGGACGTCCGCGCCCGGCAGCGGCTCGCGCACGACCAGGTCGACGCGGTCCCGCCGGCCGTCCAGGGCGCCGTCCGGCACCCCGCCGCCGAAGTCCAGCAGCGCGCCCCGGCCCGGCTCCAGCTCCACCCGCAGCCGCCGCCCGACCAGCGGATGCGCGCCCTCGCCGCCGAGCGGGTAGCGGACGCCCAGCCCCATCACCGTCTCGGCCAGGAACCGGTTGGTGTCGGGCAGCGCGATCAGCGCGGCGAACAGCTCGCGCAGCGGCTGCGCGCTTTCCGGCGGGGCCGCCAGCGCCTCCTGCGCCTGGACGTTCACGCAGATCCACCGGCCGACCGGGTGCCGCTCGCCGTGGTAGGTGTCCAGCAGCCCGTCCGGCGCCCACCCGCCGATCTCGGCGGCCAGCTTCCAGCCCAGGTTGGACGCGTCGTGGAAGCCCGCGCTGAGCCGCTGCCCGTTGAACGGGAAGAACACGTGCGCGGCGTCCCCGGCCAGGAACACCCGGCCGCTGCGGTAGGCGTCGGCGTTCGCGGTCGGGTTCCGCGTCCGGACGAGCCACCGCGCGGTCGCCTTCTTGAACCGGGTGCCGGTCAGGCGCTCCACGCGGTCGTTCAGCTCGTCCAGCGTGACGGGCGCGTCCGGGTCGGCGGGCGCCACGCCCCACTCGGCCGTGTTGATCCGCCAGACGCCCGGCTCGGCGGGCGTCCCCGCGTACGTCCCGCCGACGGGGGAGTAGGACGCGCCGACCTGCTCGGGCAGCAGGTCGGCGAAGTCCGCCTCGATGTCGCCGAGCAGCCCGTAGAACTTGGCGTCCCGCAGCGGGAACCCGATCCCGGCGAGCCGCCGGACGGTGCTGTCCGGGCCGTCGCAGCCCACGACGTAGGACGCCGTCAGCGTCTCGCCGCCGTTGCAGGTGACGGTGACCGCGTCGTCGTCCTGCTCCAGCCCGGTGACCTCCGCGCCCCGCACGACCGTGACGCCCAGCTCCCGCGCACGGGCTTCGAGGTGCCGCTCGATCCGCCACTGCGGGACGATCATGGACGGCGGGTGCTCGGCCAGCACCGGCGCCAGGTCCAGCCACAGGTTGGAGAAGTGCGCGGCGGGCAGGTCCATCGCGTACTGCCGCAGCGGCTCCAGCAGCCCGCGCTGCTCCAGCAGCTCCACGACCGCCCCGTTGATCGCCATGCCCGGGGACCGCAGGTCGGTGCCGTCCCGGCGCTCAAGGACGGTCGCCGCGACCCCGGCGGCGCCCAGCTCGCAGGCCAGCGCCAGCCCGACCGGTCCCGCTCCGACGATGACGACCGCAGTGCTCACGAGGATTCCTTCCGCAGATGGTGGACGAGGTCGCGGGGCGTGGGGTGGTCGTAGATCGCGACGGTCGGGACCACCACGCCGGTCGCCGCGCGGAGCCGGTTGCTGAACTCCAGGGCGGTGAAGGACGAGAACCCGGCGTCCAGGAACACGTCGTCCGGCCCGAGCGGCTGCCCGAGCGTCTCGCCCGCGTAGGTGACGACGGCGTCCAGCAGCAGCGCGTCGCCGTCCTCGGGCGCGGCCTCGGCCAGCCGCCGCAGGAACTCCGCGCCCTCGGGCGAGGCGTCGGCGAACGCCAGGTGCGGCGCGGCGGCGGGCAGCTCGGCGACCAGCCGGGGGTCGCGCAGGGACGGGACGAACGTCGCCCAGTCGATGTCGGCGACCACCACCGCCGGGCGCCCCTCCGCGACGGCCTCCTCCAGGACGGACGCGGCGGGACCGGCGACCGAGGCGTCCACGCCCCAGGCGACGGCGAGCGCGGGCAGCCCCTTCTGGCGGCGACGCCGCGCCAGCGCCTCGGCGTAGGCGGCGGCGCCAGCGTCCTCGGCCGGGCCGCCGAACACCGCCGCCGTGGAGGTGAACATGACGAACGCCGTCAGGTCCAGCGGCTCGGTCAGCTCGTGCCACCGCCGCAGGACCGGCACCGGCATCGGCTCGGCGAGCACCACCGCCGTCAGCGGCGGCAGGTCGCCGGTCACGGCCGCCAGCAGCGCGCCCGGGTCGCATCCGGCGACGGTCACCGGGACGTCCACGCCCTCGGGCAGGGGCTCGGTGAGGACCAGGTGCTCGGCGCCGTTGCGGGCCAGCCAGCGCGCCGCGTGCCCGCCCGCCCCGACGACCAGGACCGTCCCCGACGGCCGCCACCGCGCGGCGGCGGGCGCCGCCTGCTCCAGCCGGGGCGCGAACGCGCCCGTGCCGCGCAGCGCGATGCGCTCCTCGCCGTCCTCGGCGCCGAGGACGTCGGGCAGCCGGTCCAGGGCGGGGGCGTCCAGCAGCTCGGGCAGGTCCACCAGCCGCGCCGGCAGGCCCCACAGCTCGGCCTGGACGGGGTCGTCGGCGACGACGTCGGACGGGCCGACCGCGACCGTCGCGCGCGTCGCGATCCACAGCGGCGCGGTGACCTTCGCGGTCTCCAGCGCCTCGATGAGCGCCCGGTTCGCGGCGACGCCGGGCAGCAGGGACAGGACCCCGGCGGGCGCGGCGCCCGCCGGGACCGCGTCCGGGCCGGGCACCGCGACGACCTCGTGGCCGTGCGCGGTGAGCGCGGCGGCGATCGCGGGCTCGTCCGGGCCGACCAGCAGCCACGTCCCCGGCCGGGACCGCGCCGGGGCCTCCGGGACGGCCCGCCACCCGACCCGGAACCGCCAGTCGCGCTGCCGGCGCAGCGCCGACAGCGCCGGGAGCAGTTCGGCCAGCGCCGCGCGCCCGCCGCCGTCCACGTCCAGGCACGCCGCCAGCTCCGCCAGGTCGCCGCCCTCGACGGCGTCCCAGAACCGCCGCTCGGGCGAGGCGCCCTGCGCGGTCTCGACGGGACGGGCGTCCAGCCAGTAGCGGCGCCGCTCGAACGGGTACGTCGGCAGGTCCGCGTGCCCGGCCGGACGCGGCCCGACCACGCGGCCGAAGTCGACGTCCGCGCCGCGCGCGTGCAGGCGGCCGAGCGCGGTGAGCAGCGTCCGCCGCTCGGGCCGCCGGGACCGCAGCGCGGGCGCGAACACCGCGCCCGACTCCGGCAGCGCCGCGTGCGCGAGCGAGGTGAGCACCGGGTCGGGGCCGAGTTCGAGGTACACGCGGGCGCCCGCCGCGTCCAGCGCCCGCACGCCGTCGTGGAACCGGACGGCGTCGCGGATGTGCCGCACCCAGTACTCGGGCGTCGCGACGTCCCCTTCGGTGTTCGCCGCGATCGGGATGCGCGGCCTGCGGTAGGTCAGCGTCTCGGCGACGGCCCGGAACGCGTCCAGGACGCCGTCGGTGTGCGGGGAGTGGAACGCGTGGCTGACCTTCAGCGCCTTGGACTTGAACTCCCGGCCCACACGGGCGACGGACTCGGCGTCGCCCGACACCACGACCGAGCGCGGGCCGTTGACGGCGGCGATGGACACCGTCGCGTCCAGCAGCGGCAGGACCTCTTCTTCGGTGGCCTGGAGCTGCGCCATCGCGCCGCCCTCGGGTAGGTCCTGCATGAGGCGGGCGCGGGCGGCGACGAGCGTGCACGCGTCGTCCAGGTCCAGGACGCCCGCGACGTGCGCGGCGGCCAGCTCCCCGATCGAGTGGCCGAGCAGGTGGTCGGGCGTGACGCCCCACGACTCCAGCAGCCGGAACAGCGCGACCTCCAGCGCGAACAGCGACGTCTGGGTGAAGCGCGTCTCGTTCAGGCGCGGGTCGTCGCCGAACATCACCTCCTTCAGCGGGAGGCCGACGCGCTCGGCGATCGCGTCCAGCGCCGCGGCGAACACCGGGTACGTCTCGTACAGCTCGCGGCCCATCCCGGCGCGCTGGCTGCCCTGGCCGGTGAACAGGAACGCCAGCCGGCCGGGCGCGGCGACGTCCTTGACCACGTTGGTGGCCGTGTCGCCCTCGGCGAGGACGTCCAGGCCGCGCAGGAACTCCGTCCGGTCCTGCGCGACGACGACGGCGCGGTGCTCGAACGGGCTGCGGCCCGTCGCGAGCCCGTGGGCCACCTGGAGGTCGGTCGTCTCCGGGCCGAGGCGGTCGCGCAGCCGCCGGGCCTGCCGCCGGAGCCCCTGCTCGGTCCGCGCGGACAGCACCCACGGCAGGACGCCCGGCGTCGCCGGCTCGTCGGTCCCCTCGGGGGCGGGCGGCTGCTCCACGATGACGTGCGCGTTCGTCCCGCTGATGCCGAACGACGACACGCCCGCGCGGCGCGGACGGCCCGTCTCCGGCCAGGCGCGGGCCTCGTCCAGCAGCTCGACGCTGCCCGCGTCCCACTCGACGTGCGGGGTCGGCGCGTCGATGTGCAGCGTCTTCGGGAGCCGTCCGTGCCGGATGGCCTGGACCATCTTGATGACGCCCGCGACGCCCGCCGCCGCCTGCGTGTGCCCGATGTTGGACTTCAGCGCGCCGAGCTGGAGCGGGTGCTCGCGGTCCTGCCCGTACGTGGCGAGGAGCGCCTGCGCCTCGATCGGGTCGCCGAGCGTCGTGCCGGTGCCGTGCGCCTCGACCGCGTCCACATCGCCGGGAGCGAGGCGCGCGTCGTCCAGCGCCTGCCGGATCACGCGCTGCTGGGACGGGCCGTTCGGCGCGGTCAGCCCGTTGGACGCGCCGTCCTGGTTGACCGCGCTGCCCCGCACCACCGCCAGGACCGGGTGGCCGTTGCGCTGCGCGTCCGACAATCGCTCCAGCAGGAGCAGACCCGCGCCCTCGGCCCAGCCGGTGCCGTCGGCCGCGGCGGCGAACGGCTTGCACCGGCCGTCGGGCGCCAGGCCGCGCTGACGGCTGAACTCCACGAACAGCGTCGGCGTCGCCATGACGGTCACGCCGCCCGCCAGCGCCAGATCGCAGTCGCCCTTGCGCAGCGCCTGGCTCGCCAGATGCACCGCGACCAGCGACGACGAGCACGCCGTGTCGACCGTGACGGCCGGGCCTTCGAGCCCGAACGTGTAGGCGACGCGGCCGGACGCGATGCTCGGCGCGCTCCCGCTGCCCAGCACCGCCTCGAACTCCTCCGGCGGCGCGACCATCAGCCGCGCCGCGTAGTCGGAGTACATGACGCCCGCGAACACGCCCGTCCGCGAGCCGCGCAGCGAGACCGGCCCGATCCCGGCCCGCTCCATCGCCTCCCACGTCAGCTCCAGCAGCAGCCGCTGCTGCGGGTCGATCGCCAGGGCCTCGCGCGGGCTGATCCCGAAGAACTCCGGGTCGAAGTCGGCCGCGTCGTAGAGGAAGCCGCCCTCCCGCGCGTACGTCTTGCCGGACGCGCCCGGATCGGGGTCGTACAGCTCGTCCACCGCCCAGCCCCGGTCGGCGGGCAGGTCGCCGACGACGTCCAGCTCCTGCTCGACCAGCCGCCACAGCTCCTCGGGGGAGCGCACCCCGCCCGGGTAGCGGCAGCTCATCGCGACGATCGCGATCGGCTCGTCCTGCTTGGCCTCCACCTCCTCCAGGCGCTTCCGGGTGCGCTGGAGGTCGGCGGTGACGCGCTTGAGGTAGGCGACGAGCTTGTCTTCGGTGGTCTGCTCAGTGGCCATCGGTCAGGACACCCCGAGTTCGTTGTCGATGAGGTCGAAGATCTCGTCGGTGCTGGCCGCCTCGATCCGGTCCGCCGCGTCCCCGGCGGCGTCGCCGGTCCAGCCGCGCGCGAGCGCCTGGAGCCGCGCGGTGATCCGCGCGCGGGCCTCGGCGTCGGCGTCGGATTCGACGCGGGTCAGCTCGTCCTCCAGCCGGTCCAGCTCGGTCAGCAGCCGCTCGGCGGCCGAGACCTCCTCGGGGACGAGGCGCCGCTCCAGCAGGTCGGCGATCGCGGCCGGGGTGGGATGGTCGAAGACCAGCGTCGCGGGCAGCCGCAGCCCGCTCGCCGTATTGAGCCGGTTGCGCAGCTCCACGGCCGTCAGCGAGTCGAAGCCCAGCTCCTTGAACGCCCGGCCCGCGTCGACGGACTCGGCGCCCGAGTGCCCGAGGACCGTGGCGACGCTGCCGCGCACCAGGTCCAGCAGCAGCCGGTGCCGCTCCGGCAGTTCCAGCCCCGCCAGCCGCTCGGCCAGGCCCGGCCCGTCCGACGCCGCCGCGGCCGTCCGCACCGGGACCCGGACGAGCCCGCGCAGCAGCGGCGGCAACTGGCCTTCGGCCGCCCGCGCCCGCAGCGCCGCCGGGGCGAGCCGCGCCGCCACCACGACCGGACGGGCGTCGGCCAGGGCCGCGTCGAACAGCGCGAGGCCCTGCTCGTTGGTCAGCGGCGCGATCCCGCCGCGCGACATGCGCGCCAGGTCCGCGTGCCCGAGGTGGCCGGTCATGCCGCTGGCCTCCGCCCAGTGCCCCCACACCACCGACGTGCCGGGCAGGCCGTCCGCGCGGCGCCGCTCGGCGAGCGCGTCCAGGAACGTGTTCGCGGCGGCGTAGTTGGACTGGCCCGGGTTGCCGAGCGTCGCCGACGCCGACGAGAACAGCACGAACGCCGCCGCGTCGGCGCCGACCAGTTCGTGCAGGTTCCAGGCCGCGTCCACCTTCGGGCGCAGCACCGTCTCCAGCCGCTCGGGGGTGAGGGAGGTGAGGACGCCGTCGTCCAGCGCCCCGGCCGCGTGGACGACCGCGCTGATCGTCCGGCCGTCCAGCAGCGCGGCGAGGGCGGCGCGGTCGGCGGTGTCGCAGGCCGCGATCTCGACCGTCGCGCCGAGCCCGGTCAGCTCGGCCTCGATCTCGGCGGCGCCCGCCGCCGCGCGGCCGGACCGGCTGACCAGCAGCAGGTCCCGGACGCCTTGCCCGGTGACCAGGCGTTTCGCGACGAGCCCGCCGATCGTGCCGGTCGCCCCGGTGACCAGGACCGTCCCGGCCGACAGGCCGGCGGGCTCGGCGGGCACCGCGTCGCGCCGCGCGAGGCGCGGGACGAGCAGCGCGCCGCCGCGCAGCGCGAGCTGCGGCTCGTCGGAGGCCAGCGCCGTCGCCAGCGCCGCCCGCGACGCGTCCGCGTCGTCGGTGTCCAGCAGCGTGAAGCGGCCGGGGTTCTCGTTCTGCGCCGACCGCAGCAGGCCCCACACCGGCGCCGTCGTGACGTCGGGCGCCTCGCCCGGCGCCGCCGCGACCGCACCGCGCGTCAGGACGACCAGCCGCGCCGCCGCGAACCGCTCGTCGGTCACGAACGCCTGGAGGGCTTCCATGACCGCGATCGTGGTGGCGCGGACGGCCGCCGGGACGTCTCCGCCGGACGGGGCGGGCGTCAGCACCACCACGTCCGGCACCGCGTCCAGCTCGGCGAGATCTGCGACGACCGTGTAGGCGCCCGGGGCGAGCGGCGCCGGGGTCGCGGCGGCCGTCCAGTCCAGGGCCAGCAGGGCGTCCCGGTCGCCGGCCGGCGGCGCGAGCTGCTCGGGCGCCACCGGCCGCACCGCGAGCGACCGCACCGACGCGACCGGCGCGCCGGACGCGTCCGTGAGCGCCAGCGCGACCGCGTCGCCCTCGGCCTTGGACAGCCGGGCCCGGACCGACGTCGCGCCCGCCGCGTGCAGCGTCACCCCGCCCCAGGAGAACGGCAGCCGGACGCCGCCGCCCTCCCCGTCGCCCTCGCCGCCGAGCAGCAGGACGTGCAGGCACGCGTCCAGCAGCGCCGGGTGGATCCCGAACCCGTCCGGCGTGCCCTCGGGGACGGCGACCTCGGCGTACAGGTCGTCGCCGTCCCGCCAGGCCGCGCGCAGGCCCTGGAACACCGGGCCGTAGCCGTAGCCGAACTCGGCGAGCCGCTCGTACAGGCCGTCCACGGGGATCTGCGTCCCGGCCGGCGGCCACGCCAGCGCGGGCGGTTCCTCGGGCGGCGCGGCGGTGAGGCGGCCGGTGGCGTGCAGCGTCCACGGCGCGTCGGCGTCGGGACGGGCGTGGACGCTCACGTCGGCGGCGTCGCCGTCCGGGGCGCCGACCGTCACCTGCACCTGGAGCGCGCCGGACTCGGGGAGGATGAGCGGCGCGTGCAGCGTCAGCTCGTCCACGTGCTCGTGGCCGGTCTGCCGTCCGGCGTGCAGCGCGAGGTCCACGAACGCGGTGCCCGGCAGCAGGACCGCCTCGCCGACCGCGTGGTCGGCCAGCCACGGCTGCGTCCGCGCCGAAAGCCGTCCGGTGAACACGCTGCCCTCGCCCGCCGCGAGCGACACCGCCGCGCCGAGCAGCGGGTGCTCGGCGGCGTCCAGGCCGATCTCGGCGGGGTCGCCGGTCGAGGTCGGGGCGTCCAGCCAGAAGTGGCGCCGCTGGAACGCGTAGGTCGGGAGGTCGACGCGTCCCGTCCCGGCGGTGCCGAGGACGGTCGGCCAGTCGATCGCCACTCCGTGGACGTGGGCGCTGGCCAGCGCGGTGAGGTACTGGACGTCGTCGCCCTTGTCGCGGCGGAGCGTGTGCAGGGCGGTCAGGTCCTCGGAGATCTGCTGGAGCGGGTAAGTGAGGACCGGGTGGGGGCTGGACTCGATGAACGTCCGGTGGCCCGTCCGGACCAGGTGCTCGACGGCTTGGTGGAGCTGCACCGGATGCCGCAGGTTCTCGTACCAGTACTCGCCGGTCAGCGTGGTCGTGTCGATGAACGCGTTGTGCAGCGTCGAGTAGAACGGGATCTTCGCCTCGGCCGGGCGGATGTCCTTGAGGGCCTTGAGCAGGTCGTCCTTCAGCGGCTCGACGTAAGGGGAGTGGGACGCGTAGTCCACAGGGACGAGCCGGGCTTGCACCCCCTGCTCCTGGTAGTTCTCGACCAGCTCCCGCAACGCCGTGGCGTCACCGGAGATGACGGTCTGGTTCGGGCCGTTGTAGGCCGCCACGTACGCGCCGTCCGGCAGGTCGACGGCGTCGGCCGCGAGCGGGATCGACGCCATCGTCGTGTCGCCCGTGATGATCGTCAGGGTCTTGCTGCGCAGCGCCACGACGGCCGCCGCGTCCTCCAGCGTCAGCGCCCCGGCGATGTAGGCGGCGGCGATCTCGCCTTGGGAGTGCCCGATCACCGCGTCGGGCCGGACGCCCGAGTGCTGCCAGAGGTGCGCGAGCGACACCATGATCGCCCACAGCGCGGGCTGGACCGTGTCCACGCTCTCCAGCGCCGACAGATCGGTCGGATCCCACGTCACGTAGGGGCTGAGCGCCCGCACGCACGCGTCGAGATGGTCCCGGAACACCGCGTTCGTCGCGTACAGGTCGGCGGCCATGCCCGCCCACTGCGAACCCTGGCCGGGGAAGACGAACACCGTCTTGCCGGGGTTGCCGACCGTGCCGGTCACGACCTGGCCGGGCTCCCCGCCTGCGGCGAGGGCGGCGAGCCGGTCCGCCAGGTCCGCCCGGCCGGCGCCGATGACGACGGCCCGGTGGTCGAACGCCTCCCGCGTCGTCGCCAGGGCGTGCGCGACGGCGGCCGGGGCCGTCCCGGCGAGCGCGTCGCGGAGCCGTCCGGCCTGGTCGCGCAGCGCCCGCTCGGTCCGCGCGGACAGCGGCAGGGCCACCGGTCCGTCATGCGAGTCGTCGTGATCGGCGGGCGCGGGCTCCTCGGCGTCGGCGCTCTCCAGGATGACGTGCGCGTTCGTCCCGCTGATGCCGAACGACGACACGGCGGAGCGGCGCGGGCGCCCGGTCTGCGGCCACGGCGTGTTCTCGGTCAGCAGCGCCACCGACCCGGCCGTCCAGTCGACCTCGCCGGTCGGCGCGTCCACGTGCAGCGTCTTCGGCAGGACGCCGTGCCGCATCGCCAGGATCATCTTGATGACCCCGGCGACGCCCGCCGCCGCCTGCGTGTGCCCGATGTTGGACTTGATCGAGCCGAGCCACAGCGGCTCCTCGCGCTCGCGCCCGTAGGTCGCGAGCAGCGCCTGCGCCTCGATGGGGTCGCCGAGCTTGGTGCCGGTGCCGTGCGCCTCGACGGCGTCCACCTCGGCCGCGTCCAGGCCCGCCGACGCCAGCGCCGCGCGGATCACGCGCTGCTGCGACGGCCCGTTCGGCGCGGTCAGCCCGTTGGACGCCCCGTCCTGGTTGATCGCCGTGCCGCGCAGGACGGCGAGCACCGGGTGCCCCGCGCGCCGCGCCTCCGACAGCCGCTCCAGGACGAGCAGGCCCGCGCCCTCGCCCCAGCCGGTGCCGTCCGCGCCGTCGGCGAACGCCTTGCAGCGCCCGTCGGGCGCGAGCCCGCGCTGGCGGCTGAACTCGATGAAGATCCCGGGCGAGGCCAGCACCGTCACGCCGCCCGCCAGCGCCCGGTCGCACTCGCCGTTGCGCAGCGCCTGCGCCGCGAGGTGCAGGGCCACCAGCGAGGACGAGCACGCCGTGTCGACCGTCACGGCCGGGCCTTCGAGCCCGAACGTGTAGGAGATGCGGCCGGACGCCACGCTGGTGGTGTTCCCGGTCATGAAGTAGCCCTCGCCGCCCGACAGCGACGCGTGCAGGCCGGGGACGTAGCTCTGCGCGATGACCCCGGTGAACACGCCCGTCCGGGAGCCGCGCAGCGCCTCGGCCGTCAGCCCGGCGCGCTCGAACGCCTCCCACGCCGTCTCCAGCAGGATCCGCTGCTGCGGCTCCATCGCCAGCGCCTCGCGCGGGCTGATCCCGAAGAACTCGGGGTCGAACTCGCCCGCCTCATAGAGGAACGCGCCCGTGTTGACATAGAACTTGCCGGACTTGTCCGGGTCGGGATCGTAGAGGCCGTCGATGTCCCAGTTCCGGTTCTCCGGCAGGCCGCCGACCGTGTCCACGCCCTCCGACAGCACCCGCCACAGCGCCTCCGGCGTGTCCGCGCCGCCGGGGAAGCGGCAGCTCATCGCGACGATCGCGATCGGCTCGTCCGCCGTGCCGGGCGCGGCGCGGTGCCCGGCGGGGACGGCGTCGGCCGCGCCCACCAGCTCGTCGCGCAGATGCCGGGCCAGGGCGACCGGCGTCGGATGGTCGAAGATCAGCGTGGACGGCAGCCGCAGCCCGGTCGCCGCGCTCAGCCGGTTGCGCAGCTCGACGCCGGTCAGCGAGTCGAAGCCGATCTCGTTGAACGGCCGCGCGACCTCCACCGCGTCCGCGCCCGAGTGGCCGAGGACGGCGACGACGTGGTCGCGGACCAGCTCGATCAGGGCGCGGTCGCGGGCGGCGTCGTCCAGCCCGGCCAACTCGGCGGCCAGCGAGGTGTCGGCGGGCGAAGCGGCGGCGCGCCGCAGCGGCGCGGGCACCAGGCCGTGCAGCAGCGGCGACAGCTTCCCTTCGGCGGCCTGGGCGCGCAGGACGGACGTGTCCAGCCGCACCGGCACCAGCGCCGGACGGTTCTGCGCGACGGCCAGGTCCAGCAGCGCCAGGCCCTCCTCGGCCGTCAGCGGCGCGACGCCGCCGCGCCCGATGCGGCCCCGGTCACCGTCCGACAGGCGTCCGGTCATCGCGCTGACCGGGTCCCACAGGCCCCACGCGAGGCTGGTGGCGGGCAGGCCGTCCGCCGCGCGGACCGCGCCGAGCGCGTCGAGGAACGCGTTGCCCGCCGCGTAGTTGCCCTGGCCCGGGTTGCCGATGACCCCGGCGACCGAGGAGAACAGGACGAACGCCGCCAGGTCGCGGTCGCGGGTCAGCTCGTGCAGGTTCCACGCGCCGTCCACCTTGGGACGCAGCGCGGTGTCGATCCGCTCGGGGGTGAGGGAGGTGAGCGTCGCGTCGTCCAGCGCGCCCGCGACGTGGTAGACGGCCGCCAGATCCACGCCGGCCAGCAGCGTCCCGAGAGCGGTGCGGTCGGCGATGTCGCAGGCGGCGACCGTGACGTCGGCGCCCTGCGCGGTCAGCTCGGCCTCCAGCTCCAGCGCGCCTTCGGCGTCCCGGCCGCGCCGGCTGACCAGCAGCAGGCTCCGGACGCCGCGCTCGGCGACCAGGTGCCGGGCGACGAGCGCGCCGAGCGTGCCGGTCGCGCCGGTCACGAGGACGGTGCCGTCCAGCGCGGGCGGCGCGGCGTCCTCGGGCGTCAGCCGCGCGAGCCGGGGCAGGAGGAGCTGCCCGTCGCGGACCGCCGCCTGCGTCAGCCCGGACGCCAGGACCGCCGCGACGGCGTCCCGGGACGCGGGCGCGTCGTCCAGGTCGACCAGGACGAACCGGCCCGGGTGCTCGTTCTGCGCGGACCGCACCAAACCCCAGACCGCCGCGCCGGGCAGGTCGCGGACCCGCTCGCCCGGCCCGGCCGCGACCGCGCCGCGCGTGACGACCACGACCGGGCCGTCGGCGTCCAGGGCGCCCCGCAGCGCGTCGAGCGCGCGGTGCGTCGCCAGGCGCACGGCCGTCGGGACGTCGTCCGACGCCGCCTCGACCTCGAACAGCGTCGCGCCGCCGAGGCCGTCGGGCACCGAGGCGGGCGGCCCGGCGGGCTCCCACCGCAGCTCGTACAGCGAGCGGGGCGCCGCGCGCCGGACGGCCGGGGCCGCCTCCACCCGCACCGCGTCCGCCGTCGCGACCAGGTCCCCGGCCGCGTCGGTCATCGTCAGCGCGAACGTGCCGGCCGTGCCGGGCACCGGGCTCAGCCGCAGCCGCGCCGCCGTCGCGCCGGTCGTGTGGACGGTCACGCCGCTCCACTCGCGCGGCGTCAGCACCGCCGCGTCCTCGCCCTCGCCCGCGAGCTGCAGCGCGGCCTCGAACAGCGCCGGGTGCAGGACGTAGCCGTCGGCGTCGGCGTCCTCGGGCAGGACGGCCTCGGCGAACAGGTCGTCCCCGGCCCGCCACGCGGCGGCCAGCGGACGGAACAGCGGTCCCGGCCGGCGGCCCTCGTCGGCGAGCCGGTCGTAGAGGGCGTCCACGTCGACCGGGGCGGCGTCCGGCGGCGGCCACGACGCCGTCGGCACCGGCACGACCGGCCACACCGCCGCGAGCGTCCCGGTCGCGTGCCGGGTCCACGGCTCGTCGTCGGCGTCGGCCGCCTCCGGACGGGAGTGGACGAACACCGGGCGCAGGCCGTCCTCGTCGGTCACGTCGAAGGTGATGAGGAGCTGCACCGCGCCGTCGGCGGGGAACGTCAGCGGGATGTCCAGGCCGAGGTCCTGCACGCGCGGCCGGCCCGCGCGGCGGCCCGCCTCCAGCGCCAGCTCGGTGATCGCCGACGCCGGGACGGTCGTGATCCCGTCCACGGTGTGGTCGGCGAGCCACGGGTGCGTCCGCAGCGACAGCCTGCCGGTGAACACCGTCGTGTTGCCGTCCGCGAGCGTCACCGAGGCGCGCAGCAGCGGATGGTCGCTGCGGGCCAGGCCGAGGTCCGTCGCGTCCGAGACGGTGTCGGGCGCGTCGATCCAGAACCGCTGCCGCTGGAACGGGTAGGTCGGGAGCGGGACGGTGCCCGGCGTGCCCGCGAACTGGTCCGTCCAGGCGACCGGGATGCCGCGCGCGTGGGTGCGGGCGAGCGCGGTCAGGAACGTGTGCGGCTCGGGCCGGGACGGGCGCAGCAGCGGGACCGCCGCCTCGTCCGGGCCCGGCTGGACGAGCGTGCTGAGCGTCGTGTCGGGGCCGAGTTCGAGGAACGTCGCGACACCCGCCGCCCGCAGCGCCGCGACGCCGTCGTGGAACCGGACGGCCTCCCGCACGTGCCGCGTCCAGTAATCGGGCGAAGACAGTTCCTCGTCCGTCGCCACCGCGCCGGTCAGGTTCGACACGACCGGGATCCGCGCGGGCCCGAACGTCACGCTCGCGGCGACCGCGCCGAACGCGTCGAGCATCGGGTCCATGAGCGGGGAGTGGAAGGCGTGGCTGACCTTGAGGCGCCGCGTCCGGATCCCGCGCGCGTCCAGGGCGGCGGCGACGCGGTCCACGACGGCGGCGTCGCCGGACACCACGGTCGCGTCCGGGCCGTTCACCGCCGCGAGCGAGACGCCGTCCTCCAGCAGCGGCCGGACGACGTCCTCGGCGGCCCGCACCGACAGCATCGCGCCGCCCGCCGGAAGCTCCTGCATGAGCCGGGCGCGGGCCGCGACGAGCCGCGCCGCGTCCGGCAGGTCCAGGACGCCCGCGACGTGCGCGGCGGTCAGCTCGCCGATCGAGTGGCCGATGAGGTGGCCGGGCACGACGCCCCACGCCTCCACCAGCCGGTACAGGGCGACGCCGAGCGCGAACAGGGCGGGCTGGGTGTAGCGGGTCTCGTGCAGCGCCGCGTCGCCGTCGGCGAACATGACGTCCTTCAGCGGACGGTCCAGGTGCTCGTCCAGGTGCGCGCAGACCTCGTCCAGCGCCGCCGCGAACACCGGGTACGTCGCGTACAGCTCGCGGCCCATCCCGTGGCGCTGGCTGCCCTGGCCGGGGAACAGGAACGCGGGCCTGCCCGGCTCCAGTTGCGGGACGTCCTCGACGATCACCGCAGGGGACTCGCCGCGCGCGTAGGCCGCCAGCGCCGCCAGCGCCTCGTCCCGGTCCCCGGCGAGCAGGACGGCCCGCCGGTCGTGCAGGGCGCGCGTCGTCAGCAGCGAGTAGGCGATGTCGACGGAGTCGAACTCGGGGTGCCAGGCGAGGACGTGCTCCAGCCGTCCCGCCGACTCCCGCAGCGCCGCGCCGCCGCGCGCCGACAGCGGCCACGGCACCGGCCCGTGCCACTCCGGACGCGGCGCGGGCTCGGCCTGCTCCTCGGGCTCGGGCGCCTGCTCCAGGATGACGTGCGCGTTCGTCCCGCTGATCCCGAACGCCGACACGGCCGCGCGGCGCGGCCGCCCGGTCTCCGGCCACGGGGTGTTCTCGGTGAGCAGCCGCACCGAACCGCGTCCCCAGTCGACCTGCGGGGTGGGCTCGTCCACGTGCAGGACCTTCGGCACGACGCCGTTGCGCAGCGCCTCCACCATCTTGATCACGCCCGCGACGCCCGCCGCCGCCTGCGTGTGCCCGATGTTGGACTTGATCGCGCCGAGCAGGACGGGCCGCTCCCGGTTCTGCCCGTACGTCGCGAGGAGCGCCTGCGCCTCGATCGGGTCGCCGAGAGTCGTGCCGGTGCCGTGCGCCTCGACGGCGTCCACGTCGCCGGGCGCGAGCCGCGCGTTGGCGAGCGCCTCGCGGATGACGCGCTGCTGCGACGGCCCGTTGGGGGCGGTGAGGCCGTTGGACGCGCCGTCCTGGTTGACCGCGCTGCCCCGGACGACCGCGAAGATCGGGTGGCCGTTGCGCTGCGCGTCCGACAGCCGCTCCAGCAGGAGCAGACCCGCGCCCTCGGCCCAGCCGGTGCCGTCGGCCGCGGCGGCGAACGGCTTGCACCGGCCGTCGGGCGCCAGCCCGCCCTGGCGGCTGAACTCGGCGAAGATGCTCGGCGCCGACATGATCGTCGCACCGCCCGCCAGCGCCAGGTCGCACTCGCCGTTGCGCAGCGCCTGCGCCGCAAGATGCAGTGTGACCAGCGACGACGAGCACGCCGTGTCGACCGTGACGGCCGGGCCTTCGAGCCCGAACGTGTAGGCGATGCGGCCGGACGCGACGCTCGTCGCCGTCCCGGTGAGGAAGTAGCCGCCGAGCCCCGCCGGGGCCTTGGTCAGCCGCGACGCGTACTCCTGCGCGATGACGCCGGTGAACACGCCCGTCCGCGACCCGCGCAACCCGTCCGGCGTGAGGCCGGCCCGCTCGAACGCCTCCCACGCGATCTCCAGCAGGACCCGCTGCTGCGGATCCATCGCCAGCGCCTCACGCGGGCTGATGCCGAAGAACGACGCGTCGAAGTCGGCCGCGTCGGACAGGAAACCGCCCTCCACGACGCGCGTGACGCCCTCGTCCTCGTACATCTTGTCGACGTCCCAGCCCCGGTCCACGGGAAGGCCGCCCACGGCGTCGCCGCCGTCGTGGACCAGCCGCCACAACTGCTCGGGGAACTGCACGTCCCCGGGGAACCGGCAGCTCATCGCCACGATCGCGATCGGCTCGCTGGCCCGCGACTCGGCCTCGTGCAGCCGCCTGCGCGCCTGCCGCAGGTCCGCGGTGGCACGCTTGAGATAGTCGCGGAGTCTGTCCTCGTTCACCATGCGGTGCCACCCCTCGTGTCGTGCGTCGTCATGGGTCGTCAGAGCATTCCGAGTTCGTTGTCGAGCGCGTCGAACAGCTCGTCGTCGGAGACCGCGTCCAGGTCGGCCTCCTCGGCCGCCGGGACGGTCTCGAATCGCCGCAGCAGGCCGTGCAGGCGGGTCAGGGCGCCGTCGCGGGCCGTGTCGTCGGTCAGCGCGGACAGCGTCGCCTCCAGCCGGTCCAGGTCGGCGAGCAGGTCGTCGCCCGCGTCCTGGAACAGCTCGCCGTGGAGGAAGCGGGTCAGCGCGGCCGGGGTCGGGTGGTCGAAGACCAGCGTCGCGGGCAGCCGCAGGCCCGTCGCCGTGCCGAGCCGGTTGCGCAGCTCGACGGCGGTCAGCGAGTCGAAGCCCATCTCCTTGAACGCCCGCTCGGCCTCGATCTGGCGTCCGTCGCCGCGCGCGAGCACGGCGGTGACGGTCCGGCGGACGAGCCCGAGCAGGTGCTCCAGCCGCTCCTGCTCGGCCAGCGGCGCGAGCTGCCGGGCGAGCGGGGAGCCGTCGGCCGCGGCGGCGGGGGCGGCGGACCGGCGGACGCCCTTCACCAGGCCGCGGAACACCGGCGGGAGCAGGCCCTCGGCGGCCTGGGCGCGCAGCGCCGACGGGACGAGCCGCGCCGCCGCGACCACCGGACGGTCCGCCGCGAGCGCCGCGTCGAACAGCGCGAGGCCCTGCTCGGCGGTGAGCGCGCCGATGCCCGTCCGGTTGATGCGGGATTGGTCGGCCTGCTCGGTCATCGCGCCGGCCTCCGCCCAGAGGCCCCACGCGATGCTCGTCCCGGGCAGGCCCTGTGCGTGGCGGTGGCGGGCGAGCGCGTCCAGGTAGGCGTTCGCGGCGGCGTAGTTGGCCTGGCCGGGGCTGCCGACCGTGCCCGCCAGCGACGAGAACAGGATCAGCGGGACGCCGGGCGCCAGCTCGTGCAGGTTCCACGCCGCGTCGGCCTTCGGCCGCAGGACCGTGTCGACGCGGTCGGCGTCCAGCGCGGTGAGGACGCCGTCGTCCAGCACGCCCGCCGAGTGGACGACGGCCGCCAGCGGGTGCTCGGCCGGGACGCCGGCCAGCAGCGCGGCGAGCGCGTCGCGGTCGGCGGTGTCGCAGGCCGCGACCGTCACCGCGACGCCGTGCGCGGTCAGCTCGGCCTCCAGCTCGCGGGCGCCCGGTGCGTCCGGGCCGCGCCGGCTGGTGAGCAGCAGCCGTTTCACCCCGTAGGACGCCGCCAGGTGCCGGGCGACGAGCGCGCCGAGCGCCCCGGTCGCGCCGGTGACGAGCACGGTGCCGTCGAACGCGACGGGCTTCGGCTCGGCCGGGGCGCGGGTGAGGACGGGCACGTGCGCGGTGCCGTCCTCGATCCGGAGCTGCGCCTCGCCGGTCGCCAGCGCCGCCGGGACCGCCGCGACCGACGCCGGGCGGCCGTCGTGGCGCAGCAGCACGAACCGGTCGGGGTTCTCGGTCTGCGCCGACCGGACCAGGCCCTCCACCGCCGCGCCCGCCAACGTCTCCTCGCCCTCGGCGACGAAGACGAGCCGTTCGTCCGCCGCGTGGTCCTCCTTCAGCCAGGCCTGGAGCAGGTCCAGCGTGCGGTGGGTGGCCTCGCGGACGTCCGTCCAGGTGACCGGGACGGTGTGCGGGGTGACGGTCCCGGACGCGTCCAGCGTGACCGGTGTCCAGTCGAGGGCGAGCAGGGACGCGTCCGAGCGGGCCTCCACCGGGCCGAGCCCGTCTTTAGGCAGCGCGGTGAACGCGACCGACCGGGCCGACGCGACCGGCGTGCCGGACGTGTCGGCGAGGGCGACCGCGAACCCGTCGCCGGTACGCGCGAGGTGGACGCGCAGGTAGGTCGCACCGGTCGCGTGCAGGGCGACGTCCGTCCACGCTGACGCGAACGGCGGCGCGTCTCCAGCGGGGGTGAGCGCCGGGTGCAGCGCCGCGTCGAGCAGCGCCGGGTGCAGGCCGAAGCCCGCGACGCCGGTGTCCTCGGGCAGCGCGACCTCGGCGTAGAGGTCGTCGCCGGACCGCCAGGCCGCCCGCAGCCCGGCGAACACCGGGCCGTGGTCGAAGCCGAGGGCGGCGAGGCGGCCGTACACCTCGTCGGGGTCCAGGGCCTCGGCGCCGGCGGGCGGCCACGCGGCGGGCATCGCCGGGACGGGCGGCGCGTCGGCGGTGAGGCGGCCGGACCCGTACCGGGTCCAGGCGGGGGCGTCGTCGTCCTCGCCGGGCTCGGGACGGGCGTGGACGGTCAGCTCCCAGCCGCCGTCCGCCGCCGTCACGCCGACCTGGAGCTGGTGCGCGCCGGTCGGCGGGAGGACGAGCGGCGCGTCGAGCGCGAGGCCGGCGACGGCCGCCGCGCCCACGCGGTCGGCGGCGTGCAGGGCCAGCTCCACGAGCACGGCCGGGGGGACGACCCCGGCGTCCAGGACGGAGTGGTCGGCCAGCCACGGCTGCGCGTGCGCCGAGAGCCGTCCGGTGAGGACGGTCCGGCCGCCGTCGGCCGTGGTGATCGCGGCGCTGAGCAGCGGGTGGCCGGTGTCGTCCTGGCCGTGGTCGCGCGGGCGGCCCGCGCCGGACGGGGCGTCCAGCCAGTAGCGGCGCCGCTGGAACGGGTAGGTCGGGAGTCCGGCGACGCTGACCGGCGCGGTCGTGTCGAGGCCCTGGGTCGTGAGGACGGCGGGCCAGTCGATCGCCAGCCCGTGGACGTGGGCGTTGGCCAGCGCGGTGAGGTACTGGGCGTCGTCGCCCTTGTCCCGCCGCAGGGTGTGCAGCGCGGTCAGGTCCTCGGAGATCTGCTGGAGCGGGTACGTCAGCACCGGGTGGGGGCTGGACTCGATGAACGTCCGGTGCCCGGTCTCGACCAGGTGCTCCACCGCCTGGTGGAGCTGGACGGGGTGCCGCAGGTTCTCGTACCAGTACTCGGCGGTGAGCGCCGTGGTGTCGATGAACGCGTTGTGCAGCGTCGAGTAGAACGGGATCTTCGCCTCGACCGGCTTGATGCCCTTGAGCGCTTCCAGCAGCTCGTCGCGCAGCGGCTCGACGTACGGCGAGTGCGACGCGTAATCCACAGGAACGAGCCGGGCTTGCACTCCATCCGCCTGGTACCTCTCGACCAGCTCCCGCAGCGCGGTCGCGTCACCGGAGACGACGGTCTGGCGCGGGCTGTTGTACGCCGCCACGTACGCGCCGTCGGGCAGCGCGATCTCGTCGGCGGGCAGTGGGATCGACGCCATCGTGGTGTCGCCGGTGATCGTGATGAGCGTCTTGCTGCGCAGCGCCACCACGGCGGCGGCGTCCTCCAGCGAGAGCGCGCCCGCGATGTAGGCGGCGGCGATCTCGCCCTGCGAGTGGCCGATGACCGCGTGCGGCTGGACGCCGGACTCCCGCCACAGGTGCGCGAGCGACACCATAATCGCCCAAAGCGCGGGCTGCACGGTGTCCACGCTCTCCAGCGCCGACAGGTCGGTCGGGTCCCAGGTCACGTACGGGCTGAGGGCCTGAACGCACCGGTCCAGGTGCTCCCGGAAGATCGGGTTGGTGGCGTAGAGGTCGGCGGCCATGCCCGCCCACTGCGAACCCTGGCCCGGGAAGACGAACACCGTCTTGCCCGGGTCGCCCGTCACCCCGGACACCACGTGCTCGGCGGCCTCGTCGCGGGAGAGCGCGAGCAGCCCGTCCCGGAGCGCGTCGGCCGAGCCGCCGACCACGACGGCCCGGTGGTCGAACGTGTCGCGCCCGACGGTCTGCGCGTGGACGAGCGCGGCCGGGTCGTCCAGCCGCTCGGCGAGCAGCGCGGCCTGCGCCCGGAGCGCCGCCGGGTCCTTGGCCGACAGCGGCAGCGGCAGCGGCCCGGCGGGCGCGGCCGGGGCCGCCGGCTCGGCGGCGGGCGGCTGCTCGATGATGACGTGCGCGTTCGTCCCGCTGATGCCGAAGGACGACACGGCCGCGCGGCGCGGACGCCCGGTCTCCGGCCACGGCACCTCGTCCATCAGCAGCGACACCGCGCCCGCGTCCCAGTCCACCTCGGGGCTGGGCGCGTCGATGTGCAGGGTCTTCGGCAGGACGCCGTGCCGCATGGCCTCGACCATCTTGATGATCCCCGCGACTCCGGCGGCGGCCTGCGTGTGCCCGATGTTGGACTTGATCGACCCGAGCCACAGCGGCTCCTCGCGCTCCCGCCCGTACGTGGCGAGCAGCGCCTGCGCCTCGATCGGGTCGCCCAGCGTCGTGCCGGTGCCGTGCGCCTCGACGGCGTCCACGTCCGTGGTCGAGAGGCGCGCGTTGGCGAGCGCCTGGCGGATGACGCGCTGCTGGGACGGCCCGTTCGGCGCCGTCAGCCCGTTGGACGCGCCGTCCTGGTTGATCGCCGAGCCCCGGACGACCGCGAGCACCGGGTGCCCGTTGCGCCGCGCGTCCGACAGCCGCTCCAGCAGCAGCAGGCCCGCGCCCTCGCCCCAGCCGACGCCGTCCGCGCCCGCCGAGAACGGCTTGGACCGGCCGTCCGCCGCGAGGCCGCGCTGCCGGCTGAACTCCACGAACAGCGCGGGGGTCGCCATGACGGTCACGCCGCCCGCCAGCGCCAGTTCGCACTCGCCCTCGCGCAGCGCCCGCGCCGCCAGGTGCAGCGCGACCAGCGACGATGAGCACGCCGTGTCGATCGTGATCGCCGGTCCCTGGAGGCCGAGCGTGTAGCTGATCCGGCCGGACGCGATGCTGGACGCGCTGCCCGTCCCGATGTAGCCCTCGAACGGCTGCGGCGCGGGCGTCAGCCGGGCGCCGTAGTCGTCGTACATGAGCCCGGTGAACACGCCGGTGCGGCTGCCGCTCAGCGACCCGGCCGCGATGCCCGCGCGTTCGATCGCCTCCCACGCCAGTTCCAGCAGGATGCGGTGCTGCGGGTCGGTGGCCTGCGCCTCGCGGTCGCTGATGCCGAAGAAGTCGGCGTCGAAGTCGGCCGCCCGGTGCAGGAAGCCGCCCTCGCGGGTGTAGGACGTCCCGGTGTGCGCGGGGTCGGGGTCGTAGAGGCGCTCCAGGTCCCAGCCCCGGTCGGACGGGAACGTCGTGACGGCGTCCGCGCCGCCCGCGACCAGGTCCCACAGCTCCTCGGGCGACGTCACGTCGCCGGGGAACCGGCACGCCATCGACACGATCGCGATCGGCTCGTCGTGCGCGGCCGTCGCGACGGCGACCGGCGCGTCCTGCGGGGCCTCGCCGAGCAGTTCGTCCCGGACGTGCCCGGCCAGCGCCTCCGACGTCGGGTGGTCGAACACGAGCGTCGCGGGGAGCCGCAGCCCGGTGAGGACGTTCAGCCGGTTCCGCAGCTCGACGGCCATCAGCGAGTCGAAGCCGAGGTCCTTGAACGCCCGGTCGGCCTCGACGCGCTCGCCGGACGTGTGGCCGAGCACGGCGGCGACGACGCCGCGCACCGCGTCCAGCACGATCCCGAGCCGGTCGGCCTCGGGGCTCGCCGCGACGTGCCGCGCGAGGTCGGCGCCGCCCGCCCCGGCCCGGCGCGCCGGGGTCCGGACGAGCGAGCGCAGCACGGCCGGGACGTCCCCGCCCCCGGCGCGCAGCGCGGCGAAGTCGAACCGGGCGGGCGCGAGGACGGGTTCGGCGCCGGTGAACGTCCGGTCGAACAGCTCCAGCGCGTCGTCCTCGGCGAGGACGGTGATCCCGCCGCGCGGACGCGGCGCCGCCTGCTCGGCCATGCCGTGGTCCCACAGGCCCCAGGCGAGGCTGACGGCGGGCTGCCCGTGTGCGCGGCGGAGTTGCGCGAGGGCGTCCAGGAAGGTGTTCGCGGCGGCGTAGTTGGCCTGGCCGGGCCCGCCGAGCAGCCCGGCGAGCGAGGAGAACAGCACCAGCGGCGTGCCGGGCAGCAGCCGGTGCAGGTTCCAGGCGGCGTCCACCTTGGGACGCAGGACGGTGTCGAGGTCGTCGGCGGTGAGGGTGCCGACCGTCGCGTCGCGCAGCACGCCGGCGGTGTGGACGACGGCGGCGAGTTCCCGGCCGTCCAGCAGCGCGGCGAGCGCGGCGGGTTCGGCGACGTCGCAGGCGGCGACGGTGACGGCCGCGCCGAGCGCGGTCAGCTCGGCCTCCAGCTCCGCCGCGCCCGGGGCGTCGGCCCCGCGGCGGCTGACGAGCAGCAGGTCCCGGACGCCGTGCCGGGTCACGAGCCGCCGGGCGATGAGCGCGCCGAGCGCGCCCGTCGCGCCCGTCACCAGGACTGTTCCGTCGGCGAGCGCGCCCGGCTCGGCCGGGACGGTCGCGCGGACCAGGCGCGGCGCGAACAGGTCGCCGTCGCGGACGGCGATCTGCGGCTCGTCGGACGCCAGCGCGGCGGGGAGCGCGTCGCGGGACGCGTCCGAGCCGTCGAGGTCGACCAGCGCGAACCGGTCCGGGTGCTCGGCCTGCGCGGAGCGCACGAACCCCCAGACCGCCGCCGCGACCGGGTCGGGCGCGGCGCCGGTCGCGTTCTCGGTGACGAACACGAGCCGGGGACGGTCCTCGGTGAGCCAGTCCCGCACGAGCCGCAGCACGTGCCGTGTCGCCGCGTGCGTGGCGGTGACGACGTCGTCGCCGCCGTCCAGGGGCGGGGCGACCACGTGGTCGTGCGCGCCGCCGGACGGGACCGGGACCGGCGTCCACTCGACCCGGAACAGCGCCGAGTCCAGCGGCGACGCGGCGGCCGCCGCCGCGCGCAGGGCGACGGCCCGCACGGACGCGACGGGGGCGCCGGTCTCGTCGGCGACGTCCAGCGCGTAGGCGTCGTTCCCGGCGGGCGCGAGCCGGACCCGCAGCGTGCGGGACGCGGCCCGGTGCAGCGCGATATCGCTCCACGCGAACGGGACGCGGGTCGTCCGGTCGTCCCCGGCGGTGAGCGAGAGGGCGTGCAGGGCGGCGTCGAGCAGCGCCGGGTGGACGGCGAAGCCTTCGGCCGGGTGGTCGGCGGGCAGGTCGACCTCGGCGAACACCGCGTCGTCCCGCCGCCACGCGGCGCGCAGGCCCTGGAACACCGGGCCGTACTCGTAGCCGGCGTCGGCGAGCCCGTCGTAGAAGCCGGCGACGTCCACGGGCGTCGCGTCCCGCGGCGGCCACGCCGTCTCGGGGACGCCGCCGCGCGCGGCCTCGGGGGCGAGCGTGCCGGTGGCGTGCCGGATCCAGTCGCCGTCGGCGCGGGAGTGGACGGCGAGGTCGCGGCGTCCGTCGCCGTCCGGGGCGCCGACCGCGACCTGGAGCCGGACCGGGCCGTCGGCGACCGTCAGCGGCGCCTCCAGGACGAGGTCGGCGAGGTGCGGCGCGTCCGCGCGGCGTCCCGCGTGCAGGGCCAGTTCGACAAGCGCGGTGCCCGGCACGATCGTCGCGCCGGCGATGCGGTGGTCGGCGAGCCACGGTTGGTCGCGGAGCGAGACCGTGCCGGTGAACAGCAGCTCCTCGGTCCCGGCGGGCTCGACGACGGCGCGCAGCAGCGGGTGCTCGGCCGCGTGGAGCCCGAGCCCGGCCGGGTCGCCCGTCCCGGTGGGCGCGTCGAGCCAGAAGCGTTCGTGCTGGAAGGCGTAGGTGGGCAGCTCGACGGGGCGTCCGCCCGCGAACACGGCCGCCCAGTCCGCCGCGACGCCGTGGACGAACAGGTGCGCGAGCGCCCGGTGCAGCGCGACGCCGTCGGGCTGCTTGCGGCTCAGCGCGGACACGGCCGGGCCGTCGGCGAGCGTGGCGAGGACGGCGTCCGGGCCGATCTCCAGATACGCGCCGACGCCCTGCGCCTGGAGTTCGCGCAGGCCGTCGTGGAAGCGGACGGCGTCGCGGATGTGCCGCACCCAGTAGTCGGGCGTGGTGATGTCGCCGGTCGTGTTCGCCGCGATGGGGATCTTCGGTTCGTTGTAGGTGAGCGTGGACGCGACGTCCCGGAATTCGTCCAGGATCGGGTCCATCAGCGGCGAGTGGAAGGCGTGGCTGACGGTCAGCCGCTTCGCCTTGAAATGTTGCGCGATTTCCTCGGCGGCGGCTTCGTCGCCGGAGATGACGATCGAGTTCGGCCCGTTCACGGCCGCGATCGAGACCGCGTCGTTCAGATGCGGCGCGACCTCTTCTTCGGTGGCCTGGAGGGCGATCATCGCGCCGCCGGCCGGGAGGCTCTGCATCAGCTTGCCGCGTGCGGCGACCAGTGTGCAGGCGTCGTCCACGTCCAGGACCCCGGCGACGTGGGCCGCCGCCAGCTCACCGATGGAATGGCCGAGCAGGTAGTCAGGCTTGACGCCCCACGACTCGAACAGCCGGTAGAGCGCGACTTCCAGCGCGAACAACGCGGTCTGCGTGAATTGGGTGTCGTTCAGACGCGGATCGGCGCCGAACATGACGTCCTTGAGCGGCAGGTCGATGCGCTCGAATACCGCGTCCAGCGCCTCGGCGAACACCGGGTAGGTCTCGTAGAGTTCGCGGCCCATTCCGGCGCGCTGGCTGCCCTGGCCGGTGAACAGGAAGGCGAGCCCGCCCTTCACCGGGCCGCCCTCGACGGTCAGCGCGGCGGGCGTGCCCCGGCTCAGCGCGTCCAGCCCGGCGAGCAGGTCCGCGCGGGACGCCCCCGCCATCCCGGCGCGGTGCGCGAACGCCGTCCGCCCGGTGGCGAGCGTGAGCGCCGCGTCGGCGACCGCGAGGCCGGGCCGCCGCGCGAACTCCTGCCGCAGCCGCGCCGCCTGGTCGCGCAGCGCGGCGGCCGACGCGGCCGACAGCAGCAGCGGGCGCACCGCCTCCGACGCCTCGGCGGCGTCCTGCGCACGCTCTTCCAGGATGACGTGGGCGTTCGTCCCGCTGATCCCGAAGGACGACACGGCCGCCCGGCGCGGACGCCCGGTCTCCGGCCACGGCGCGTTCTCGGTCAGCAGCTCGACGGCGCCCGCCGTCCAGTCCACCTGCGCGCTGGGCTCGTCCACGTGCAGGGTCTTCGGCAGCACGCCGTGCCGCATCGCCTCGACCATCTTGATGATGCCCGCGACGCCCGCCGCCGCCTGCGTGTGCCCGAGGTTGGACTTGACGGCCCCGAGCCGCAGCGGCGCCGTCCGGTCCTGCCCGTAGGCGGCGAGCAGCGCCTGCGCCTCGATCGGGTCGCCGAGCGGGGTCCCGGTGCCGTGCGCCTCCACCGCGTCGATGTCGCCGGGCGCGAGCCGCGCGTTGGCGAGCGCGGCGCGGATCACGCGCTGCTGCGACGGCCCGTTCGGCGCGGTGAGGCCGTTGGTCGCGCCGTCCTGGTTCACGGCGGTGCCGCGCACGACGGCGAGGATCGGGTGGCCGTTGCGCTCGGCGTCCGACAGCCGCTCCAGGAGCAGCAGGCCCGCGCCCTCGCCCCAGGCCGTCCCGTCGGCCGCCGCCGCGAACGGCTTGCACCGGCCGTCGGGCGCGAGCCCGCGCTGCCGGCTGAACTCGATGAACAGCGCGGGCGAGGACAGCACCGTCGCGCCGCCCGCGAGCGCGAGGTCGCAGTCGCCGTTGCGCAGCGCCTGCGCGGCGAGGTGGACGGCGACCAGCGACGACGAGCACGCCGTGTCGATCGTGATCGCCGGGCCCTCGAACCCGAACGTGTAGGCCACGCGGCCCGACGCGATGCTCGGCGCGCTCCCGTTCCCGATGAAGCCTTCGTACTCGGCGGGGACGCCCTGCAAGAAGCGGCCCGCGTAGTCGGAGTACATGATCCCGGTGAAGACGCCGGTCTTGGAGCCGCGCAGCCCGTCCGGACGGATCGCCGCGCGCTCCAGCGCCTCCCACGCCAGCTCCAGCAGCAGCCGCTGCTGCGGGTCGATCGTGCGGGCCTCACGCGGCGAGATGCCGAAGAAGTCCGGATCGAACCCGGTGGCGTCGGCGAGGAACCCGCCCTCGCGCGTGTAGGACGTGCCGAGGTGGTCGGGGTCGGGGTGGTAGAGGCCGTCGACGTCCCAGCCGCGGTCGCCGGGGAACGCCGAGATCGCGTCCCGGCCGTCCGCCACCAGCCGCCACAGGTCGCCCGGCTCGCGCACACCGCCCGGATACCGGCAGCTCATCGCGACGATCGCCACCGGCTCGGTGGCGGCGCCGACGAGCTGCCGGTTCTCCTTGCGCAACCGCTCGACCTCCTTCAGGGAGGTGCGCAGCGCCTCGACGACCTTCGCGTCGGATGAGGCCATTCGAGATCCCCTCGCTCGTCTTCGGTCAGGCCGCTGAGTCGTCGCCCAGGGCCAGGCGGATCAGTTCGTCGGTGTCCATGTCGTCCACGTCGGCGTCCTCGCCGGACGCGGCGGGCTCGGCCAGGTCGGTCAGCCGCAGCAGCGCGTCCAGCACGCCCGCGTCGCGCAGCCGCGTCAGCGGGACGGTGCCGAGCGCCCGCCGCAGCCGGGTCTCCAGGTCGCCGTCGCCGGACTCGCCGGGCGCCAGTTCCGTCAGCAGCTCGGCGGCCAGCGCCCGCGGGGACGGGTGGTCGAACACGAGCGTCGCGGGCAGCCGGAGCCCGGTGGCGGTCCCCAGCCGGTTGCGCAGCTCGACCGCCATCAGCGAGTCGAACCCGAGTTCGTTGAACGCCCGTCCGGGGTCCACGTCGTCGGCGGAGGCGATGCCGAGCACCGCCGCGACGTTGCCGTTGACCAGGTCGAGGACCCGCGTGCGCCGCTCGTCGGCGGGCAGCTCGGCGAGCTGGCCGGCGAGCGACACCGCGGCGGGCGCGGCCTCGGCGGCGCGGCGCTGCGGACGCCGCCGGACGAGCCCGCGCAGCAGCGGCGGCAGCGCGTCCCCGCGCTCGCGCAGCGTCGCCGCGTCGAACCCGGCCGTCACGACCGCCGCCCGGCCCGCGTCGAGCGCGGCGTCGAACAGCGCCAGCCCGCGTTCGGCGGTGAGCGGGACGATCCCGGCGCGGGCGATGCGGGCGCGGTCGCCGTCGTCCAGCCGGTCGGCCATCGCGCCCGCCTTGTCCCACAGGCCCCAGGCGAGGCTGACGGCGGGCAGCCCGGCGTCCCTGCGGTGCCGGGCCAGCGCGTCGAGGAACGTGTTCGCGGCGGCGTAGTTGGCCTGCCCTGCGTTGCCGAGGACGCCCGCGAGCGCCGAGAACAGCACCAGCGGCGTGTCCGGGACGAGCGTGTGGAAGTTCCACGCCGCGTCGATCTTCGGCCGCAGGACGGTCGCGAGCCGCTCGGAGGTGAGCGCGGTGAGGACGCCGTCGTCCAGCACGCCCGCCGCGTGGACGACCGCGCCGAGCGGCACGTCCAGCGACTCCAGCAGCCCGGCCAGGGCGGCCCGGTCGGCGGTGTCGCAGGCGGCGATCGTGACGTCCGCGCCGTGCGCGGTCAGCTCGGCCTCCAGCTCGATCGCGCCGTCGGTCGCGTGGCCGCGCCGGCTGACCAGCACCAGGTGCCGGATGCCGTGCTCGGTGACGAGGTGCCGGGCCAGCAGCCCGCCGAGGGCGCCGGTGCCGCCGGTGATGAGGACGGCGGCGCCGGGGTCGAGCGTGAGCGGCGTGTCCTGCCGCGCCGGGGCGAGGCGGGGCGTGCGGGGTTCGCCGCCCCGGACGAGGAGCTGCGGTTCGCCCGTCGCCAGCGCGGCGGGGATCGCGGCCAGGGACGGGTCCGTGCCGTCCGTGCCGACCAGGACGAACCGTCCCGGGTGCTCGGTCTGCGCGGTGCGGGTCAGCCCCCACAGCGGCGCGTGCGCCAGGTCGCCGTCGCGGGTGATCACGGCCAGCCGCGCGTCGTCCAGCCGGGGGTCGTCCAGCCACGCGCGCAGCGTGCCGAGCAGCGCGGCGGTGAGGTCGTGCGCGGCGGCGAGCGGGTCGGCGTCCCCGGTCGGGTCGAGCGGGAGCAGGACGGTCGGCGGGACGTCGGCGCCGTCGTCCAGCGCGGCCCGCAGCGCGGCGAGGTCGGCGTACGGGGTGAACGGGCCGGGGGCGCCGGGGGCCAGGACCGCCCAGCCGTCCGGCGCCGCCGCCGGGACGGACCCGGCCGGGCCCCACTCGATCTCGTGGACCTGCGCGTCCCCGCCGGTGCGGACGGGCGCGATCTGGTCGGCGGCCGTCGCGCGGAACTGCACCGCGCCGATGTCGGCGACCGGGGTCCCGGCCTGATCGGTGACGGTCAGCGTGACCTGGCCGGGCCGCCCGGTGGCGGCGGTGCGGACCCGGACCGCGGTCGCGCCGACGGCGTGCAGCGTCACGTCCGACCACGCGAACGGCAGCCACACCTGGTCGCCGCCCTCGTGCTCGGGCAGCAGCCCGCCGAGCGCGACGGTGTGCAGCGCGGCGTCCAGCAGCGCCGGGTGCAGCCCGAACGCGCCCGGCTCGTCGGCGGGCAGGACGACCTCGGCGTACACCGCGTCGTCGTCCCGCCACGCCGCCCGCAACCCCTGGAACAGCGGGCCGTAGTGGTAGTCGCGGGCCGCGAGGTCGTCGTAGAGGGCCGCGATGTCCAGGCGGGACGCGTCCGTCGGCGGCCACACCGGGACCGGCGGGGTTTCGACGGGCTCCGCCGCTCCGGTGAGGAGCCCGGTCGCGTGCCGCGTCCACGGCCGGCCCTCGTCGTCGGCGGGACGGGAGTGGATCGTGAACGCCCCGTCCGGGGCCACCGCGAGCTGGATCCGCACGGCGCCGTGCTCGGGCAGCGGCAGCGGCGCGTGCAGCGTCAGCTCGGCGACCTGCTCGACGCCGACGTGGTGCGCCGCGTGCAGCGCGAGGTCCACGTAGGCGGTCGCGGGCAGCAGCGGAGCCGCGCCGATCGTGTGGTCCTCGATCCACGGCTGCGTCCGCAGCGACAGCAGGCCGGTGAACAACGTGCCGCCGTCGTCGGCGAGTTCGACGGCCGCGCCGAGCAGCGGGTGCTCGGCGTCGCCGAGGCCGAGGTCGGCCGCGGCGGCGGGCGTCATGGGCGCGTCCAGCCAGTACGGCGTGCGCTGGAACGGGTAGGTCGGCACCTCCACGTACGGGGCCGGGCCCGCGCCGAGCACCGCGTCCCAGTCGACGCGGGCGCCGTGGGCGTGCGCGGCGCCGAGCGCGGTGAGCGCGGTGAGCGGCTCGGGGTGGTCGCGGCGGAGCGCGGCGACGGCCGTCGCGTCGCCGAGCGCGGTGCTGGCGAGCGTCGACAGGACGGGGTCGGGGCCGAGTTCGAGGAACGTCGTGACGCCGTGCGCGTGCAGTTCGAGCAGGCCGTCGTGGAAGCGGACGGCGTTGCGGATGTGGTCCGTCCAGTACTCGGCGGTGCTCACGTCGCCGGCCGTGTTCGTCGCGATCGGGATCTCCGGCGCGCGGTAGGTGAGCGCGGCGGCGATGGCGCGGAATTCGTCCAGGATCGGGTCCATGAGCGGCGAGTGGAAGGCGTGGCTGACGGTCAGGCGCCGCGCCTTGAAATGCCGCGCGATCTCGTCGGCCGCCGTCTCGTCGCCGGAGATGACGACGGACTTCGGCCCGTTCACCGCCGCGATGGAAACGGCGTCGTTGAGGTGCGGGAGGACCTCTTCCTCGGTGGCCTGGACGGCGATCATCGCGCCGCCCGGCGGGAGGCTCTGCATCAGCCTGGCGCGGGCCGCGACCAGCGTGCAGGCGTCGTCGAGGTCCAGGACGCCCGCCACGTGCGCAGCGGCGAGTTCCCCGATGGAATGGCCGAGCAGGTGGTCCGGCTTCACACCCCAGGACTCGAACAGGCGGAACAGCGCCACTTCCAGCGCGAACAGCGACGTCTGCGTGTACTGCGTGTCGTTCAGCCGCAGATCGTTGCCGAACATGACCTCCTTGAGCGGCAGGTCGATCCGGTCGAGAACGGCGTCCAAAGCCTCGGCGAACACCGGATAGGCGTCGTAGAGTTCGCGGCCCATTTCGGGACGCTGGCTGCCCTGGCCCGTGAACAGGAACGCGAGCTTCCCGCCCGGCACGCCGACGTCGACCGCGTCCAGGCCGGACAGCAACGACTCCCGGTCGTCGCCGACGACGACCGCGCGGTGGTCGAACACGGCGCGGGCGCGCAGCGCGCGGGCGACGGCGGCCAGGTCGGCGTCCGGGTCGGCGGCGAGCCGGTCCCGCAGGTGGACGGCCTGGTCCCGCACCGCCTGCGCGGTCTTCGCCGACAGCAGGAACGGCAGCGCGGGCGGCGCGGCGGCGGGCTCGGCGGTCTTCACGGGGGCCTGTTCGAGGATGACGTGCGCGTTCGTCCCGCTGATCCCGAACGCCGAGACGCCCGCGCGGCGCGGCCGTCCCGTCTCCGGCCAGTCGCACGCGGCGTCCACTAGCGCGACCCGTCCGGACTCCCAGTCGACGTGCGGGCTCGGCGTGTCGACGTGCAGGGTCTTCGGCACCCGGCCGCGCCGCATCGCCTCGATCATCTTGATGACGCCCGCGACGCCCGCCGCCGCCTGCGTGTGCCCGATGTTCGACTTCACGGCGCCGAGCAGCAGCGGCGTCTCGCGCTCCTGCCCGTACGTGGCGAGAAGCGCCTGCGCCTCGATCGGGTCGCCGAGCGTGGTTCCGGTGCCGTGGGCCTCGACGGCGTCCACCTCGGCGGGCGTGAGCCGCGCGTTGGCGAGGGCCTGGCGGATCACGCGCTGCTGGGACGGCCCGTTCGGCGCGGTGAGGCCGTTGGACGCGCCGTCCTGGTTCACGGCCGTCCCCGAGACGACCGCCAGCACCTCGTGGCCGTTGCGCTCGGCGTCCGAGAGCCGCTCCAGGAGCAACAGCCCGGCGCCCTCGGCCCAGCCGGTGCCGTCGGCGGACGCGGCGAACGGCTTGCACCGGCCGTCCGGCGCCAGCCCGCGCTGGCGGCTGAACTCCAGGAAGATGCTCGGGCTCGCGATGATCGTCGCGCCGCCCGCCAGCGCCAGGTCGCATTCCCCGCTGCGCAGCGCCTGCGCGGCCAGGTGCAGCGCGACCAGCGACGACGAGCACGCCGTGTCCACGGTGACGGCCGGGCCTTCGAGCCCGAGGCTGTAGGCGATCCGGCCGGACGCGACGCTCGTCGTCGTGCCGGTGAGGAAGTAGCCGCCGACGCCGTCGGGCACCTTGCGCAGCGGCGACGCGTACTCCTGCGCGATGACGCCGGTGAACACGCCCGTCCGGGACCCGCGCAGCGACGTCGGGTCGATCGACGCCCGCTCGAACGCCTCCCACGCGACCTCCAGCAGCAGCCGCTGCTGCGGGTCCATCGCCAGGGCCTCGCGCGGGCTGATCCCGAAGAACTCGGCGTCGAACCCGGCCGCGTCGTAGACGAACCCGCCGCGCTTGACGTAGAAGCGGCCGGGGACGCCGGGCTCGGGGTCGTACAGGCCGTCGATGTCCCAGTGCCGGTCCTCGGGCAGCTCGCCGATCACGTCGGTCTCGTCGGCCAGCACCCGCCACAGGTCCTCGGGCGACCGGACGTCGCCGGGGAACCGGCACCCGATCGCCACGACCGCGATCGGGTCGTCGCCCGCGACCGTCGCGGCGGGGCCGGCCTGGACCTCGGCGGGACCCGCGTCCAGCAGTTCGGCGAGCAGCCGCGCCGCGAGCGACTCGGGCGTCGGGTGGTCGAACACGAGCGTCGTCGGGAGCCGCAGGCCGGTGAACGCGTTGAGCCGGTTGCGCAGCTCGACGGCCGTGAGCGAGTCGAAGCCCAGTTCCTTGAACGCCCGTCCGGCGTCGATCGCGTCGGTGGCGGGACGGCGCAGGACGGCGGCGGTGGTCGTCCGGACCAGGTCCAGGACGACGTCGAGCCGCTCGCCCTCGGTCCGTCCGGCGAGCCGCTGCGCGAACGCGGCGGACCCGGCGGCGGCCCGGCGCGCCGACGTCCGGACGAGACCGCGCAGGACCGGCGGCAGCGTCCCCTGCTCGGCCTGCTCGCGCAGACCCGCCAGCTCGAACCGGGCGGCGGTGACATCCGGGAGCCCGGCGGCCAGTGCCGCATCGAACAGGGCCAGGCCCTCGTCCGGGGCGAGCGCCGCGACGCCGCCGCTCACCATGCGGGCGCGGTCGGTGGCGGAGAGGTCGCCGGTGAGGTCGCCCGGCTCGTCCCACAGGCCCCAGGCGATGGACGTCCCGGGCAGGCCCGCGGCGGCGCGGAGCCGGGCGAGCGCGTCCAGGAACGTGTTGGCCGCCGCGTAGTTGGCCTGGCCGGGGTTGCCGAGGACGCCCGCGAGCGAGGAGAAAAGGATCAGCGGCGTCTCGGGGGCCAGGTCGTGCAGGTTCCACGCCGCGTCCACCTTGGGCCGCAGCACCTGCTCGACGTGCTCGTCGGTCAGCCCGGCGAGCGTGGCGTCGCGCAGGACACCGGCCGTGTGGACGATGGCGCCGAGGTCGCGGCCGTCCAGGAGTGCGGCGACGGCGTCGCGGTCGGCGGTGTCGCAGGCGGCGAAGGTAACCGTGGCGCCGAGCGCGGTGAGGTCGGTTTCCAGCTCGGCCGCGCCGGGCGCGTCGGCTCCGCGTCGGCTGACGAGCAGCAGATCGTTCACGCCGTGCTCGGTGACCAGATGCCGGGCGACCAGGCCGCCCAGCGCGCCCGTCGCGCCCGTCACCAGGACGGTGCCACTGATGGTCAGCGGCCCGGAGGGCTCGGCGGGGGCCAGGCGCGGGACGCGGAGGCCGTCCGGGCGCAACGCGAGCTGCGGTTCGCCGGTCGCCACGGCGGGCGCGAGGTCGTCGGCGGTGACGTCCGCGACCGTGTCGACCAGCGTGAACACGCCGGGGTTCTCCGCCTGCGCGGACCGCACCAGCCCCCACACCGCCGCCGCGACGGGGTCGGGCGCGGCGCCGGTCGCGTTCCGGGTGACCACGACGAGACGGGACGAGGCGAACCGCTGGTCGGCCAGCCAGTCCCCGAGCACGCCCAGCATGTGCCGGACGGTCGCGTGCGCGGCGGCCGGGACGTCGCCGTCCGGCACCGCGACCGGCGCGAGCACCACTTCGGGCGCGGACGCGTCGCCCGCGATCTCGTCCAGGAACGCCCACGTGCCGGTCGCGGGCGCCGCCGGGGCGGCGACCTCCCACCAGTCCAGCGCGTGGAGCGGACGGCGCGGCGCGGCCGACAGCTCGCCGGGCGCCGGGGCCCGCAGCGCCAGCCGCTCGATCGTCAGGACGGGCGCGCCCGCGGCGTCGGTGAACACCGCCGTGACGGTGCCGTCCGGGCCGGGGGAGACGCGCAGCCGCAGGTCCCGGCCGGCCGTCGCGTGGACCTCGACGCCGCCGAGCGCGCCGGGCAGCGCGGTGCCGGGGTGCGCGGCGTAGGCGAGCTGGAAGGCCGCCTCGATCAGCGCGGGGTGGACGGCGTGCCCGGACGGGTCCACGTCGTCGGGCAGCGCGACCTCGGCGTACTGGTCGTCGCCGTGCCGCCAGGCCCGCTGGATCGTCTGGTGGAGCGGGCCGACGCGGCGGTCCCGGTCGGCGAGCCGGTCGTAGATCGCGTCCGGGTCGACCGGGTCGGCGCCCGGCGGCAGCCAGCCGGTCGCGGCGGGCGCGGTCGGCGCGCCGAGGCGGGCGGTCGCGTGGTGCGTCCAGGGCAGCTCGTCGTCGGCGACGGGACGGGAGTGGACGTTCAGCTCGCCGTCCGCCACCGCCACCTGGAGCTGCGCGGACCCGTCGGCCGGGACGGTCAGCGGCGCGTGGACCACGACGTCGTCCACGCGCGTGTGCCCGGCCCGCTCGGCGGCGTGCAGGACGAGGTCGGCGAGCGCGCCGGCGGGCAGCAGCGCGGTGCTTCCGATCGTCTCGTCCGCCGGGCCGGACACGCGGCCGGTGAAGACCGTGCCCTCGCCGGACGCGAGCGCGACGACGGCCGACAGCAGCGGATGCCCGGCCGGGCGCAGCCCCGCCGCGCCGATGCCGCCCTGGTCGGCGACCGGGTCCAGCCACAGCCGCCGCCGCTGGAACGGGTAGGTCGGCAGCTCGACGTGCCGGGCGGACGCGGTGTCCAGGACGGCCGGCCAGTCGACGGTCACGCCGTGCGCGTGGGCGTTGGCGAGCGCGGTGAGGAACTGCGTCTCGTCGCCCTGGTCGCGGCGCAGGGTGTGCAGCGCGGTCAGGTCTTCGGAGATCTGCTGGAGCGGGTAGGTGAGCACCGGGTGCGGGCTGGACTCGATGAACGTCCGGTGACCCGATTCGACCAGGTGTTCCACGGCCTGGCGCAGCAGCACCGGACGGCGGAGGTTCTCGTACCAGTACTCGGCCGTGAGGGTCGTGGTGTCGATGAACGCGTCGTGCAGCGTCGAGTAGAACGGGATCTTCGCCGCGACGGGCCGGACGTCCTTCAGCGCTTCCAGCAGTTCGTCGCGCAGCGGTTCGACGTACGGCGAGTGCGACGCGTAGTCCACAGGAACGAGCCGGGCTTGCACTCCCTGCTCCTGGTAACGCTCGACCAGGTCGCGCAGCGCGGTCGCGTCGCCGGAGATGACGGTCTGCGTCGGGCTGTTGTAGGCGGCGACGTGGGCGCCGTCGGGCAGGTCGATGTCCCCGGCCGCGAGCGGGATCGACGCCATCGTGGTGTCGCCCGTGATGGTGAGCAGCGTCTTGCTGCGCAGCGCGACGACGGCCGCCGCGTCCTCCAGCGACAGCGCCCCGGCGATGTAGGCGGCGGCGATCTCGCCCTGCGAGTGCCCGACGACGGCGTGCGGCTGGACGCCGGACTCGCGCCACAGATGGGCCAGCGACACCATGATCGCCCACAGCGCGGGCTGGACCGTGTCGACACTTTCCAGCGCCGACAGATCGGTCGGGTCCCAGGCCACGTACGGGCTGAGGGCCTGAACGCACCGGTCCAGGTGCTCCCGGAACACCGCGTTCGTCGCGTACAGGTCGGCGGCCATACCCGCCCACTGCGAACCCTGACCCGGGAACACGAACACCGTCTTGCCCGGGTCGCCCGCGACGCCCGTCACGACGCCCGGCGCGTCCTCCTCGGCGGCGAGCGCGGCCAGCGACGCGCGCAGCTCCGCCTCGTCCCGGCCGACGACGACGGCGCGGTGCGCGAAGGAGCTGCGCCCGGTGGCGAGGGCGTGCGCGACGTCGCGCGGGTCCGCGTCCGTCACGCCGCGCAGCCGCTCGGCCTGGTCGCGCAGCGCGGGCGCGGACTTCGCCGAGATGATCCACGCCGACGGCCGGGACGCCGGACGCTCCGGCCCCGCGTCCTCGACCGCCGGGGCCTGCTCCAGGACGACGTGCGCGTTCGTGCCGCTGATCCCGAACGACGACACGGCCGCGCGCCGCACCCGGCCCGCGTCGGGCCAGTCGCGGGCGTCGGCCAGGAGCGCGACGCGGCCGGCGTCCCAGTCCACCTCGGGTGTGGGCGCGTCGACGTGCAGCGTCTTCGGCAGGACGCCGTGCCGCATCGCCTCGACCATCTTGATGACGCCCGCGACGCCCGCCGCAGCCTGCGTGTGCCCGATGTTCGACTTGATCGACCCGAGCCACAGCGGGTGCTCGCGGCCCTGCCCGTAGGTGGACAGGAGCGCCTGCGCCTCCAGCGGGTCGCCGAGCCGCGTGCCGGTGCCGTGCGCCTCGACCGCGTCCACGTCGGCGGGGGTGAGGTCGGCGGCGGCGAGCGCGGCGCGGATGACGCGCTGCTGGGACGGCCCGTTCGGCGCGGAGATCTGGCTGGTCGTCCCGTCCTGGTTGATCGCCGAGCCGCGCAGGACGGCGAGGACGGGATGGCCGTGGCGCTGCGCGTCCGACAGCCGCTCCAGCAGCAGCAGGCCCGCGCCCTCGCCCCAGCCGACGCCGTTGGCCGCCGCAGCGAACGGCTTGGACCGGCCGTCGGGCGCGAGGCCCTGCTGCCGGCTGAACTCCACGAACAGGTCCGGCGTCGCCATCAGCGTGACGCCGCCCGCGAGCGCCAGCTCGATCTCGTGGTTGTGCAGCGCCTGGGACGCCAGGTGCAGCGCGACCAGCGACGACGAGCACGCCGTGTCGATCGTGATCGCCGGTCCGTGCAGCCCGAGCGTGTAGCTGATCCGGCCGGACGCGACGCTCGTCGCGCTGCCCGTCGCGATGTACCCCTCGTACGGCTGCGGCGCGGGGCTGAGCCGGGCGCCGTAGTCGTCGTACATGACGCCGGTGTAGACGCCGGTGTGGCTGCCGTTCAGCGCGAGCGGGTCGATGCCCGCGCGTTCGATCGCCTCCCACGCCAGCTCCAGCAGGATGCGCTGCTGCGGGTCGACGGCCTGCGCCTCGCGGAAGTTGATGCCGAAGAAGTCCGGGTCGAACTCGGCGGCGTCGTGCAGGAATCCGCCGTGCCGGGCGTAGGACGTCCCGATCTTGTGCGGGTCCGGGTCGTACAGGTCCTCGATGTTCCAGCCCCGGTCGGACGGGAACGGCGTGATCGCGTCGGTGCCGTCGGCGACGAGCCGCCACAGGTCGTCCGGCGCGGCGACGCCGCCGGGGTAGCGGCAGCTCATCGCCACGATCGCGATCGGCTCCTGGGCGCGGCTCTCGGCGTCCCGCAGCCGCTGCCGGGTCTGGTGCAGCTCGGCGGTCACCCGCTTGAGGTAGTCGCGGAGCTTGTCCTCGTTCACCATCTGCCTCGCCCCGTCCTTAGGAGATGCCAAGTTCGTTGTCGATGAAGTCGAAGATCTCGTCGTCGCTGGCGGAGCCGATCTGCTCGGCGACCTCGGTCTCGCCGGGGTCGCCGTCGGTCTCGCCGAGCCGGGCGAGGAACTGCTGGATGCGGCCGGTGAGGACGCGGCGGTCCTCCCCGGCGGGGGCGAGCGCGGCCAGGTCGGCCTCGATCCGGTCCAGTTCGGCCAGCACCGACGCGGTCGACGCCCCGCCCGCGCCGAGTTCGCCGGACAGGTGCCGGGCCAGCGCGTTCGGCGTCGGGTGGTCGAACACGAGCGTCGCGGGCAGCCGCAGCCCGGTCGCCCCGCCGAGCCGGTTGCGCAGCTCGACGGCCGTGAGGGAGTCGAAGCCGATCTCGTTGAAGCCCCGGTCGGGGTCGACGCCGTCGGCGTCGGCGTGGCCGAGCACGGCCGCCGCCTGGCTCCGGACGAGCCGGGTCAGTTCGCGCAGCCGCTCCTCGGGGTCCAGGCCGTCCAGCGCGAGGGTCGCGGCGGGCGCCGCGCGCCGCGTCGGGGGGACGCGCACCAGTCCGCGCAGCGCGGGGGAGAGCGTCCCTGCGGCGGCCTGGTCCCGCAGCGCCGTCGTGTGGAGCCGCGCCGCGACGACCACGGGTGCGGCCTGGGCGAGCGCCGCGTCGAAGAGGGCGAGGCCCTGCTCGTGACTGAGCGACAGGACGCCGGTCTCGGCCATGCGGGCGCGGTCGGTATCGCTGAGGTTGTCGGTGAGGTCGCCGGGCTCGTCCCAGAGGCCCCAGGCGATTGACGTCCCGGGGAGCCCTTGCGTTGCGCGGTGCTGCGCGAGGGTGTCGAGGAACGTGTTGGCCGCCGCGTAGTTGGCCTGGCCGGGGTTGCCGAGGACGCCCGCGAGCGAGGAGAACAGGACCAGCGGGGTCTCGGGGGCGAGCGTGTGGAGGTTCCACGCCGCGTCGACCTTCGGGCGGAAGACCTGGTCCAGGTGGTCGTGGGTGAGGCCGGTGAGGGTGGCGTCGCGCAGGACGCCTGCGGTGTGGACGATGGCGCCGAGGTTCCGGCCGTCCAGGAGTTCGGCGACGGCGTCACGGTCGGCGGTGTCGCAGGCGGCGAAGGTGACGGTGGCGCCGAGGGCGATGAGGTCGGTTTCCAGTTCGGTGGCGCCGGGGGCGTCGGCGCCGCGTCGGCTGACGAGCAGCAGATCGCTGACGCCGTGCTCGGTGACCAGGTGCCGGGCGACCAGGCCGCCGAGGGCGCCGGTCGCTCCGGTGACCAGGATCGTGCCGTCCAGCGTCAGCGGTTCCCCGGCGGGCTCGGCCGGGCGGGTGACGCGCGGCGCGTGGACGGCTCCGGCCCGGATCGCCAGGCGCGGCTCGTCCAGCTCGTCCGCCGCGGCGAGCGCGGCGGGGACGGCCCGCACGGACGCCGCGTCGTCGTCCAGGTCCAGCAGGACGAACCGGCCCGGGTCCTCCGCCTGCGCCGACTTCACCAGGCCCCAGACCGCCGCCGCGCCGAGGTCGGCCGCGTCGTCCAGCGCGACCGCGCCGCGCGTGACCAGCACCAGGCGGGCGGTCGCGGGGGCGCTCTGGAGCAGGTCCAGGACGGTCCGGGCCGTCGCGTGGGCGGACGCGGCGGCGTCGCCGTCCGCGCCCGTGACCGGGACGATGATCGTCTCCGTCGGCGGCACGGCCGCGAGGTCGGCGTAGTGCTCGACGGTGCCGGGCAGGTCGTCCAGCCCGGCGCCGAGGACGGTCCAGCGGCCCGGCTCGGTCCGGGCCGGCGTCTGGACCGGCGTCCAGCCGAGGACGAACAGCGCGTCGTTGCCGCGCGCCGGAAGCGTGAGCGGGCGCACCGCCAGCGACGCGACGGACGCGACCGGCGTCCCGTCCGTGCCGGTGACCGTGATCGCCACCCCGTTGGACGTCGGCGAGACCCGGACGCGGGCTTCCGTCGCCGCGCCGTGCAGGGTGACGTCCGTCCAGGAGAACGGGAGCTGGAGCGCGTCGTCGGCCTGGTCGAGGAGCAGGACGTGCAGCGCGGCGTCCAGCAGCGCCGGGTGCGGTTCGTATCCGGCGGTGTCGGTGCCGGACGGCAGCGCGACCTCGGCGTACAGGTCGTCGCCGTCGCGCCACGCGGCGCGGAGGCCCTGGAAGAGCGGGCCGTAGTCGTAGCCGCGTTCGGCGAGCCGTTCGTAGAGGCCGTCCACGTCGATCGCCTCGGCCATGGCGGGCGGCCGGGTGGACGGCGTGTCCGCGGCGGTCGCGTTGGCGAGGACGCCGGTCGCGTGGCTCGTCCACGGCTGGTCGTCGTCGGCGCCGGAGTAGAGGGCGAAGCGGCGCTCCCCGGCGTCGTCGGGGGCGTCCAGGGCGAGCTGGAGGCGGACGGAGCCGTCCTCGGGCAGCGTCAGCGGCGCGTCCAAAGTGAGTTCGGCGACGCGGTCCAGGCCGGTGTCCCGTCCGGCGGCGGCGGCGAGTTCGAGCAGCGCCGTCGCCGGGACCAGGACCGTCCCGGACACGGCGTGGTCGGCGAGCCAGGGGTGCGTGCGCAGCGAGATCCGGCCGTTGAACACCGTCCCCTCGCCGGACGCCAGTTCCACCTTCGAGCTGAGCAGCGGGTGGTCGGACGTGCCGAGCCCGGCCGAGCCGAGGTCGCCGGCCGCCGCCGGGGCGTCCAGCCAGTACGTCCCGCGCTGGAACGGGTAGGTCGGCAGGTCCACGTGCGCGGGTCCCGCGCCGAGCACGGCGTCCCAGTCCACGGCGGCGCCGCGCGCGTGGGCGGTGCTCAGGGCGGCGAGCGCCGTGATGGCCTCGGGCCGCTTCCGGCGCAGGACGGGGGCCGCCGTGGCGTCGGCGAGCGCGGTGCTCGCCAGCGCGGTGAGGACGGGGTCGGGGCCGAGTTCGAGGAATGTCGTGACGCCGTTGTCGTCGAGTTCGCGCAGGCCGTCGTGGAACCGGACGGCATTGCGGATGTGACCCACCCAGTACTCGGGGGTCGTGATGTCGCCGGTCGTGTTCGCGGCGATCGGGATTGTCGGCTGGTGGTAGGTGAGCGTGGACGCGATCTCGCGGAATTCTTCGAGGATCGGGTCCATGTGCGGCGAGTGGAAGGCGTGGCTGACGGTCAGCCGCTTGGCCTTGAAATGTTGCGCGATTTCTTCGGCGGCGGCTTCGTCGCCGGAGATGACGAGCGACTTCGGCCCGTTGACCGCCGCGATCGAGACGGCGTCGGTGAGGTGAAGCTGAACGTCCTCCTCCGTGGTCTGGAGGGCGATCATTGCGCCGCCGCCCGGCAGGCTTTGCATGAGCCGGGCGCGGGCCGCCACGAGCTTGCAAGCGTCGTCCAAGTCGAGAACCCCGGCGACGTGTGCGGCAGCGAGTTCACCGATGGAGTGGCCGAGCAGGTGGTCGGGCTTGACGCCCCACGCCTCGAACAGCCGGTACAGCGCGACTTCCAGCGCGAACAATGCGGTCTGCGTGAACTGGGTGTCGTTGAGGCGCGGATCGTCGCCGAACATGACGTCCTTGAGCGGCAGGTCGATCCGTGCGAATACTGCGTCCAGAGCCTCGGCGAAGACCGGGTAGGTCTCGTAGAGTTCGCGGCCCATTCCGGCGCGCTGACTGCCCTGACCCGTGAACAGGAAGGCGAGCTTGCCGGTGCTCGTGGCCGCTTCTACGACCCCCGGGTGCCCGGAGCCGGACGCGAGCGCGTCCAGCCCGGCGAGGAAGCCGTCCCGGTCTGCGGCCACCACGGCGGCCCGCCGGTCGAACGCGGGCCGGCCGCGCAGCGCGCGGGCGACGGCCGCCGCGTCCAGCTCGGGAGCGGCGGCGACCCGGTCGCGCAGGTCCCGCGCCCGGTCCCGCAGCGCCGCGTCGGACTTCGCCGACAGCAGCCACGGCAGCGTGCGCGGCGCCCCGGCGGGCTCGGGCGCGGCCGTCTCGGGCGCCTGCTCGATGATGACGTGCGCGTTCGTCCCGCTGATCCCGAACGACGACACGGCCGCCCGGCGCGGACGCCCGGTCTCAGGCCACGGGACGTCCTCGGTCACGAGCGCGACGGCCCCGGCGTCCCAGTCCACCTCGGGACTCGGCGCGTCCACGTGCAGCGTCCTCGGCAGGACGCCGTGCCGCATCGCCTCGACCATCTTGATGATCCCGGCGACCCCGGCGGCGGCCTGCGTGTGCCCGATGTTGGACTTCAGTGCGCCGAGCAGCAGCGGCGTCTCCCGGTCCTGCCCGTAGGTGGCGAGGAGGGCCTGCGCTTCGATCGGGTCGCCGAGCCGGGTGCCGGTGCCGTGCGCCTCGACGGCGTCCACCTCGGACGGCGTGAGCCGCGCGGACGCGAGCGCCTGCCGGATGACCCGCTGCTGCGACGGCCCGCTCGGCGCGGTCAGCCCGTTGGACGCGCCGTCCTGGTTGATCGCGCTCCCGCGCAGGACGGCGAGGACCGGGTGCCCGTTGCGCCGTGCGTCCGACAGCCGCTCCACGAGCAGGAGCCCGGCGCCCTCGGCCCAGGCCGTCCCGTCGGCGGCGGCGGAGAACGGCTTGCACCGGCCGTCGGGGGCGAGTCCGCGCTGCCGGCTGAACTCGACGAACGTCGAGGGCGTGGCCATGACCGTCACGCCGCCCGCGAGCGCGAGCGAGCACTCGCCGTTGCGCAGCGCCTGCGCGGCCAGGTGCAGCGCCACCAGCGAGGACGAGCACGCGGTGTCGACCGTGACCGCCGGGCCTTCGAGCCCGAACGTGTAGGCGATCCGGCCGGACGCGATGCTGCCCGCGCTGCCGGTCCCGACGTAGCCGTCCAGCTCGTCGGGACGGCGGTCGAGCAGCCGCCCGGCGTAGTCGTCGTACATGACCCCGGTGAACACCCCGGTCGCGGTGCCCTGGACGGCCGCCGGGTCGATGCCCGCCCGCTCGAACGTCTCCCACGCGATCTCCAGCAGGATGCGCTGCTGCGGGTCGATGGCGAGGGCCTCGCGCGGCGAGATGCCGAAGAACGCCGGGTCGAAGTCGGCGGCGCGGTGCAGGAACCCGCCGTGCCGGGTGGACGAGCGGCCGGCGCGTTCGGGGTCGGGGTCGTAGAGGTCGTCGTCCCAGCCCCGGTCGGACGGGAACGGCGTGATCGCGTCCACGCCCCCGGCGACCAGTTTCCACAGGTCCGCGGGGGAGTTGACGTCGCCGGGGTAGCGGCACGCCATCGCGACGATCGCGATCAGGTCGTCGTCCACGGCGGCGGCGGTCGTCCCGGCGGTGATCTCCTCGGCGCCGCCGGACAGCTCCGCCGCCAAGTGACGGGCCAGCACCGCGGCCGTCGGGTAGTCGAACACGAGCGTCGCGGGCAGCCGCAGTCCGGTCGCCGTGTTGAGGCGGTTGCGCAGCTCCACGGCCATCAGCGAGTCGAAGCCCAGCTCCTTGAACGCCTGCCCGGTGTCGATCCCGGCCGGGTCGGCGTGGCCGAGGACCGCCGCGACGGCCTCCCGGACCAGGTCGAGCGTGTCGCGGTCGCGTCCGGCCGGGGCCGTGCGCGCCGGGGCTGGGACGAGCCCGCGCAGGACCGCCGGGATCGCGGTGTCCAGGGCGCGCAGGGCCGTCCGGTCGAACCGCGTCGCCACGGTCACCGGGCCGCCCGCGCCGAGGGCCGCGTCGAGGAGGTCGAGGCCCTGCTCCGCGCTGAGCGGCAGGACGCCCGCCTTGGCGAGCCGCCCCCGGTCGGTGTCGGTGAGGGTGCCCGTCATCGCGCCGGTCCCGTCCCAGAGGCCCCAAGCGATGGACGTCGCGGGACGGCCCTCCGCGTGCCGGCGCCGCGCGAGCGCGTCCAGGAACGTGTTCGCAGCGCCGTAGTTGCCCTGGCCCGCGTTCCCGAGGATCCCGGCGGCGGACGAGAACAGGACGAGCGGGACGTCCGGCACGAGCCGGTCCAGGTTCCCCGCCGCGTCCGCCTTCGCGCGGAGCACTGTGTCGAGACGGTCCGGCGTGAGGGACGTGACGACGCCGTCGTCCAGCACGCCCGCCGAGTGGATCACCGCCGTCAGCGGACGCTCGACGGTGGCCAGCAGCGCGGCGAGCGCGTCGGCGTCGGCGGTGTCGCAGGCGGCGATCGTGACGTCGGCGCCGAGCGCGGCGAGGTCGGCTTCCAGGTCGGCGGCGCCGGCCGCGTCCCGGCCGCGGCGGCTGGTCAGCAGCAGGTGCCGCGCGCCGTGCGCCGTGACGAGGTGCCGGGCGACCAGCGACCCGAGCGCGCCGGTTCCACCGGTGATGAGGACGGTGCCGTCCGGGTCCGGGGTGATCGGCGTGCCGGGCGCGTCGGCCGCGCGGACGAGCCGGGGGACGAGCGGCACGCCCGCCCGGATCATGAGCTGCGGTTCCCCGGTCGCGAGCGCCGCCGGGACCGCCGCCTCCGACGCGGGGTCGCCGTCGAGGTCGAGCAGGACGAACCGGTCGGGGTTCTCCGTCTGCGCCGACCGGACGAGCCCCCACACCGTCGCCTGCGCCGGGTCGGTCAGCGCGTCCCGCGTGACGAGGACGAGCCGGCCCGCGTCGGCGGCCAGCCACTCCTGGACGAGCGCGAGCGCCACGTGCGCGGTGGCGTGCGCGTCGTCCGGCGCGACGGGGGCGAGGACGAACCGTCCGTCGGCCGCGAGCGCGGCGGGGTCGCCGGCCAGCGGGACGACGTCGGCGGGCGCGGCGGCCGGGGCGACCGGGACCCAGTCCAGGTCGAACAGGGTGCTCGCGCGCCGGTTCCGCTCGACGGCGATCGCGCGCAGCGTCAGCGCGTCGGCGGTCAGCACCGGGTTCCCGGCCTGGTCGGCGATCGTCAGCCGGACCGTGTCGTCCCCGGCCGGGGCGAGCCGGACGCGCAGCGCCGTCGCGCCCGCGCCGTGCAGCGTGACCCCGCTCCACAGGAACGGCACCTCGCCGGTCAGGTCGCGGACGAGGCCGAGCGCGTGCAGCGCGGCGTCCAGCAGCGCCGGGTGGACGCCGTACCCGGCCGCGTCCACGCCGTCGGGCAGGACGACCTCGGCGTAGGCGTCGTCGCCGTCCCGCCAGGCGGCGCGCAGGCCGCGGAAGGCGGGGCCGTAGCCGTAGCCGAGGTCGGCGACGTTCTCGTAGTGGTCGGCGGCGTCGAGCGGGACGGCGCCGTCCGGGACGCGCACCGGCTCCGGCGCGGACCCGGCCGTCGTGAGGGCGCCGCTCGCGTGCCGCGTCCAGGGGCCGTCGCCGGCGCGGGCGTGGACGGCGACCGTCCGCGTGCCGTCCTCGGCGGCCGTCCCGACGACGACCCGCAGCCGCACCGGGGCGTCGGCGGGCAGGACGAGCGGGCTCTCCAGTGTGAGGTCCGCCAGGTGCGGAGCGCCCGCGAGGCTCCCGGCGTGCAGCAGCAGTTCCACGAAGCCGGTGCCGGGGAACAGCGTGGTGCCCGAGACGGCGTGGTCGGCGAGCCAGGGGTGCGTGCGCAGCGAGATCCGGCCGGTGAGCGTCAGGCCGTCGCCCTCGACGTCCTCGACGGCGGCGGTGACGAGCGGGTGGCCGGTCGCGCTCAGGCCGAGCCCGTCGGCGTCGGCGGGCTCGCCGGTCGCGGGCGCGTCGAGCCAGTAGCGGGCGTGCTGGAACGGGTAGGTGGGCAGCGGCGCGAGCGCGGACGCGGGGACGATCCGCGTCCAGTCCACCTTCGCGCCGTGCGCGTGGGCGGTGCCGAGCGCGGCGAGCAGCGCGGGGACCTCGGGCCGCTTGCGGCGCAGGACGGACGCCGCCGCGACCTCGGTGAACGCCGTCCGGGCGAGCGCCGTCAGGACGGGGTCGGGGCCGAGTTCGAGCAGCGTGGTAACGCCGTTGTCGTCGAGTTCGCGCAGGCCGTCGTGGAACCGGACGGCGTTGCGGATGTGGCCCACCCAGTAGTCGGGAGTCGTGATGTCGCCGGTCGTGTTCGCGGCGATCGGGATTTTCGGCTCGTGGTAGGTGAGCGTTGCGGCGATGGCGCGGAATTCTTCGAGGATCGGGTCCATCAGCGGCGAGTGGAACGCGTGGCTGACGGTCAGGCGCTTCGCCTTGAAGTGCTGCGCGATTTCCTCGGCGGCGGCCTCTTCACCGGAGATGACGATCGAGTTCGGCCCGTTGACCGCCGCGATCGAGACCGCGTCGTTCAGGTAGGGCTCGACCGACTCTTCGGTGGTCTGGAGCGCGATCATCGCGCCGCCGGTCGGGAGGCTCTGCATGAGCCGGGCACGGGCCGCCACCAGTTTGCACGCGTCGTCCAGGTCCAGGACTCCCGCGACGTGCGCGGCGGCGAGTTCACCGATCGAGTGGCCCAGGAGACGGTCGGGCTTGACGCCCCACGACTCCAGGAGCCGGTAGAGAGCGACTTCCAGCGCGAACAACGCGGTCTGGGTGAACTGCGTGTCGTTGAGACGCGGGTCGTCGCCGAACATGACGTCCTTGAGCGGCAGGTCGATCCGCGCGAACACCGCGTCCAGCGCCTCGGCGAACACCGGATAGGCGTCGTAAAGCTCGCGGCCCATTCCGGCGCGCTGACTGCCCTGGCCAGTGAACAGGAACGCCAGCTTCCCGGGGCCTGCCGCGCCCTGGACCACGTTGTCGGCCGGAGTCCCGGTGGCGAGCGCGTCGAGGCCGCGCAGCAGCCCGTCCCGGTCGCCGACGACGACCGCGCGGTGGTCGAACACGGTCCGCGTCGCGGCGAGCGTGTACGCGGCGGCCACCGGGTCCACGTCGCCGAGTGCCGCGCCGAGCCGCGCGGCCTGGTCCCGCAGCGCCTCCGGCGACCGCGCCGACAGCACCAGCGGCAGTGGCCCGGCGGGCGCGGCCGGGGCCGCCGGCTCGGCGGCGGGCGGCTGCTCGATGATGACGTGCGCGTTGGTCCCGCTGATCCCGAAGGACGACACGCCCGCCCGCCGGGGACGGCCGACGTCCGGCCACGGCGTGCTGTCGGCGAGGAGTTCGACGGACCCGGTCGTCCAGTCCACGTAGGGCGACGGCTCGTCCAGGTGCAGCGTCTTCGGCAGGACGCCGTGCCGCATCGCCTCGACCATCTTGATGATCCCGGCGACCCCGGCGGCGGCCTGCGTGTGCCCGATGTTCGACTTGATCGACCCGAGCAGCAGCGGCGTCTCCCGGTCCTGCCCGTAGGTGGCGAGCAGCGCCTGCGCCTCGATCGGGTCGCCGAGCCGGGTGCCGGTGCCGTGCGCCTCGACCGCGTCCACGTCGGCGGGCGCGAGGCGGGCGGCGGCGAGCGCCTGTCGGATCACCCGCTGCTGCGACGGGCCGCTCGGCGCGGAGAGCTGGCTGCTCGTCCCGTCCTGGTTGATCGCGGTGCCCCGGATCACGGCGAGCACGGGGTGCCCGTTCTTCTCCGCGTCCGAGAGCCGTTCGAGCAGCAGCAGCCCCGCACCCTCGCCCCAGCCGGTGCCGTCGGCGGCGGCGGCGAACGCCTTGCACCGCCCGTCCGGCGAGAGCCCGCGCTGGCGGCTGAACTCGATGAACGTCGCGGGCGTCGCCATGACCGTCACGCCGCCCGCCAGCGCCAGCCCGCATTCGCCGTTGCGGAGCGCCTGCGCCGCGAGATGCAGCGCCACCAGCGACGACGAGCACGCGGTGTCGACCGTGACGGCCGGGCCTTCGAGCCCGAACGTGTACGCGATCCGCCCGGACGCGACGCTGCCCGCGCTCCCGGTGACGAGATACCCCTCGAACCCCTCGGGCGCGGTGTGCAGCCGCGAGCCGTAGTCGTTGTACATGACGCCCGTGAACACGCCCGTCGCGCTGCCGCGCACCGAGTCCGGCGTGATCCCCGCCCTCTCGAACGTCTCCCACGCGACCTCCAGCAGGATGCGCTGCTGCGGGTCGATGGCCAGGGCCTCGCGCGGCGAGATCCCGAAGAACGCCGGGTCGAAGCGGTCGGCGTCGGTGAGGAAGCCGCCCTCCCGCGCGTACGAGCTGCCGGTGCGGTCGGGGTCGGGGTCGTAGAGGCGCTCCAGGTCCCAGCCCCGGTTGTCGGGGAACCCGCTGACGGCGTCCGCGCCGCCGGCGACGAGCCGCCACAGGTCCTCGGGCGTCGCGACGCCGCCGGGGTAGCGGCAGCCCATCGCGACGATCGCGATCGGCTCGTCCGGCTCGGCCCGGCCGGCGGGCGCGGCGGGGACGAGCGCGTCGCCCGTGCCGAGCAGTTCGTGCTTCAGGTGCGCGGTGAGCGCGGCCGGGGTCGGGTGGTCGAACACCAGCGTCGCGGGCAGCCGCAGCCCGGTCGCCGTGTTGAGGCGGTTGCGCAGCTCGACGGCGGTCAGCGAGTCGAAGCCGCTCTCGCTGAAGCCCCGGTGCGGGTCGATGGTCTCGGGCGTGGCGTGTGCGAGGACGGTCGCGACGTTCGTCCGGACGAGGTCGAGCAGGATCGTGTCGCGCTCGTCGGCGTCCGCGCGGCGCAGCCGGTCGGTGAGCGAGGACGCGGGGGCGGCGGCGCGCCGGACGGGTGTCCGGATGAGATCCCGCAGGACGGCCGGGGGCTCGGCGCGCAGCGCGGCCAGGTCGAGCCGGGCCGGGACGACCAGCGCCGCGTCCGAGGCCACCGCGACGTCGAACAGCGCGAGCCCCTGCTCGGCGGTCAGCGGGAGGATGCCGCCGCGCCCGAGCCGGGCCAGGTCGGCGTCGCTCAGCGTGCCGGTCATCGCGCCGGTCTCGGCCCACAGGCCCCAGGCGAGGGACGCGCCGGGCAGCCCGTTCGCGCGCCGGTGCTGGGCGAGCGCGTCGAGGAAGGTGTTCGCCGCCGCGTAGTTCGCCTGGCCGGGCGTGCCGAGGACGCCCGACACCGAGGAGAACAGGAACAGCGGCGTCTCCGGGACGAGCCGGTGGAAGTTCCACGCCGCGTCCGCCTTGGGCCGCAGGACGGTCGCGAGGCGTTCGGGGGTCAGCGACTCGACGATGGCGTCGTCCAGCGTCCCGGCCGCGTGGACGACCGCGCTCACGGTGCGCCCGGCCAGCAGCGCGGCGAGCGCGACGCGGTCGGTGGTGTCGCACGCGGCGATCGTGACGGACGCGCCGTGCGCGGTGAGTTCGGCTTCCAGCTCCAGCGCGCCGGGGGCATCGGGGCCGCGCCGGCTGACGAGCAGCAGGTCCCTGACGTCGTGCCGTTCCACCAGGTGCCGGGCCAGCAGCGCGCCGAGCGAGCCGGTGCCGCCCGTGATGAGGACCGCGCCGTCGCCGCCGAACGGCGACACCGCCTCCGCCGACGCCCGCCGCCGTTCCAGGCGCGGCACGTGGACGGCGCCGCCGCGCACCGCGAGCTGCGGTTCGCCGGACGCCACCGCCGCCGGGACGGCCCGCAGCGAGGCTTCGTCGTCGTCCGCGTCCAGCAGCACGAGCCGGTCGGGGTGCTCGGCCTGCGCGGACCGGACGAGCCCCCACAGCGCGGCGGCGGCGAGGTCGGTGACGTCGTCGTCGGCCCCGGTCGCGACGGCGCCGCGCGTCACGACCACCAGCGGGGTCGTCGCGTCGGACGCCAGCCACGCCTGGACCAGTCCCAGCACACGGGCCGTCTCGGCGTGGACGCCTTCGGCCGGGTCGCCGGACCAGCCCGCCGGGAGCAGCACCGGCCCGGCGGCGTCCGCCGGGAGGCCATCGCTCGCGGTCGCCCCGAGCGCGGTGGTGAGGGCCGCGTCCGCACCGACGACGGTCCAGCTCTGCGGCTGGTCGGACGCGGGACGGATCGGCCGCCATGCCAGCCCGAACAGGGCGTCACGGTGCGGACCGTCCGGCGTGTACGGGCGGACGCCGAGCGCGTCGACCGTGATGAGCGGCGCCCCGGTGGCGGCGTCGGCGATCGTGAGCGTGACCGTGTCGGCGCCGGTCGGCGTGAGCGCGACCCGCGCCGCCGCCGGGGAGGCGGTGCCGTGGAACGTCACGCCGGACCACGAGAACGGCAGCCGGATCCGGCCGGGCTCGTTGTCCACGGTCAGCGGGCGCAGCGCCGCGTCCAGCAGCGCCGGGTGGACGGCGTAGGGCGCGACGTCGGTGTCGCCGGGCAGGCTCAGGTCGGCGTAGTAGGTGTCGTTGAGTTTCCACAGCCCGGTGACGCCCTGGAACAGCGGGCCGTAGTGGTAGCCCTGCGCGGCGAGGTCGTCGTGCAGTTCGTCCACGTCCAGCGGCGTCGCGCCGGGCGGCGGCCACGCGGCGGGCAGCGGCTCGGCGGCGGGGACGCGGTCGCTCAGCGCGCCGGTCGCGTGCCGCGTCCAGCCCGGCTCGTCGGCGGTGCGCGAGTGGATCGCGACGGGCCGCGTGCCGGACGCATCCGGCCCGGCCACGACGACCTGAAGCTGCACGGCGCCCGCCGGGGTCAGCGCGAGCGGCTGCTCCAGCGTCAGGTCCTCGACGCGGTCCAGCCCGAGGCGGCGGCCCGCCTGGGCGGCCAGCTCCACGAACGCGCTCGCGGGCAGCAGCGGCGTCCCGAGGATCGCGTGGTCGGCCAGCCACGGCTGCGCGGCGAGCGAGACCCGTCCGGTGAGGACGAGCCCGTCGCCGTCGGCGGGCTCCAGGACCGCGCCGAGCAGCGGGTGGCCGGTGCCGGTGAGCCCGGCGGCGCCGAGGTCGCCGGTCGCGGCGGGCGGCGCGAGCCAGTACTCCGCGCGCTGGAACGGGTAGGTCGGCAGCTCGACGTGGCGCCCGCCCGCCGGGACGGCCGTCCAGTCGACCGGGACGCCGGTCTGGAACAGGTGCGCGAGCGCGGCGTCCAGCGCGGCCCGCTCGGGCTTCTTGCGGCTGAGCGCGGACGCGGCGGGACCGTCGGCGAGAGTCGCGAGGACGGCGTCCGGGCCGATCTCCAGGTACGTCGTGACGCCGTTCGCCTGCAATTCCCGCAGGCCGTCGTGGAACCGGACGGCGTTGCGGATGTGGTTCGTCCAGTACTCGGCCGTGGTGATGTCGCCGGCCGTGTTCGCGGCGATCGGGATTTTCGGCTCGTGGTAGGTGAGCGTCGCGGCGATCGCCCGGAATTCGTCCAGGATCGGGTCCATCAGCGGCGAGTGGAACGCGTGGCTGACGGTCAGGCGCTTCGCCTTGAAGTGCTGCGCGATCTCCTCGGCGGCGGCCTCTTCACCGGAGATGACGATCGAGTTCGGGCCGTTCACGGCGGCGATGGAGACCGCGTCGTTCAGGTAGGGCTCGACCGACTCTTCGGTGGCCTGGAGGGCGATCATCGCGCCGCCGGGCGGGAGGCTCTGCATGAGTTCTCCGCGCGCGGCGATGAGCGCGCAGGCGTCGTCCAGGTCCAGGACCCCGGCGACGTGCGCGGCGGCGATCTCGCCGACGGAATGGCCGAGCAGATGGTGGGGCGTGACGCCCCACGACTCGAACAGCCGGTAGAGCGCGACCTCCAGCGCGAACAGCGAGGTCTGCGTGAACCGGGTCTCGTTGCGGCGCGGGTCGTCGCCGAACATCACTTCCTTGAGCGGAAGGTCGATGCGGTCGAGAACGGCGTCCAGCGCGTCGGCGAAGACCGGGAAAGTGTCGTAGAGCTCGCGGCCCATTCCGGCGCGCTGGCTGCCCTGGCCCGTGAACAGGAACGCGAGCTTCGCCCGTCCCTCCACGTGGTGCGGGGCCGTCTCGCCCCGCGCCAGCGCGCCGAGCGCGTCCAGCAGCTCGTCCCGGGACGCGCCCACGACCGCCGCGCGGTACGGGAACCGCGACCGGGTCGCCAGCGAGAACGCGACGTCGGCCGGGTCCAGCTCGGCGGCGGACGCGGCGAGCCGCGCGGCGTGGTCGCGCAGCGCCTCCGGAGAGCGCGCCGACAGCGGCCACACGGCCGGGACGTCCGGCCGCTCGGCGGCGGGCTCGCCCGGCGCCTCCTCGATGATCACGTGGGCGTTGGTGCCGCTGATGCCGAACGACGACACGGCGGCGCGGCGCGCCCGGCCCGTCTCCGGCCACGGGCGCGGCTCGGTCAGCAGCTCGACGGCGCCGGACGTCCAGTCCACGTGCGGCGACGGCGCGTCCACGTGCAGCGTCCGGGGCAGCACGCCGTGCCGCATCGCGTGGATCATCTTGATGATGCCGCCGACCCCGGCCGCCGCCTGGCTGTGCCCGATGTTGGACTTCAGCGAGCCGAGCAGCAGCGGCGTCTCGCGCTCCTGCCCGTAGGCGGCGAGCAGGGCCTGCGCCTCGATCGGGTCGCCGAGGGACGTCCCGGTGCCGTGCGCCTCGACCGCGTCCACGTCGGCGGGCGCGAGGCGGGCGGCGGCGAGGGCCTGCCGGATGACGCGCTCCTGCGACGGACCGTTCGGCGCGGTCAGGCCGTTGGACGCGCCGTCCTGGTTCACGGCCGTGCCCCGGACGACGGCGACGACCGGGTGGCCGTTGCGGCGCGCGTCCGACAGGCGCTCCAGCAGCAGGAACCCGGCGCCCTCGCTCCAGGCCGTCCCGTCGGCGGACGCGGAGAACGCCTTGCAGCGCCCGTCCGGCGACAGGCCGCGCTGGCGGCTGAACTCGATGAACGTCGCGGGCGTGGACATGACCGTCACGCCGCCCGCCAGCGCCAGTTCACACTCGCCGTTGCGGAGCGCCTGCGCCGCCAGGTGCAGCGCGACGAGCGAGGACGAGCACGCGGTGTCGACCGTGACGGCCGGGCCTTCGAGCCCGAGCGTGTAGGACACGCGGCCGGACGCGATGCTCGCCATGCTGCCGTTCCCGACGTACCCCTCGAAGCCCTCGGGGGCGGGGCGGAGCCGCGCGCCGTAGTCGTCGTACATGACGCCGGCGAACACGCCGGTGCGGCTGCCGCGCAGCGCGCCCGGGTCGATGCCGCCGCGCTCGATCGCCTCCCACGCGACCTCCAGCAGGATGCGCTGCTGCGGGTCGATGGCGAGGGCCTCGCGGGGCGAGATGCCGAAGAAGTCCGGGTCGAACGCGGGCGCGTCGTGCAGGAACCCGCCGTGCCGGGAGTAGGACGTGCCGGTGTGGTCGGGGTCGGGGTGGTAGAGGGCGTCCAGGTCCCAGCCCCGGTTCGCGGGGAACGTCGAGATGGCGTCCACGCCGTCCGCGACGAGTTTCCACAGGTCTTCGGGCGAGTTGACGTCGCCGGGGTAGCGGCACGCCATCGCGACGATCGCGATCGGGTCGTCGGCGGCGGCCGTGGCGCGGACGGTCACGGCGGCCGGACGGTCCGCGCCGCTCACCCGCCTCCGCAGGAACGCCGCGACCGCGGCCGGGGAGGGGTGGTCGAACACCAGCGTGGCCGGCAGCACCAGGCCCGTCGCGGTGTTGAGCTGGTTGCGCAGCTCGACGGACGTGAGCGAGTCGAACCCGAGTTCCTTGAACGCGCGGTCGGTGTCGAGCGCGTCCGGGGAGTCGTGGCCGAGGACGGCGGCGGTCGCGGTCCGCACCAGGGCCAGGATCTCTTCCTCCTGCGCCGGGCCGGACAGTCCCGCGAGGCGCTGCGCCAGCGAGGACGGCGCGGCCGTCGCGGCGCGGCGGGCCGGGGCGCGGACGAGCCCCCGGAACAGCGGCGACAGCGTGCCGTCGGCGGCCCGCGCCCGCAGCGCGGCGGTGTCGAGCGCGACCGCGACGACCGTCGGGTCGGCCAGGCCCAGCGCGACGTCCAGGAGCGCGAGGCCGTGTTCGGTGCCGAGCGCGGCGACGCCCTGGCGGCCGAGACGCGAGCGTCCCGCGCCCGCGTTCTCCCCGGCCATGCCGCCGGACTCGTCCCACAGGCCCCACGCGATGGACGTCGCCGGGAGGCCGCTCGCGGCGCGGTGCTCGGCGAGCGCGTCCAGGAACCCGTTGGCCGCCGCGTAGTTCGCCTGGCCCGGGTTGCCTATGACGGTCGAGATGGACGAGAACAGCACGAAGTGCGTCAGGTCCGGGTTGTCGGCGGTGAGCCGGTGCAGGGTCCACGCGGCGTCGGCCTTGGGCCGCAGGACGGTCGCGAGCCGTTCGGGGGTGAGCGACTCGACGGTCGTGTCGTCCAGCGTCCCGGCCGCGTGGATCACGGCGGTGACCGGGTGCTCGGCCAGCAGCGCGGCGAGCGCGTCGGCGTCGGTGGTGTCGCACGCGGCGATCGTGACGGACGCGCCGTGCGCGGTGAGTTCGGCTTCCAGCTCCAGCGCGCCGGGCGCGTCGGGGCCGCGCCGGCTGACGAGCAGCAGGTCTCGGGCGCCGTGCGCGGTCACCAGGTGGCGGGCGACGAGGCCGCCGAGCGCGCCGGTGCCGCCGGTGATCAGCACCCGGCCGTCCAGCGCGGGCGCCGGGGCGGCCGGGGCCGCGAGCCGGGCCAGCCGGGGCGCGTAGTGGGCGCCGTCCCGGACGGCGAACTGGTCGGTGCCGCCGGTCGCGACGGCCCGCTCGGCGGTCGCGGGGTCGTCCACGTCGGCGAGCACGATCCGGCCCGGGTGCTCGGACTGCGCCGTCCGCAGCAGGCCCCAGGCGGCGGCGACGCGCGGGTCGGGCGGGGAGTCGTCGGCGCCGACGCGCACGGCGCCCCGCGTCACGACCGCCAGCCGGCCCTGGGCGCCGGACGCGAGCCATTCCTGCACGCGGGCTAGCGCCCCGGCGGCGGCGTCCAGCGCGGTCGCGGGGTCGTCGGGGAGCCGGACGACCGTGAGGTCCCCGGCCGCCTCCTGCGCGGGCACCGGCACCCACTCGACGTGGAACAGCGCGTCGTCGGCCTCCGCCAGCGCGGCCGGGTCGGCCTGCCGCAGCGTCAGTTCCGCGACCGACACGACCGGCGCGCCCGCCGCGTCGGTGAGCGTCAGGGAGACCGCGTCCGGACCGGACGGCGTGATGCGCGCCCGCAGCTCCGTGGCGCCGCGCGCGTGCAGGCCGACGCCCGTCCACGCGAACGGCAGGCGCGGCGGCCCGGTGGGCTCCTCGCTCAGCACGACGAGGTGCAGGGCCGCGTCGAGCAGCGCGGGGTGGACGCCGAACCGCGCGGCGTCCGGTTCGAGGTCGGCGGGCAGGCGCAGGTCCACGAAGGTCTCGTCGCCGCGCCGCCAGGCCGCCGTGACACCCTGGAACGCCGGGCCGTAGGCGTAGGAGCCGTCGGCGAGGCGGTCGTAGAGGTCGGCCAGGTCGAGCGGGGCCGCGCCCTCGGGCGGCCAGACGCCGCCCTGTGGGGTGGCGGACGCGTCGTCCCAGGTCAGCGTGCCGGTGGCGTGCCGGGTCCAGGGCGCTTCGTCGTCCCCGGCGGGACGGGAGTGGACGCCGATCGTCCGTCCGCCGTCGCCGGTGACCGGGCCGACGATCGCCTGGATCTCCACCGCGCCCGTCGCCGGCAGGATCAGCGGCCGTTCCAGCGTGAGGTCGGCGAGCCGGTCGTGCCCGGTCTGGCGTCCGGCCTCCAGCGCGATCTCCACGAACGCGGTGCCGGGCAGCAGCGTGGCCCCGGCGATGACGTGGTCGGCCAGCCACGCCCGGTTCGCGAGGGACAGGCGTCCGGTGAACAGGATCTGGCCGCCGTCGGCGAGGCTGATCGGGGCGCCGAGCAGGCCGTGCGCCGCCGCGAGGCTCGTCCCGGCGTTGGGGGCGAGCCAGTACGAGCGGCGCTCGAAGGGGTAGGTCGGGACGTCCACGCGTCCGGCCGGGCCGGTGAACGCGGGCCAGTCGAGCGCGACGCCGCGCGCGTGGAGCTGCGCGAGCGCGAGGACGACCGTGCGGGCCTCGGGCCGCGACCGGCGCAGCGCCGCGAACGCCGCGTCCACGCCGTCCAGGCCCGTGCGGGCCAGCGCGGACAGGACGGGGTCGGGGCCGAGTTCGAGGAACGCGGTGACGCCCTGCGCCTGGAGTTCGCGCAGGCCGTCGTGGAAGCGGACGGCGTTGCGGATGTGGCCCACCCAGTACTCGGCGGTCGTGATGTCGCCGGTCGTGTTCGCCGCGATGGGGATCTTCGGCTGGTGGTAGGTCAGCGTGGCCGCGATCTCCCGGAACTCGTCCAGGATCGGGGCCATGTGCGGCGAGTGGAACGCGTGGCTGACCGTCAGACGCCGCGCCTTGAAGTGCTGGGCGATCTCCTCGGCGGCGGCTTCGTCACCGGAGATGACGATCGAGTTCGGGCCGTTCACGGCCGCGATGGAGACCGCGTCGTTCAGGTAGGGCTCAACCGACTCTTCGGTGGTCTGGAGGGCGATCATCGCGCCGCCGGTCGGCAGGCTTTGCATGAGCCGGGCGCGGGCGGCGACGAGTGTGCACGCGTCGTCCAGGTCGAGAACCCCGGCGACATGCGCGGCGGCCAGCTCGCCGATCGAGTGGCCGAGCAGGTGGTCGGGCTTGACGCCCCACGACTCGTACAGCCGGAACAACGCGACTTCGAGGGCGAACAACGCGGTCTGGGTGAACTGGGTGTCGTTGAGGCGGGGGTCGTCGCCGAACATGACGTCTTTGAGAGGCAGGTCGATCCGTGCGAATACTGCGTCCAGAGCCTCGGCGAAGACCGGGTAGGTCTCGTAGAGTTCGCGGCCCATCCCGGCCCGCTGGCTGCCCTGGCCGGTGAACAGGAACGCCAGCCTGCCCGATCCCGCCATCGCCCGGACGAGGCTCGGGTGTGTCGCGCCGGACGCCAGGGCGTCCAGCCCGGCCAGCAGCTCGTCCCGGTCGGCGGCCACCACGGCGGCGCGCTCCTCGAACGCCGTCCGCGTCGTCGCGAGCGAGAGCGCCAGCGCGCGCACGTCGGACGACGGGTCAGCCTCGACCAGCGCGTGCAGCGCGGCGGCCCGGTTCTGGAGCGCTCCGTCCGTCCGCGCCGACACCGGCACCGCGACCGGGCCGGTCCCGGCGGACGTCGCGGCGGGCTCGGCCGCCGGGGGCTCCTCGATGATGACGTGCGCGTTCGTCCCGCTGATCCCGAACGACGACACGCCCGCGCGGCGCGGACGGTCCCCGCGCGACCACGGCCGGGGCTCGGTGAGCAGGTCCACCGCGCCCGCCGACCAGTCCACGTGCGGGGACGGCGCGTCCACGTGCAGCGTGCGCGGCAGCAGCTCGTGCCGCATCGCCTCGATCATCTTGATGACGCCGCCGACGCCCGCCGCCGCCTGGCTGTGCCCGATGTTGGACTTCAGCGAGCCGAGCAGCAGCGGCGTCTCCCGCCCCTGCCCGTACGTCGCGATGATCGCCTCGGCCTCGATCGGGTCGCCGAGGGACGTCCCGGTGCCGTGCGCCTCGACCGCGTCCACCTCGTGCGGCGCCAGGCCCGCGCCGGCCAGCGCCCGCCGGATGACGCGCTCCTGGGACGGCCCGTTCGGCGCGGTCAGCCCGTTGCTCGCGCCGTCCTGGTTGATCGCCGAGCCCGCGAGGACCGCGACGACCGGGTGGCCGTTGCGCCGCGCGTCCGACAGCCGCTCCAGGACGAGCAGCCCGGCGCCCTCGGCCCACGCGGTGCCGTCGGCGGCGGCGGCGAACGCCTTGCACCGGCCGTCGGCGGCGAGGCCGCGCTGCTTGCCGAACTCCACGAACATGCCCGGGTTGGCCATGACGGTCACGCCGCCCGCCAGCGCCAGCCCGCACTCGCCCTGCCGGAGCGCCTGCGCCGCCAGGTGCAGCGCCACCAGCGACGACGAGCACGCGGTGTCGACCGTGACGGCAGGGCCTTCGAGTCCGAGCGTGTAGGCGACGCGGCCGGACGCCACGCTCGCGGTGTTGCCCGTCAGCAGGTAGCCGCTCAGCCCCTCCTCGGCGGCGTGCAGGCGCGGGCCGTAGTCCTGGGCGGTGGCGCCGACGAACACGCCGGTCGCGCTGCCGCGCAGCGCCGACGGGTCGATGCCCGCGCGCTCGATCGCCTCCCAGGACGTCTCCAGCAGCAGCCGCTGCTGCGGGTCCATCGCGGCGGCCTCGCGCGGGCTGATCCCGAAGAACGCGGCGTCGAACCGGTCGGCGTCGTGCAGGAACCCGCCCTCGCGGGCGTAGGTGCGGCCGGGCCTGCCGGGCTCGGGGTCGAACAGGGCGTCCAGGTCCCAGCCGCGCGTCGTCGGGAAGCCGGACACCGCGTCCACGCCGTCGGCGACGATCCGCCACAGGTCCTCGGGGGACCGGACGTCGCCGGGGTAGCGGCAGCCGATGCCGATGATCGCGATCGGCTCGTCGGCCGCGACGGTCGCGACGGCCGCGGCCGACGCGGTGCCGCCGCCGGTCAGCTCCGCCCGCAGGTGCCGGACGAGCACCTTCGGCGTCGGGTAGTTGAACAGCAGCGCGGGCGGCAGCCGCAGGCCGGTCATCCCGGCGAGGCGGTCGCGCAGCTCGACGCTGCTCAGCGAGTCGAAGCCGAGGTCCTTGAACGCCCGGTCGGTCTCGACGGCCTCCGGCGTGACGTGCCCGAGGACGATCGCGACGGCCGTCCGGACGAGGTCCAGCAGGACGCGCTCCTGCTCGGCCTCGTCCAGCCCGGCGAGCCGTCCGGCCAGTTCGCCCGCGTCGCTCCCGCCCGTGTCCTCGGACGTCTCGGCCAGGCGGAGCGCGGCGCGTGCGGCCCGGGTCGTGTCGAACCAGTACCGCTCGCGCTGGAACGGGTAGGTGGGGAGCGTGACGCGGCGTCCGCCGGTGAACGTCCGGGTCAGGTCGACGTCGCGGACGTGGGCGACCGCGGTGAACAGCGTCCGGAGTTCCGGCCGGCCGCGCCGCAGGGCCGACGCCGCGACGGCGTCGGGGAGCGCGGTCCGCGCGAGCGCCGCGAGGACGGGGTCCGGGCCCAGCTCGACGCACGCGGTCACGCGCTGCGCCTGCAATTCCTGAAGGCCGTCGTGGAAACGGACGGCGTTCCGGATGTGGTTCACCCAGTATTCGGGCGTCGTGAGATCGCCGGTCGTGTTCGCGGCGATCGGGATTTCCGGTTCGCGGTAGGTGAGCGTGGCCGCGATTTCCCGGAATTCGTCCAGGATCGGGTCCATGTGCGGCGAGTGGAACGCGTGGCTGACCGTCAGACGCCGGGCCTTGAAATGCTCGGCGATCTGCTCGACCTTTTCGGCGTCGCCCGACACGACGATGGACGCCGGGCCGTTCACCGCCGCGATGGAGACCGAGTCGTCCAGATACGGCCGGACGTCGTCCTCGGTCGCCTGGAGCGCGACCATCGCGCCGCCGGTCGGGAGGCTCTGCATGAGCCGGGCGCGGGCGGCGACGAGCGTGCAGGCGTCGTCCAGGTCCAGGACTCCCGCAACGTGCGCGGCGGCGAGTTCGCCGATCGAGTGGCCCAGGAGGTGGTCGGGCGTGACGCCCCACGACTCCAGCAGCCGGAACAGCGCCACTTCCAGCGCGAACAACGACGTCTGCGTGTACTGCGTGTCGTTGAGGCGCGGGTCGTCGCCGAACATGACCTCCTTGAGCGGCAGGTCGATGCGCTCGAACACCGCGTCCAGCGCTTCCGCGAACACCGGGTAGGTCGCGTACAGCTCGCGACCCATTCCGGCCCGCTGGCTGCCCTGGCCGGTGAACAGGAACGCCAGCTTGCCGGGCGCGGCCACCGGCACGTCGCTCGTCACGCCGTCCAGGCCCGCCAGCAGCTCGTCCCGCGTGCCGCCGACCACGACGGCGCGGCGCTCGAAGGCCGTCCGGGTCGTGGCCAGCGAGAACGCCGCGTCCGCCGAGTCGAGGCCGGCGCGCAGCCGCGCGGCGATCCGCTCCGCCTGCGCCTGGACGGCCGCACCGCTCCGGCCCGACAGCAGCAGGGGCAGCGGGCCGCGCGCCGGCGAGGCCGCAGGGACGTCCCGGGAGGGCGCCTCGGCCAGCACGACGTGGCAGTTCGTCCCGCCCATGCCGAGCGAGCTGACCCCGGCGACGAGCGGCAGGTCCGGCGCGGGCCACGGCGTCAGGTCCGTCTGGACGTCCAGCCCGAGATCGTCCAGGGGGATCTCCGGGTTCGGCGTCGCGAAGTTCAGGCTCGGCGGCAGTTCCCGGTGGTGGACGGCGAGCGCCGCCTTCAGCAGCCCGACGATGCCCGCCGCGCCCTCCAGGTGACCGACGTTGGTCTTGGCCGACCCGACCCGCAGCGGGGGCCGTCCGAGCCGCGCGGTCCCGAGGGCCGCGCCGAGCGCCGCCGCTTCGAGCGGGTCGCCGACCTTCGTCCCGGTGCCGTGCAGCTCGACGTACTGGACCTGCGCGGGCTCGACCCCGGCGTGCCCGTAGGCGAGCCGCATGACCTCGGCCTGCGCGTCCGCGCTCGGGACCGTGAGCCCGTCGGTGCCGCCGTCGTTGTTGACCGCGCTGCCGTGCAGGACGCAGTAGACCGGGTCGCCGTCGGCCAGCGCCGCCGCGAGGGGCTTGAGGACGACCGCGCCGCCGCCCTCACCGCGCACGTAGCCGTTGGCGCGGGCGTCGAAGGTGTAGCTCGTCCCGTCCGGCGACAGCCCGCCGAACTTCGCCGCGCCGACCGTGCTCTCCGGCGCCAGGTTCAGGTTCACGCCGCCCGCGATGGCCAGCGACGCCGCGCCGGTCCGCAGCGCCTCGCACGCCAGGTGGACGGCGACCAGCGACGACGACTGCGCGGTGTCCACCGTGAGGGACGGCCCGTGCAGCCCCAGCGTGTACGACACGCGGTTGGCGATGATGCCGCGGTGCAGGCCCGTCACCGAGTGCGGGGTGATGGCCTCCAGCCCGTACCGGTGCAGCAGGGTCGCGTAGTCGTCCCAGATCGCGCCGACGAACACGCCCGTGCGGCTGCCCGCCAGGTCGGCGGGGACGATCCCGGCGTTCTCCAGCGCCTCCCAGCTCAGTTCGAGGAACAACCGCTGCTGGGGGTCCATCGCGGCGGCCTCGCGGGGCGAGACGCCGAAGAACGCCGGATCGAAGTGGCCCACGTCGTCGAGGTAGCCGCCGCGCCGGGTCGGGACGAGGCCCGCGTCCTGGAGCGCCGCCGCGTCCCACCGGTCGGCGGGCGTCTCCCCGATCGCGCTCCGCCCGGCCCTGAGCAGTTCCCAGAAGGACTCCGGATCCGGCGCGCCGGGAAGGCGGCACGACATTCCGACAATGGCGATCGGCTGATCAGATCCGGTGAACCCAAAGCCACGCGTCATCTGTTGGACTGCCCCTCGTGGTGAACACCCTGTGGGAAAACACGGGCTTGCATCCCTGCCCGGTATTCAGTGTGTCGGGGCGGTCTAACAACGAACTATGAATGACCTAAAGCCCGAACCGGCGCCGGGCCTTCTGCGCGGTGAGCGACGCCGTCAGCAGGGCGCGCGGGACCTGCCGTCCGCCCGCCATCTTGAGGATCGACAGGATCGTCCACAGGCCGACCTCTCCGGTGTGCGCGGGGGAGCCGTGGACGTCGTCGTAGGCGACCACGCCCAGCGTCCGGACGTGCTCGCGCAGCAGCCGTACCTCGTCCTGCGGGATGATCTCGTCGCGCAGGCTCGCCGCGTACGCGACGGGGATCGTCAGGTTCTCCAGCGTCTCGGCCGGCAGCGCCCAGTCGCGGATCTCGTCGTAGACCTGCGACGGCTTGGTCCCGACCAGGTGCGCGAGCGTGTCCGTCGTGATGCGCGGCACCCGCGCCTGCCACGCGGTGTCGGTGAAGAACGCGCTGATCGGCGCGCACGTCGTGACGACGCCCTTGATCCGCTGGTCCCCGGCGGCGGCCCGCAGCGCGAGATGGCCGCTGAAGCTCATCGCGAGGGCGTAGGTCGTGCCGACGTCGGCGCGGTCGGCCAGCTCGTCCAGGATCGCCGACAGCAGCGACGACGACCGCGCCGAGTACGGCAGCGTGTTCTCGCCGACGCCCGGCAGCTCGATGACGACGCCCGCCAGCCCGAGCCGCGCGCCGCGCGCGAGGACGGCCGCCCACTGCTCCTTCACCGTCACGATCCCGCCGGAGACGATGAGCAGCGGCTTGCGGTCCGTCGTGGACAGGCCGCTCGTCCAGCAGCGGACGGTGCCGTCCGGGAGGTCCAGGTCGAGGCGCTCGATGCCCGGGACGTCCTTGCGCCACCGGTCGAACACCGCGAGCCCGCGCTCGTGCGCCGCGCGCCGCGCCTCGCCGTTCACGAACGGGAAGCGCGCCATCGCGTAGTGGCGGGACGCGCCGAGCAGGTCGCCCGCGCCCTCCAGCCGCTCCCCGGCGCGCGTCCACTCGACGGCCCACGAACCCGGCCCGTCGTCGTCGCTGTCGATCCGTCCGAGGATGGCCCGGTAGTGGTCGGGCGCCATCCGCTGCCCGCGCGCGTGGACCTCGACGTACTGCTTCAGCTCGGCGAGGTCGTTGGTCGTCTCGGTCACGACACCTTCTCCAAGGCCAGTCCACCCTTGATCCACTTGCTCGACTCGACCGCGATGGCGACGGCCCGGTCCTGGTCCGTCAGCCGGGGCAGGAGCCGTTCGAGCTGGAAGAACGGCAGCGCGTTCCCCGTGTTGGCCGTCTCGGCGACGACGCTGACCTCCTGCGCGTCCGGCAGCGCGAGCCGCTTGACGATGAGGTCGGTCATCTTGCCCGAGAGCTGCGGCGGGAGGAGGTAGTCGACGTCCTTCCAGTCCAGGTCGTCGAGCATCTCCTCCAGGATCTCCACCGCCATGGTCGGCACGGACTCCTCGATGGCCTTGTAGTCCTCGCCCACCGACGGCGGCGGGTCCGCGAGGTCGGCGGGGCCGTACCACTCCACGACGTGGCCGGGCTTGCGGCCGAGGCCCGTCAGGCGGACGAGCACCTTGCGCAGGACCGCCGAGCCGTCCGTCGGCGTCGTGCTCAGCACCGCCGCGCCCGCGCCGTCGCCGAACATCAGGCCGGGCACCAGCTCCGACGGCGACAGCTTCGCCGGGTCCAGGTTCAGGTCGAGGTGCTTGGTGCAGGTGTCGCCGCCGATGACGAGCGCGGTGCGGTGCCGTCCGGTCTGGAGCGCCTGCTGCGCGACGTCCAGCGCCTGGACGGCCCCGGTGCAGCCCGACTGGAGCTGGTACGTCGGGACATTGTTGATGCCGAGCTGGTCGGCGATGACGTTCACCGTCGCCGGCATGAGCTGGTCCGGGCTGGACGTGCCCATGACGATGACGTCCACGTCGGCTGTGGTGAGCCCGGCGGCGTCCAGCGCCTTCTCGGCCGCGATCCGGCCGAGGTCGGCCAGCCGGAACCGCACCTCCGCCGTCGCGAGGTCCACCGAGAAGTGGCGGTTGCGGGTGCCGACGAACGTGTCGGCCCACTCGGCGAACAGCGCGTCGCCGCCGAACCGCTCGGCCAGTTCGGCGTTCGAGATCGGGGCGCCGGGCAGCGCCGTCCCCGAGGAGAGTAGGTGTACGTCCGGCAGGTCCACGGCGTGTCCTCGCTTCCGGTGATGATCGCCCGGCTCCATGCTCACGGCCGTGGTTAAAGCCGATCTAGGGTCATCTGAAACCGTTCGTCCGCGCGGCCCGCGCCATAATCGGCGCGGGCCGCGCGGACGAACGCGTGCCGTGTGCGGCGCGCGAGGATCAGGGAGCGGCCCAGGCGGTGGGGGAGACGTAGCCGGGGTCGCCGTGGCGCCAGACGGCGCGCGGGGCCCGGCGCGGCGGCTCGGCGCCGGTCGCGGCGCGGCGGCGCAGGGCGAGCAGGACGACGGTGAGCGCGGCGAGGTCGTCGGCGTCGGCCGCGCCGCGCACCACGCGGATCTCCGGCGTCACTGCGGCTGGTTCCCGTGCTTGCGCGCGGGCAGCGGACGGTGCTTGGCCCGCAGCATCGCCAGCGCGCTCGCCAGCGCGGACCGCGTCTCGGCCGGGTCGATGACGTCGTCCACGAGCCCGCGCTCGGCCGCGTAGTACGGGTGCATCAGCTCGGTCTTGTACTCCGCGATGCGCATCTGCCGGACGGCCTCGGGATCGGCGGCGGCCGTGATCTCCCGCCGGAAGATCACGTTCGCGGCGCCCTCGGCGCCCATCACCGCGATCTCGTTCGTCGGCCACGCCAGTGACAGGTCCGCGCCGATGGACCGGGAGTCCATGACGATGTACGCCCCGCCGTAGGCCTTGCGCAGGATCACCTGGACGCGCGGGACGGTCGCGTTGCAGTACGCGTACAGCAGTTTCGCGCCGTGCCGGATGATCCCGTTGTGCTCCTGGTCCACGCCCGGCAGGAAGCCCGGGACGTCCACGAGCGTCACCAGCGGGATGTTGAACGCGTCGCAGAACTGGACGAACCGGGCCGCCTTCTCCGACGCGGGAATGTCCAGCACCCCGGCCAGGTGCAGGGGCTGGTTCGCGACGACGCCCGTCAGGTGCCCGTCGATCCGCACCAGAGCGCACACCACGTTCGGCGCCCACAGCGGGTGGACCTCGAAGAACTCGCCGTTGTCCACGATCTCGGCGATGACCGCGCGCATGTCGTAGGCGCGGCTGGACTCGACCGGGACGAGGTCAAGGAGCCGTTCGGTGCGCCGGTCCGCCGGGTCGGCGGGGACCGCGTCGGCGGGCGGCGCCTCCCGGTTGTTGGACGGCAGCAGCGACAGCAGGTACCGGACGTCGGCGAGGCAGGACTCCTCGTCGTCGTAGGCGAACGTCGCGACGCCCGAGGACGTCGCGTGGACGTCCGCGCCGCCGAGCCCGTCATGGCTGATGACCTCGCCGGTGACGGCCTGCACGACGTCCGGGCCGGTGATGAACATCTGCGAGATGTCGCGGACCATGAACACGAAGTCGGTCAGCGCGGGCGAGTACGCCGCGCCGCCCGCGCACGGGCCGACCATCACGCTGATCTGCGGGATCACGCCCGAGGCCCGGACGTTGCGCTGGAAGATGCCGCCGTACCCGGCGAGGGCGGTGACGCCCTCCTGGATCCGCGCGCCCGCGCCGTCGCACAGCCCGACGATCGGCGCGCCCGCCGCCTCGGCCATGTCCTGCACCTTGTGGATCTTGGTGGCGTGGGCCTCGCCGAGGGCGCCGCCGAAGATCCGGAAGTCGTGGGCGTAGGCGAAGACCGTCCGGCCGTTGACCAGGCCCCAGCCGGTCACGACGCCGTCGGTGTGGGGCCGCTTGGTCTCCAGCCCGAACCCGGTCGCGCGGTGCCGCCGCAGCGCCTCGATCTCGTGGAACGTGCCCGGATCGAACAGCAGCTCGACGCGCTCGCGCGCGGTCAGCTTGCCCTTGTCGCGCTGGATCTGCGTGGCCTTGGCGTTCGGCCCGGCCGCGACCCGCTCGCGCAGGAGGGTCAGCTCGGCCACCCGGCTGCGCATCGGCGGGGGACCCTGGCCTGCGGTGGCGGTCGGATCGGGAGGGAGCTGCAGCTCCTGCTCGCCGGCGATGCTCATCCTGACCCTCCGGGGAGTTCCGAGGTTGTGCTGCCTCTGCCCGAGTATCTCTGGATCTCCTTAAGCGCGCCTAGATTCCGTGGGCCGGGCCGTCCGCAGTTGGACGGCCCGGCCCACGGAAGATCAGCGCGCCGCGACGAGCAGCTCGTCGGGCGCCCGCGTCAGCAGGCCCGTCTCGACCGGCGCGAACCCGTCGGCCCAGCGCAGGTCCGGCAGGCGTTCCAGCAGGACGGTCACCGCGATCTCGGCCTCCATCCGCGCGAGCTGCGCGCCGAGGCAGAAGTGGCGGCCCGCGCCGAACGCCAGATGCGTGGACGCGCCGGTGAACTCCCGTTCCACCGCCGCGCTCCGGCGCGGGTCGAACCGGTCCGGGTCCTCGAACCGGCGCGGGTCGCGGTTGGCCGACCCCACCAGGCACGCCACCGTCGCCCCGTCGGGGACGCGCCCGCACGGCAGGTCGACCGGCCCGTCCGCCTGCCGCAGCACCACGTGGACGGGCGGGTTGCGGCGCAGCGACTCCGCCCACACCGCGCCCGCCAGCCCCGGATCGGCACGTAGTTCGGCGAGGACGTGCGGCGCTTGGAGCAGGTTCGCCAGCAGCGACGCCAGCGCCCGGTCCGTCGTCTCGCCGCCCGCGCCGAGCAGCGCGCCGCAGAATCCCTTGACCATCGAGTCGGGCAGCAGTTCGCCGTCCACGCGGACGGTGCAGAGCACCGACAGCAGGTCGTCGGCGGGCCGTGCGCGCCGCTCGGCGACGTGCGGCTCCAGGTAGGCGTACAGCTCGTCGCGGGAGGTCAGGCCGCGCGCGAGCGTCGCCGGGTCCTGCCGGTAGTTGCCGAGGTAGGAGAACCCGGCGCGGTACCAGTCCTGGAACAGCGGCGCGTCCTCGGCGGGCAGGCCGAGCGCCCGCACGACGACGTCGATCGGGAGCCGCCGGGTGAAAGCCTCGACCAGGTCGGCGTCGTCCCCGTCGGCGATCCGCGCCGCGACGTCGCCGGCGAGCCGCTCCGCCGTCGCGCGCACCGACGCCGCGAGCCGGTCCAGCGCCCGCCCCCGGAACGCCGGGGTCAGGAACGCGCGGTGCGCCGCGTGCTCGCGTCCCTCCATCTGCAGGACGGTCGGGCCGAACATGGGCGCGAGCTGCCAGGCGTAGTTGCGCGGGGTGAGGCGCGGCTCGGTCAGCGCGGCCCGGACGTCGGCGTGCCGGCTGACCAGCCACGCGTCCAGCGGCTCGTCGCGGACGAGGGGGAAGTCGTCGCGCAGCCGCTCGTACAGCGCGTACGGGTCGGTCTCGAACGACGGCCAGAGCAGGCTCGGCGGCGACTGGCGCGTGTCGACCCGCTCGGCGGCCTGCCAGTGGTAGCGCGGGACGGACCGGTGCCAGTCCAGCGAGGCGGCGAGCACGTCCGCGAGCCGTCCGGCGTAGGCGGGGTCGGCGGCCCGGCGCGCCGAGCGGAACTCCCCGGCCCGCTCGACGATCATCCGGTGGGCCGCGTCGACCGCGTCCTGCCAGGACCCGCCGCGCTCGTCGCGCAGCAGGCAGACGAGGTTCGCCGGCTCGCCGAACGCGAGGTCCTTCTCCAGCGAGTAGACGTCGTTGGTCCAGGCCAGGACGTCGGCGGCGCTCGCGCGCAGGACGGCGGGCCGCTCGCGCGCCGACAGGACGCGTCCGTCGGCGGCCTCCATGAGGTCGAAGAACAGGTCCGCGCCGAACAGGTCGCGCCGGGCCGCGACATAGCCGCGCACCTCCATCGGCTTGCCCGCCGTGCGGCGCTCCACCTGGTCGCACTGCGCCCACAGGTGGCGGGCCAGGTGCTCGCCGAACCGGTGCCGCCAGGCCGCGTCGGCGAGCGCGGCGGTGCGCGGCCACAGGTCGCCGGCGAGGTCGGCGAGCATGGGCTCGTCGTCGTGGGCGCGGTGCGCCGGGTCGGGGACGCCCCGGACGATCGCGAGCGCGGACTCGGTGAACGCGGCGAGCATCCCGTCCTGCGCCCAGGGGCCGTCGTCGATGCGGTCGTCCAGCAGCAGCACCCACAGGAACCAGTCGAGGACGACGCGGGCGCGGCCGGGTTCGGCGGCGCCGGTGAGCGCCACCCCGAGGTCGAGGTTGCGGCCCGTCATCAGGCGTTGGTGGCCGCGCGGGCCGAGGACTCCCCGGCGCAGCGCCCGGTCGCACGTCTCGGCGCGCAGCCGGTCGCCGTCGGGGCGGGGCGCGGGCGGGGGGAAGGGCAGGGTCAGGTCCGGAAGCCGGAATTCGGCTCGGATTCCGGACGTCGGGGCGCTCTCGGTCACGGGACGTCGTCCCACGTGACCGGGTCGTTCCCGGTCGTTTCGGTCGTGTCGGTCGGCACCGCCACCTCCAGGGATCGAAAAGCCGTTCGTGCCTCGAATCTCCGGGAAGGACGCAGGTAACGCCGCACCGCCGCGCCATGCTTGACCAGCGCTTTACCAACCGCCGCGCCCCGGGCAGGGCACGGTCGAGCGAGTTTCGGACGTCCCTTAAGGACCGCTTCCGAATTGCCCCGATACCGGGTTACGGATCATCCGGTCACGGGTCGCGGAGAGGAAAGAATCGCCTCCGCGAGGGAGCGCAACGACGTCCGGAACCGTTCGGTGCCGCCGTCGGCGGTGAGCGGCCCGACGAGGTCGGCGTCGAACAGGCCGAGCAGCGCGTGCGCGCAGAACGCCGCGTCCAGGTCCGGCCGCGCCGCGCCGATCAGGTCCGTGACGTGGCGGTGCCAGCGCAGGTACGTCGGGTCGGTGAACCGGTCCTGCGCGCAGGCCCGCTCGTTCGCCGCCAGCAGCGCGGTGTTGCGGGCGGCGAGGTCGGCGAGGGCGTCCAGGAACGCGGTCAGCCGCGCGCCGGGCGGGGCGCCGGGGCCGAGCGGCGGCGGGCCGCCGGCGATGCCCGCGGCGATGGCGTGCGCGCGTTCCTCCAGCAGCGCCTGGAACAGGCCGGTCCGGCTGCCGAAGCGGCGGAAGACCGTTCCTTTGCCGACGCCCGCCGCCGCGGCGACCCGGTCGAGCGAGACGTGCTCGCGGCCGTGCTCGGCGAGCAGCGCCTCGGCGGCGCGCAGCACGGCGCGGCGGTTGCGTGCGGCGTCCGCGCGTTCGGGCATCGGCCTGCCTCCCGGTTGCCGAATCGGACCGTCGGTCCGTATATTACCCGGAACGCTAACCGGACCATTGGTCCGCTTTGGAGGAACGATGCGAGCAGTGATCACCGACCCGGACGCGCCGCACGGCATGCGGATGGGGACCGTCCCCGAGCCCGAACCCGCGCCGGACGAGACCGTCGTCGAGGTCCGGCACGCGGGGGTGAACCACGGCGACCTGCGCACCGACGCCCGTCCGCCGGGGACCGTGCTCGGCGCGGACGCCGCCGGGATCGTCGTCCGCGCCGCCGCCGACGGCACCGGCCCCGCCGCCGGAACCCGTGTGATGGCGCTCGCGCCCGGCGCGTGGGCGGAGCGCGTCGCGGTCCCGGCGGGCGCGCTCGCCGAGGTCGCCGCGGCGGTGGACCTCGCCGACGCCGCCGCCGTCCCGCTCGCCGGGATCACCGCGCTGCGCAATCTGCCCGCCCCCCTCGCGGGCCGCCGCGTGCTGATCACCGGCGCGTCCGGCGGCGTCGGCCGGATGGCCGTGCAGCTCGCGGCGCGCGGCGGCGCCCATGTGATCGCCGCGGTCGGGTCGGCCGAGCGCGGCGCCGGGCTGGACGCACTCGGCGCGGCCGAGGTCGTCGTCGGACTGGACGGCGTCACCGAACCCGTGGACCTCGTGCTGGACAACGTCGGCGGGCCGCTGCTCGTCGCGGCCTGGAACCTCCTCGCGCCCGGCGGGGACCTGCGCAGCATCGGGTGGGCGTCCGGCGAGCCCGCCGTCCTGCCGCCCTACGCGACGTTCGCGCTCGGCCCCGCCCGCACCCTCCACTCGTTCGGCGACGTCACCGACCTCGCCGCCGACCTCGCGGAACTCGCGAGCCTGCACGCCTCCGGCGCGATCACCGCCGGCGTGGCCTGGCGCGCCCCCTGGGACCGGGCCGCCGACGCCGCCACCGCCCTCGCCACCCGCCGCATCGCGGGCAAGGCCGTCCTCGACGTCACCTGACCGCCGCACGGAAAACCCGTTAAGGCCGACGGACGTCCGGCGCCAGCGTGAAGAACGCCTCGCGGCTGCTGAACCTCGGGGAATCTCCGTCACCGTCTCCCGGCGACGCTCCCGCACGCCCTTCCGACGGCGTGCGCCTGGGGGTTCCGGCCGGGCCAGGTGGTGTCGATGACGCACAGCGGCTCGCTGTCGCTCGGGCACCAGGCGAACGCGTCCGGGCTGAGGCGGGCGAAGGCCAGATGGCCCGCCCACCTGCCCGAACCGCGCAACAAGCTGTTCCCCCTGCCGCTGGACGACGAGGAGGCGTGCCGCGGCTACCTCCTCCCGCGCCGGCGACGCGGAGCTGGACGCCTTCCTTCGTGCGTTCCGGGTCGTCACGCCGCTCGACCGCCGCGCTCCGGGGACCGTCCGCCGGCCGGACGTGCTCGCGGCGTGGCGCCGGGACCTCAAGCAGGAGGCTCCCTGGGTCTACAAGGACATCGGCCCGGTCGTCTCAAGCCTTGACCGGGGCGGGGTCGCCGTCCCGGTCGTGGAGTTGCGGCCGCTGCTGACCGTCAACGGATGAGACGACCGCCACGAGCAGGACGACCAGGCCGCAGCCCGCCACCAGCAGCCAGGCGGGGCGGGTCGCTTCGGCGAGGCGGGCGGTCGGCGCGCCGGTGACGAGCCCGCCCGCGACGGCGACGCCGACGGCCGCGCCGAGCTGGCGCGCGGTCGAGGTGATGCCGCCGGCGACGCCGGCGCGGGCGCGCGGGAGGCCGCCGACGGCCGTGTTGGTGATCGGGGCGTTCGCGAATCCGAAGCCGATTCCGATCAGCAGGTAGGCGAGTGCGATGAGTCGGATGTCGGTGTCGTCGCCGAGCCGTGCGAGCGGGAGGCCGCCCGCCGTGAGGAAGGCGCCGGCGAGCAGCAGCGGCGGGCGCGGGCCGTGCCGTCCGGTGAGGACGCCGGACAGCGGCGCGCACACGGTCGCCGCCAGCGCCATCGGGAGCGTGACGAGACCCGTCGCGAGGGGGGACAACCCGCGTGCGTGCTGGAGGTAGAGGGTGTTGAGCAGCAGCGTCGCTCCGAGGGCGGCGAACACCGCGACCGCCCCGGCTACGGCGGCGGCGAACGACGGGCGCCGGAACAGGCGTGGGTCGATCAGGGGTTCGTCGCGGCGCGTCTCGACCCGTCCGAGCGCTACCGCCGCGACGGCCACGACGCCGTAGCCGGCGAGCGCGGCGGGCGAGCCCCAGCCGACGCGCGGGCCCTCGATCAGCACGGCGACCGCGCCGCCCGCGACGAGCGCCAGCAGTGCCTGGCCGAGGCCGTCCAGGCGGCGCGGGCGCTCCGCGCGGGACTCCGGGACGACGAGCGCCGTGAGCACGAGCGCCGCCGCGACAACCGGAACATTGATCCAGAAGACCGACCGCCAGCCCGCCGCCGCGACCAGCGCGCCGCCCGCGAGCGGCCCGGCCGCCATGCTGACGCCGAACACCGCCGCCCACACGCCGATCGCGCGGGCGCGCTCCCGCGCGTCGGTCATCACGTTGACGACGATCGCGAGCGCCACCGGGCTCAGCATCGACGCGCCCGCGCCCTGCGCGACGCGCGCCGCGACGAGCACGCCGGCGTCCGGGGCGAGCGCGCACACCGCCGACGCGCCACCGAACACGACGAGCCCGAGACGGAACACGCGGCGGCGCCCGAACCGGTCGGCCAGAGCGCCCGACGAGACCAGCAGCCCCGCGAACGCGAGCGTGTAGGCGTCGACCGTCCATTCCAGGCCGTGCGTGCCGAGGCCGAGGCCCGCGCCGATCGCGGGCAGTCCGACGTTCACGATCGTGGTGTCGAGCCCGACGAGGAAGAGGCTCAAACAGCAGACCGCCAGGACCGTCCAGCGCCGTTCCATGGTCGCTCCTTTCGGTGGGAAGGCGACCACTGTCGGGCCGCCGCGCACGGCGCGGACAGGGATTTTGCGGGAACTGCAAAACTGGGCGGCATGGACGCCGAACTGGAAGCCACGCTCGCCGCGATCGGGCCCCGGCTGCGCGCGCTGCGCCGCGACCGCGACATGACGCTCGCGGAGCTGTCGGCGGCGACCGGCATCTCCGTCAGCGGCCTGTCGCGGCTGGAGTCGGGACGGCGGCGTCCGACGCTCGAACTCCTCATCCCGCTCGCGCGGGCGCACCGCGTCGCGCTCGACCAGCTCATCGGCGCGCCCGCGACCGGCGACCCGCGCGTCCACCTCAAGCCGCTGCGGCATCCGCGCGGAATGCTCGTGCCGCTGACGCAGTACCCGGGCCGCCTCCAGGTCTTCAAGCAGGTGATCACGCCGCGCCCGCGCAGGCTCGTGACGCACGAGGGCTACGAGTGGCTGTTCGTCCTCGCGGGGGAACTGCTGCTCGTCCTCGGCGACCGCGAGCTGACGCTGGGGCCGGGCGAGATCGCCGAGTTCGACACGGGCGAGCCCCACTGGTTCGGGCCGGCCGGGGACGGCTCGGCGGAGATCCTCCACATCTTCGGCCGGCACGGCGACCGGGCGCGGGTCCGGGCACGTCCGGACGTCTGAGGCCGACGGTCCGGCTCCCCGTTCGCGGCCGGGCGTCCGGGCACGGGCCGGGTCAGACGGCCGCGCTGCCGCCGTCCACCACGATGTCGCCGCCGGTCATCCACGCCGACTCGGCCGAGGCGAGGAAGACGGCGGCCCCGGCGAGGTCGCCCGGTCGTCCGGGCCGGCCGAGCGGGATGTCCTTGCTGCGCTCGTGCCACACGCCGGGATCGTCGCGCCACTGCGCGGCGTTGGCCTTGGTCGCGGTGAGGCCGGGGGAGATCGTGTTGACGCGGATGCCGTCCGGCGCCAGCTCGTAGGCCGCGCCGCGCGTCAGCATCGACAGCCCGGCCTTGCTGCACTGGTAGTGCGCCATCGCGCTGACCGCCTTCGTCGCGCTGATCGAGCTGATGTTGATGACGCTGCCCGGGGCGCCTGCGGCGCGCAGACGGGCGGCGAACGCCTGCGTCAGGAAGAACGGGAACCGAAGGTTGACCGTCATGACCTGGTCGTACTGTTCCGGGGTGATGTCGAGGTACGCGGTGCGGGTCAGGGTCGCGGCGTTGTTCACCAGGACGTCGATGAGTCCGAGCGCGCGGGTCGCCTCGTCCATGAGGCGGCCGGGGGCGGCCGGGTCGGCGCCGTCGAGCAGCAGGTACTCGGCGCGGACGCCGTGTTCGCGCAGCTCGGCGGCCGTTTCCCGGGCGGCGGACGCGTCGCTCAGCGCGGTGAAGAAGACGTCGCATCCCTCGCGGGCGAACGCGGTGGCGATTCCGCGTCCGACGCCGTTGGCGCCGCCGGTGACGACCGCGCGCCGTCCGCTCAACCTGCCCATCACGCACCTTCTCTCGTCGAGCCGGCCGTCAGCGCGGCGGCGACGTCCTGCGCCGTCCTGACGAACCAGGCGATTCCGGGCGACCGGCTGCCCGCCGGCCACAGCGCGAGCGTCCGGTAGGGCGCCGCGTCCCGCACCGGACGGTAGACGACATCGGGCCGGACATTGCGGACGGCCAGCGACGCGGGCACCAGCGCGACCGCCTGCCCGAGCGCGACCACCTCCAAGAGTTGGGCCGTGTCCCGCACGACCGGCCCATCGGCGGGTCGGTCCGGCTGCCCGAGCCAGAAGGCGCGGTCGAGGACGGGGGAGCCGCCCCACCGGGGCGCTGGCTCGGCGGCCAGGTCGGCGATGCTGAGGACGTCCCGCTGCGCGAGCGGGTGGTCCGGGGCCAGCGCCGCGACGCGCGGTTCGGTCGCCAGCGGTTCGGTGTCGAGTCCGTGGCCGTGGAAGCATCCGGCGAGGGCGGCGTCGGCGCGGCCGGTGCGGACCAGGTCGGCCTGCTCGCCGAATCCGCTGACGACGACGCGGAGTTCCGGCGCGTCCGGCTCCGCGCGGGCCCGCGCACCGACCTTCCGCAGCAACTCCGTCGCGACGCCCGGCTTGGCGGTCACGACGAGGGCGGCGCGGGGGAGTCCCGCCCGCCGCGTCCGGCGCACGGCGGCGTCGAGGGCGTCGAGCACGGCCGCCGCCTCCTCGGCCAGCGTCGTCCCGGCCCGCGTCAGCGCGAGCCGGGGCCCGGTGCGGTCGAACAGCGCGACGCCGAGCCGGCGCTCCAGTTGGCGGACGGCCCGCGACAGCGGCGGCTGCGCGATGCCGAGCCGTTCCGCCGCGCGGGTGATGTTGAGTTCCTCGGCGACGGCGCGGAAGTAGCGCAACTCGCGGATCTCCGGCTCCGGCATACCGTCAGGGTAGGGCGCGGCACCGATCGGGTCTTCGTCTTCCGGACGGCTCTGTGGATGGGATGGGGGCATGAAGGAAATCGCACTCGTCACGGGCGGGAACAAGGGCATCGGACGGGAGATCGTCCGCCGTCTCGCCGAACAGGGAATCGTCGTCTATCTCGGCGCCCGCGATCCGGAGCGCGGCGGCCGGGCGGTCGCGGAACTGCTCGCGGAATCGTCCGGCGCGGACGTCCGGTTCGTGCAACTCGACGTCACCGATCCGGCTTCCGTCGCCACGGCCGTCACCGCGATCGGGGCCGGGGCGGGACGGCTGGACGTGCTCGTCAACAACGCCGGAATCATGACCGAATGGGGCGTCCGGACGGCCGACGTCACCGCCGCGCACCTCCGCGAGGTCTACGAGGTGAACGTGTTCGGGGTCGTGACGGTGACGGCGGCGTGCCTGCCGCTGCTGCGCCGCTCCCGCAATCCGCGCATCGTCAACATGTCCAGCGGGCTGGCGTCGCTGACGCTGCTGAGCGACCCGTCGATTCCGCTGCGCAAATTCCTCGCCTACAGCTCGTCCAAGGCCGCTCTCAACGCCCTCACCCTGATCTACGCCGACGCCCTTCGCGCGGACGGCATCAAAGTCAACGCGGTGAGCCCCGGAATGGTCCCGACCGACCAGAACGCCGCCGCGCCTTTCCCGCGCGGCGACCGCACCCCGTCCGACGGCACCCGCGTCCCGACGCTGCTCGCGACGATCCCCGCCGACGGCCCGACCGGCACTTTCCACGGCCCGGACGCCACCATTCCCTGGTGATCCGGCGCGACGGAAGTGGACGGTGCTTCGTCCCCGCCGTTCGATACCGCCAGGCAGCCGCTCGCTAACCCTTCTTCCTCGGGGTGCGTGGTCGGGCTTCGCGGCGGGCCGAGCCGGCGGCCGGTGCACCGAGGTGCGGGGTTCAGCTGTTCTTGAAGGGGTTGAGGGTGCGTCCTGCGAGGTAGCTCAGGCGGATGGGCAGGGGTTTCATGGCGGTGGCGGAGATCTTGTTGACCAGGCCGGGGATGCACACGGGTTTTCCGTTCTGGACGGCTCTCCAGCCTTCGGCCACGACGGCTTCGGGTTGCTGCCACAGGATGCGGGGGAGATGGTCGGCTTTGTCGCGGGTGTCCATGACGTCGTGGAATTCGGTGCGGGTGAAACCCGGGCACAGGGCGGTGACGTGGATGCCGTGCGGTTTGAGTTCCATGTCGAGGGCTTGGGACGTGTTGAGGACGTAGGACTTGATGCCGGTGTAGAGGAGGCTGGCCGCGGGTGGTGCGAACGCGGCGACCGAGGACAGGTTGACGATGCGGCCCCAGCGGCGTTTCTTCATGCCGGGGATGACCAGGTGGGCGAGTTCGGTCTGGGCGGTCACCATCAGCTGGATCTCCCCGGCCAGGGTGTCCCAGGGAGTGTCGGCGAACGCGGTCTTGCCCGACAGTCCGGCGTTGTTGATGAGGACGTCGATGTCCAGGCCCTGGGCGTTCGCGTAGTCCATGATCGCCTTGGGAGCGGCGGGATCGGTGAGGTCGGCGGCGAACACCTCATAGCGCCGCCCGCCGTGCTGCCGGGTCAGCTCCGCGGCCAATTCCTGGAGGCGGTCGGTGCGGCGGGCTGCCAGCAGGAGCTGGTAGCCGCGGGCGGCGAGGTGGCGGGCGAACGTGGCGCCGATGCCGGCGGAGGCGCCGGTGATGAGCGCGGTGCGGGGGGTGGTCACCGGGAGGTTCCTTCGGTCGTGTCGGGGGTGGTGATGGTGAGAGGGCCGCTGCCGGAGAGCCGGGTGATGAGGTCGGCGCCGAACAGGGTCGCGGGCGTGTGCGCGCCGGGGCGGGGGTCGGGGGCGGCGAGGAGATCGGTGACGGCGGTGAGGGCACCGTCGATGGTCAGCCGGTAGGGGTTGGCCGTCGTGATGCGGGCGGTGGCCCACCGGCCGGCCGCATCGGTGGTCTCGCCCCACACATGGGCGGTGCCGGTGGCCCGTTCGTTCGCGTCGGGGCCCTTCACCGTCTTGTCGATCAGCTTGTGCGCGGCGGCGCGGACACCGGGACGGGCCAGCAGCCCGGCGAGGCGTCTGCTGATCCGAGTGCCGAGGATCAGCGGGGAGGGCAGCGGTAGGTAGACCTCGATGTTGGGGATCGAGGTGCTGTGGTGGGCGCTGTGGAGGTCGGCGGCCGGGAAGGCGAGCGCGGGTCTGGTGCCCTTGCCGAAGTCGATGCGGTCCGTGCGCCCACCCAGCGGGGTCACGGTGATCCTGCCGTCGATGCGGGCGCGGCCTCCGGCGGCCATCCCGTCCAGGACCGTCTTGACCGTCCCCGGGGACAGCGCCAGCGGCAGGTCGAAGCCGAGCCGCAGACCGGTGGCCTCGGGCATGGCCTGGTGGAGTGCGACGGCGAGGCAGTCGGTGGGGATGACGTCGAAACCGACTCCGGGACAGACCACGACACCAGCCGCGCGGGCCAGGCCGTCGATCTCGCGGGCGTAGGCGAAGACGTCCATCTCGCCGGTGATGTCGAGGTAGTGCGTGCGGGTGCGCACGCACGCGTCGATCATCGGGGCCGCCGTCACCGAGAACGGCCCGGCGCAGTGCAGCACCACCTCGATGCCGGACAGCCGCGCGTCGGCGTCGCGCAGGTCGAAGATCCGGTACTCCAGGCCGAGGTCCTCGGCCAGCGGCTTGACCGCCGCGAGGTTCCGGCCGGCAAGAACCGGTTCCAGGCCCCTCTCGCGGGCCTCCCGGGCGATCAGCTCACCGGTGTAACCGTTGGCGCCGTACAGCAGCCATTTCGTCACTGGGCGGCCTCCGTCCGGCCGGGCAGTTCGCGCGGGCCCGGGGTGAAGCCGCGGCGAACGGTGCCGATGTCACCGCGGTAGGCGCCGACGGGGCCGGTGAGCAGGAAAGGCAGCGGAACGCGGCGCCGCCGTGCGGTGAATCCCCACGTTCCGATGCCCAGATAGACGCCGGGCGCCGCGCGGCGGACCTCGTCGACCATGTTGATCGCCCCGCACACCGAGGCGTGAGCGCGGTAGATGAGCGTGTAGGCGGGACGGCCGTCATAGCGCGACGGTGCGATGAGCGTGTGCATCGCATAGCGCTGCCGGACGCGGCCGAACTGGCGGAAGGTGTTGTAGCCGCGTCCGGTCTGGCGGTCGACGGGCCGGAACGCCTTGCACAGCCACGGCGCGAACGGGTTCGACACCGTCGCGCGCCCGGTCACCGAGGCGAACGCGCCGGGCTGGGCCAGCAGCCGGGCGGTGTACTCCCCGTCCATCTCCTCGATGGACGGGGCGGGCAGCGTGGCGAAGAACGCCAGCAGTTCGGACGTGTCCAGCCCGAGCAGCCCGGCAGCCGTGTCGTCGGTCTCCATGGGGGTCGCACCTCGCATCTTGAGCGGTCTTCAAGAAACTTAGCGCCTCCTTGAGGACCGTTCAAGATAAGGTGTGGGGGTGCCCCGGAACCGACGCCCCCAGGACCGCGAGGAGAAACGCGAGGAGATCCTCGCCGCAGCCCGGCGGCTGTTCATCGACGACGGCTACGAGTCGGCGTCCATGGGCCAGATCGCCAAAAGCGCCGGCGTCACCGTCAACACGATCTACTGGTACTTCCGCGACAAGGACGACCTGCTCGTCGCCGTCCTGGACCGCCTGCTGACCGAAGCCCTCGCCCAGTACACGACCATCGCCGACCGGCCGCTGGGCGACCGGCTCCTCTGGGCCGTCGACCGGCTCGAACAGCTGCACGGCCTCGTCAACACCGTCCACGCCCGCGCCCCGGCCTCACCCGCCGTCCACGCCTGGCACACCGCCTTCCACGAACTCGCCGACGCCCTGATCGCCGACGACCTCCGCCAAGCCGGCGCCGCCGAAGCCGACCTCCCCGCCATGATCGCGATCGGCACCTTCGTCATCGAAGGCCTCCTCACCCACCGGCGCGACGACGCCGGCAAACGAGCCGTGATCGACCTCCTCGTCCAGAGGCTCACCACCGTGCCGACCCGAACCTGACCGGAAGCCGGCAGACCCGCCGAAGACCTTTTCGACCCCGAACCCGCGATCCTCACCGGCGCGCTCGGCAGGTTCACCCGGGTCTCCACCAAAGACCAGCGCCTCGACCGCCACTCCCTGACATGCCAGGGCTCCTCACCGGTCCGCCCGACGTCCGCGGGCCGCGCCCGAAGTCCGGCGTCGCGCACCGGAACTCGGCCAACCCCTGCGGATCCCGGCAGTCGATGACCAGCTCAGATCTACGACGAGCCGAAATCGCCCCCTACGAGCGGCCCGATTCGTGAGCGGGGACGCTAGCTCTCGTCGGCGCCCTCTCCCTGACCGGCCTTCGCAGCACGCTCGGTCGCGGTGTCGTCGGCGGCCCGCTCGCGTGCGGCGGCGAGTGCGGCTTCCGCCAGGGCGGCGCGTTCGCGCTGGGCGGCGGCGTCGGCGCGGGCGGCCGCGAGGTCGTCCTCCAGCCGCGCGCGGACGGCTCGCTGGGCGGTCGACGCGGCGGCGGCCTCCGCTCGCTCCCGTTCGATCGCGCTCCGCAACGCCGACAGCCGTCCGTCCAGCTCGACACCCCGGGCGACGGCTGCCTCACTCTCGCGCCGGGCGACGTCCAACGCCTGCTCGGCGGTCTCGGCGCGCGTGCGCTCGGCACGCGCCTCGCCCTGCGCGGTCGCCAGAGCCTCCCGCGCCGCACTCAAAGCGGCCTGTGCGTGGGAGAACTCGGCGCGCAGCGCGAGCACCTGCTCCTCCTGCCGGGCGGCGGCGGCCTGATACCGGGTGACGTCCTCCTCATGGGCGTGCCGGGCCTCACGAAGCTCGGCGGTCTTGGCGTCCCGGGCGCCCTCGGCGACCTCCTGCGCACGCTGGGCGGCGTCGCGGACCTGCTGATGGGCGGCGACGAGCGCGGCGCAGTCACTCCGGGTCCGCTCGGCGTCCGCGACGGCCCGCCGCGCCTCAGCCCGCGCGGAATCCCGCTCGGCGACCGCGGCCTCGGCCTCCTGGAAGGCCCGTCGGCGGGCCAGCTCGGCCGCCTCGGCACGCGCGTCGGACTCGGCCGCGGCCTGCCGGGCGGCGGTCGCCTCGCCCTCGGCGCGCCGGACGCGGCTCAGTGCACCTTCCTCGGCCTGCGCCAGCAACGCCAGAGCCTGCGCCAACTGCTCCTGCAGAGCGCTGATGGCGGTCGGCAACTGACGAGCGAGCGCCTCGGCCCTGGCCAGCGGCTCGTCCACTGTCGCCGCGTCCGCAGCACGCCGGTCCCTGCTGGCCTGATCGGCGTGCGCCTTGCTGCAGTACTTGGCCGGCCGCCCCCGCCGGGCCGCGGGCAAGGCCAGCTCGCACCCGTCGAGCGCGCACACACCACCGTCCACCGGTTCCACTTCGACATCCACTCGTCCAACCTACCGATCTTTAAGCGCCTCAATACGCGAAACGACTAACGCGCAACGCGAAACGCTAAATCTGAGGCTCGAAGGTCATCCATGATAATGACCCTTATCCCGGTGTGGCGGTCGAGGGAGTGCCGCGGGGCGGTCGGCCTGGCAGGTCACATCTCCTGCTCCCACCATCCGCGCGTGTCGACGCCTGAGGCGTCCGCCAGCGCCTCAAGTTCCGCGATCTCCTTGGTGGTCAGCTCGATACCTCGAGCTCGGACCAACCCATCGATGTAAGCCGCCTTCGTCACCCCGACGATCGGGGTCGTCCCCTTGGCGATCGCCCAGGCGGTGGCGACATCGGCGGCGGACGCGTTTCGGTCCTCGCCGATCGCCTTCATCCGGTCCGTCAGCGCCCGCAGCCGGGGCAGGACGCCGTTGTACACGGCCGCCCGGCTGCTGCCCTCTGGCAACGGGTTCGTCGGGCCGTACCTGCCGGTCAGCGCTCCTTGCTCCAGGACCATGTAGGCGAAGAACGGCACGTCGTGCTCGCGGCAGTAGTCGAGAACGCCCGCGCGCTCGGAGCTCCGGTACAGGAGGCTGTAGTGGTTCTGGACCGCCTCCACGCGGAAGCCAGCCTCGCCGAGGATCTGATCAGCGAGAGCGATCTCCTCCAGGTTGTGGTTCGAGACGCCGACATGCTTGATCTTGCCGCTCGTGAGCAGCGGGATCAGAGACGGCGTCCAGCGCGCCACGTCGGCGGGATTGTGGATCCAGAAGAGATCGACGTAATCGGTGCTCAGCCGGTCGAGGCTCTCCTCCAGCATGTCCGCGACCGGATCGTCGCCGTCGCCCGCGATCTGCGGGGTGAACTTCGTCGACAGCTGGTATTCGCTGCGGTCATAGCCCTTCAGCGCCTGGGCGAGGACGGTCTCCGAGCGGCCCATGCCGTACGCCACGGCGGTGTCCCACAAGGTGAACCCGTTCGAGTGCGCCTTCTCGACGACCTCCCGCAGACCGGACTCGCTCAGCTCACTGCCGAAGTAGCCGTCGCCCGGCTCGCCGCTGTCACCCCAGGCCCAGGTACCCAACGCCACCGCCGGCACAGCGAGCGTCTTGCTCTTCATGGTTCTCCTCCATCGCTTATTCCTGCGACCGTGTTGGAACTTTCGATCCCAAGGAAACCCCGGTCGCCGCCACCGGAGAAGGTCGCGCTTGTGGGGGGATAAGCTCAACCCCCTTAACGCCGTGACCAGCGGTTACCATGAATGACATGGACCAACCGGCCGGGAACCGCGAAGAAATCCGGGACTTCCTCACCCGGCGGCGCGCCAAGATCACCCCGGCGCAGGCCGGCCTCCCGACCAGCGCTCGGCGCCGGGTCCCCGGGCTGCGGCGCGAGGAGGTCGCCGTCCTCGCCGGCGTGAGCACGGAGTGGTACACGCGGCTGGAGAAGGGCCACATCGGCGGCGTGTCCGAAGACGTCCTCGACGCGGTCGCCCGCGCTCTGCGACTGGACGACGACGAACGCACCTACCTGTTCGACCTGGCCAGATCGTCGCGGCCCGCGAGCCGCACGCCGTCGCGGCGCCGGGATGTCGAGGTCCCGCCCCGCGTCCAGTGGCTGCTCGACTCCATGACGATGTCCGCGGCGTTCGTACGCAACGGCCGCACGGATATCGTCGGCGCCAACCCCCTGGCCCGGGCCCTGTTCGCGCCGATGTTCGACAGCGCCACCGCCGACAAGCACGGCCGCCCCAACATCACCCGCTATGTCTTCCTCGACCCCGGTGCGCACGACTTCTTCGTCGACTGGGACGCCGCCGGCGTCGCCACCGCCGCCCTTCTTCGCGCCGAGGTCGGACGCGAGCCCCGTGATCGGGCATTGCGGGAACTCGTCGGCGAACTGTCCACCCTCAGCCCGGAGTTCCGCAGCCAATGGGCCGCGCACGACGTCCTGATGCGCCACGACGGCGTCAAACGGCTCCAGCACCCCGACGTCGGCCACCTGGAACTGACCTTCCAGTCCCTCGACCTACCGTTGTCGGACCGAGCCGTGCACGATCTGATCATCTACACCGCCGAACCCGGCACCCCGTCCGAAGACCGTCTTAAACTCCTCACCATCTGGGCGGCAACACAGTCTCGGGCGGAACAGCCCACCGGCCATTCTCCTCAGCCCGGACCCTTCTGATTCTTCGCGGTCCGCCGCCGGGAGCCCGGAGCTCGGCCATTCACTTCAGGAGTCGGTCGGCAACTGGAGGTCAAGAGCGTTTTCGGCCGCGTCCACCTGCTCAGCATGGAGATCGGCCCGCGCGCGCCGACATTCCCGCGCAGAAGCCCTGGCGGGTCCAGAATACGGCCCGGGAAAACAGAATCAAGGGGGTCATCGTGAGCCCCGAGCCGGAGAACATATCTCTGCGGGAGCAGGGGTCGCCACGCCTTGCCGGGAAGGCGTTCCTCCCTCTGCGGGTCAGCGCTGCGATCCGGATTCCGCCGCGGGCAACCTGTCCGGTGCAGTGTCCTCGGTGACGCTCAGGTCCTGGGTTCCTATGACGGACAGCAGTTCCAGCTGCTCGGCTCCCGGGCTTCCGGGCGGTGCGGTGAACCACAGCAGGCGCTGGCGTCCGTCCTCGCTGAGCAGGTTGTAGCAGTCGAGTTCGATGACGCCGAGCGTCGGGTGGACGATCTTCTTGTGGTCCATGCGGCGCACCGCGACGTCGTGGGTGTCCCAGAGGGCTGCGAACTCCTCGCTACGACGGCGTAGCACAGCGATCATCTTCGTGACCTCCGCGTCCCTGCCGCGCCGGGCGGCCGCTGCCTGGAGGTCGGCCACGAACACCCGGGAGTGGTGGGGGTGGTCCTCGTGCGGGTATCTCTCGCGCGCCTGCGGGTCGGTGAACCAGCGGTACACGAAGCTCGCCGCCGGGCCGCGGTGTGCCGGGGACTTGCCGAGCAGGTTCCGGGCCAGGTCGTTCTCCACCAGGGTCTCGTGCAGATCGGTGATGACGCGCGCGGGCGTGTTGGACAGCCGGTCCAGGAGTCCGAGAAGTGCGGGCTGCACGTGTGCCGACGGTCCGTGTGCTGAGGGCGGGACCGGCCGTTCGGCCAGGTGGAACAGGTGGTCGCGCTCGTCGCCGTTCAGGCGCAGGGCTCGGGCGAGGGCCGCCAGGGTCTGGGGCGAGGGCTGCACGCCATTCTTTGCGCTGCCGCGTTCCAGCTCGGTGTAGTAGTCGGCCGACAGCCCCGCCAACTGGGCGACTTCCTCGCGGCGCAGCCCGGGGACGCGACGGCGCGGGCCTTGGGGGAGACCGACCTCGGCAGGACGGATGCGGTCGCGGCGTGTCCTGAGGAAGGCGCCGAGTTCTGGAAGGTTCACCCCTCCATGGTCGCGCGCGTGCCAGGCGGTAGCCAGGGGGTGGCGTCCCCTGGGTGAACGCAGCCCTGGCTAGGGGCGGGGGACCGGCCGATCGTTGAGGACGCAGCAGGGCGACGGCGAGACCGCGGCCTGATCGCATCCACCACAGGAGTCAGTAATGCCTATCCCCACTTCCGACGGGATCGCTGCCCCGGCCCAGCCGTCCGTCTCACCCCGTGTCGCGATCGTCACCGGCGGCTCGCGCGGCATCGGCCGCCGGACCGTCGGCCGGCTGGCCGCCGACGGGTACGCCGTCGTGGTCGGCTATGCCGGCAACCAGGGCGAGGCCGAAGCCGCCGTGAAGGAGGTCGTCACCAGCGGCGGCCGGGCGATCGCAGTGCGCGCGGACGTCGCCGACGAACACGCGGTGGCGGCCATGTTCGACGCGGCCGAAGCAGAGTTCGGCGGCATCGACGTCGTGGTCCACGCGGCCGGGCGGGCGCATATGGCACCGATCGCCGAGTTGGACCTGGCCGTCCTGGACGATCTGCACCGCACCAACATCCGCGGCACGTTCGTCGTCGTCCAGCAGGCCGCCCGTCGTGTGCGCCCCGGCGGCGCGATCGTGACGTTCTCCACGTCCGTGGTGGGGCTGGCCTTCCCGAACTACGGCGCGTACTCCGCCAGCAAGGGCGCGGTCGAGGCGCTGACGCTGATCCTGGCCCGGGAGCTGCGGGGCCGGGACGTCACCGCCAACACCGTCGCGCCCGGCCCCACGGCCACCGACCTGTTCCTGGACGGCAAGGACGAGGAGACCATCGCCCGCCTGTCCGCCCAGCCCCCGATGGAGCGCCTCGGTACCCCGGCCGACATCGCCGAGGTCGTCGCGTTCCTGGCCTCCTCGGCCGGCCACTGGATCAACGGACAGGTCATCCGCGCCAACGGCGGAATCATCTGAACCGCCCGCAGCCACCCCGTCGATCAACGAAAGGCCCTGCCATGAGGAACGACGGAACAGGGAAGGTCATCCTTGTCACCGGGGCCTCCAGCGGCATCGGGGCACTGTCCGTGCGTGTCCTGGCCCTCGCCGGTCACACCGTGTACGCGGGCATCCGCCAGATCGCGACCCGCAACGCGACCGCGGCAGCCGACCTGAAGCGCTACGGCATCGACCACCAGGTCGACGTGCACGCCGTCGAGCTGGATGTCACCTCCCAGGACTCCGCCGACGCCGCAGCCGACCGGATCTTCGCCGAGCGCGGCCGACTGGACGTGGTCGTCCACAACGCCGGGCACATGGTCCTGGGCGCCGCCGAGGCGTTCACCGTCGAGCAGTTCGCAGACCTGTACGACGTGAATGTTCTGGGCACCCAGCGCGTCAACCGCGCCGCCCTGCCGAAGTTGCGTGCGCAGGGCTCGGGGCTGCTGGTGTGGATCGGCAGTTCCAGCACCCGCGGCGGCTGCCCCCCATTCCTGGCCCCGTACTTCGCCGCCAAGGCCGCGATGGACGCCCTGGCCGTCAGCTACGCCGCCGAGGTGCTCCCGTTCGGCATCGACACCGCGATCGTGGTGCCCGGCGCGTTCACCACGGGCACCAACCACTTCGCCAACGCTGGCGCCCCCGCCGACGTCGACTGTGCGGAAGCCTACGACCAGCGTCACCGACCCCTGATGGAAGATCTGGGCAAGCGCCTAGCCGCGCTCATCCCTTCGGACGCCGATGTGACCGAGGTCGCTGAAGCCGTCGCGCGCCTGGTCGCGATGAAGCATGGCACTCGGCCGCTGCGCACCCACATAGACCCCAGCCGGGACGGCAGCGAAGTCGTCTCCGCGGTCGCCGACCGCGTCCGCGCGGACTTCTTCCGCCGCATCGGACTGGACAGCCTGCTCACCGCAGGCAGTTCCCTGTAACGCCCCACTGAGAGAAGGAACAACCAGCCATGCCTTTCGCGAACTTCAAGGTCCCCGAGAAGACCCTCACCCCGAAGCAGAAGGAGGAGATCGTCACCCGCACCACTGAGCTGTATGTCGAGATCTATGGCGAGCGCGCCCGCAACAACACCATGGTTCTGGTCGAAGAGGTCGCCGACGGCGGCTGGGGCATCTCCGGCAATGTGCTGACCCTCGCCATGCTCGGCGACGCGACACCGACCGACGCCGGCGAGGCCTGACCGCACCGGCCGTCATTGTGTCCCCGTCCCCGCGCCCCGGCGGACACCGCCGGGGCGCGGGGACGGACCCTGCAACCTCCCGCACACCCCCGGACCCAGCTCCGTCACCACCCTGTGCGCGAACGCCTCCTCGAACCGGCGAAGCCCCGACCCCACCACCCGCTCCACCTGCCCAGGCGTCGGAAGCTCAACATCATCACTGCGGCACCGTGGCCACAGCGCCTCCGCCAGCCGCTCCCGACTCGTCTCCGTCGGGCACATCTCATTCGCCAGCCACTTAAGCCCAGCGCGCCTCATCCGTCTCAGTCGCCAGCCGCGTAGCCCCCGCCTTGCACCGACTACGGACCGTTGAACCGGTTCGCGCGCGGCAAGATCGACTTGAACAATTTCTGGTGGCATTGGCCCGACATCCTGCGCGTCGTCGTCTCGATCTGCTCCGGTGAGGTTCGCGCCCACGACATGCTGCCGATGGCTGAAAGACAATGACCGTATGGTCCTTGATCCTGACTCGGCCTTCGAGCCCACGGTGCTACTGGAACGGATCACCGCTGCGACCGAGCGCCTGTTGGTCGCTGCCGCGACTCTCACTGATGGGGAAATGCGAGAGCCTTCTCTGTTGCCAGGCTGGTCGCGCGGGCACGTGCTGACCCATCTGGCGCGCAATGCCGACGGCGGCGCCCGGTTGCTGGGTTGGGCACGCACCGGAACACCGGCAGCCGAATATCCCGGTTTGCGGGAGCGGGAGGCTCAGATTGAGGCCGGTGCCGGGCGAAGCGCCGCCGACCTGATCGCCGATCTGCGTGCCAGTGCTGCCGCGTTCGCCGCCCAATACGCGCAGATGCCTGCCGCTGGCTGGCAGAACACCGTCCAGTGGGCCGCCGGGCAACGCCACCGCGCTGCCCGGGTCGCGGACGCCCGGCTATGCGAGGTCCTTATCCATCACCTCGACCTGCGAGTTGGTCTTACCCCCGACCACTGGCCCGCTGACTTCGTCACCTACGAACTGAAAACGGTCACCTCGGCGTTCGACACCCGCGACGACGCGCCTTCTTTGCGGCTGCACGCCACCGACACCGACATTCGATATGAGATTCGCGCCGACGATGACGCCGTGGTGGTTCACGGCCGCCAGGCGTCCCTCCTGGCATGGCTGATGGGCCGAACACCCGGCGACGACCTCATCACCGACGACGGCAATACTCCGCCCACCCCACCATTCCTCTATTGAGCCGACAGAAAAAAGCTTTGGGCCGACACGGCCACCCTGACCTGGTCGGGGTCTCCGCCGAACGCGGCGATGTTGCGCTGGACCCATTCCAGGGCCGGTCGGACCCGGGCTCGGGGCGCGCGAGTCGTTGCCCGGGCGCCCCGGAGCACATGAGTCAGAGGTTGAACCCGCCGGAGGCCTCGATGTCCTGAGCGGTGATCCAGCGGGCCTCGTCGGAGAGGAGGAACGCGATGACGGTGCCGAGGTCGTCGGCCTCGCCGACGCGGCCGAGGGCGGTGCGCGCGGCGATCGGCGCGATCACCTCGGGGTACTTCTCGAAGGCGTCGTCGGCGATACGGGTGCGGGTCGGGCCTGGCGCAACAGAGTTGACGCGGATGCCGCGGGTGCTGAGTTCCTTGGCGAGGTACTTGGTCAGGACGATGAGGCCGCCTTTCATTGAGGCGTAGGCGGAGTATCCGGCCTCGAGTCCGGAGGGCAGGGCGGAGTTACTGGAGGTGTTCACGATCGCCCCGCCGTCCTGGATGAGCGGCAGCAGTGTCTGGGTGAGCAGGTACGGGCCCTTGAGAAGGACCCGGTAGAAGCGGTCGAGCAGTTCCTCAGGGGTGTCCTCGAACATGGACATCTGTCCGAAGCCCGCGTTGTTCACGAGCCCGGTGATGGTCGTGGCGCCCCAGGTCTCAGTGAGCGTCTGCTCGAGAGATTGGCGGAAGGCGGGAAAGGTCTCGCTCGCGCCGACGTCCAGCGGAAGAGCGACGGCGGTGCCGCCGGCCTCGCGGATGCGGGCGACGGTCTCCTCAGCGCCATCCTTGTTGCTGTTGTAGATCGCGATGACGCCCGAGCCGAGCTCGGCCGCGCGGATCGCGGCGGCCTGGCCGATGCCGGAGCTGGCTCCGACGACGACGGTGATCGACATGAATGCCTCTGTCTTCCGTTATCGAGTAATGCTCGGACTATGCGAGCGCAGGCAGAGCTGCGCAACGAGCATCCCGACCATTCCAAGGCATCCGATCGACGAGGCGTGACCCCGATCCTCGCCAGGCATTGCCTGATACTGCTCAAATCTTCGAGTTTTGGGCAATGAGCTGTGTGACGATGCTTGACTGTCTTCGTGGACTTCGAGGAGCTGCGCACACTGATCGCACAGCACGCGGAACCGGGGACGAGCGAGCCCATGGACGGCGTGTTCCTCTCGTCCGAGACACAGCCGGGAGCGCCGCAGCTGTCGACGACGGGGATCGGCTTCGCGCTCATCGTGCAGGGCGCGAAGCAGCTCACCCTCGGAGCCCAGACCCTGGCCTACGGGCCGGGCGAATACCTCGTCACCTCCGTGAACCTCCCGGTCGTCGGACGCTTCACCGAAGCCAGCAAGCAGGAGCCCGCGCTGGGGTTCGGCATGACCCTGAACCCCGTCGACATCGCAGAGCTCCTTCTGACGGCCGGATCGCTGCGCCACGCAGAAAGTGGACTGCGACAGACGGCGCCGTCCGCGCTGCTCGTCGGCCGCGCCGGCGCCGAACTGATCGACGCCATCGCACGGCTCCTGCGCCTCCTCGACCGAGCTGCCGATCTGAGGGTCCTCGGCCCGATGGCGCGCCGCGAAATCCTCTGGTTGCTCCTGACCGGACCGCAGGGCGAAACCATCCGCCACCTCGGACTCGCCGACAGCAAGCTCGCCCCTATCAGCAAAGCCGTCACATGGATTCGCGAGAACGCCACGGCGCCCCTGCGCGTCGATGAGCTCGCCGCACGGGTGGGGCTGAGCACGTCCGCCTTCCACCGCACGTTCCACGCCGTGACCGGCTCCAGCCCGCTCCAGTTCCAAAAGCAGCTGAGACTCCATACCGCCCGACAACTTCTCGTGACAGGGAACAGCAGCGTCAGCCAGGTCGCCGTCGACGTCGGCTACGAGAGCGCCACTCAGTTCAACCGCGAATACCGGCGCCTGTTCGGCAACCCGCCTGGTCGCGACCGTCTCGCAGTGCTGCGTGCGCCAGGCTGAGCGCCACTGGCGACTTCGGTAAAAGAGGGCAACGCAGAGAAACCGCCCCGCCCTGTGCAGGAACGCATCGGGACGAGAAGTCGCGCCAGCATCAAACCTGGCGAACGGCTAGCGCGACTTCTCGTCCCGATGTAAGTCGGCCCCCAAGCCTCAGCTATTGGCCAGGGCGCGGTTGAGGAGGGGGAGCAGGCGGTCCCAGTGGCGTTGAAGCCCGGAAGGGCTGAAGGCATCGGTGTCGGACATGGTGAATCCGTGGACGGTGCCCGGGTAGATCTCGGAGGTGTAGTCGACACCTGCGGCATCCAGGGCCTGGTTGAGTTCGCCGAGGGCCTCGGGCGCGATGTCGGTCTCTGCGTGGCCGAAGTGGATCTGGGCGGTGAGCTTGGAGAGGTTGTCGGGCCCGACAGCGCCCACGGGGCCGTGGAATCCGGCGACGGCGGCCACCTGCCCGGGATGGGCTGCGGCGGTGCGCACCGCCAGGAGGCCGCCTATGCAATAGCCGGTCACTGCGACCGGCCCGGCACTGACCTCGGGCTGGGCGGTGAGGAACCTGAGGTAGGCGTCGGCGTCGCTCAGGACACGTTCGGTGGTGTGCGCCTCGATCAAAGGCATCACCTGGGCCATGACCGCGGGCCGGGCCTCTTCTCCGATGTATTCGGGAAGTTCGATGACCGGTGCCGGGCCGTGCCGGTAGAAGAAGTTGGGGACGAGCACGTAGTACCCGTGCCCGGCCAGTTCGCAGGCCATCTCCCGCAGTACGGGACGGATACCGAAGCCGTCCGCGTACATCAGCACCCCCGGGTGCCGGCCGCCACCGTCGGGGAAGGCGGCGAAAGCGTCGGCCTGACCGTCTGCGGCGGGAATCCGCAGGGACTTGGTGGACATGATCTCTCCTGTCGTCGTTGATGTGTCGAGCTCGTGATCAACACGACGGAGGCGGAGCCCGCGCGGCAGCGCGAGACCCTTGATCGAAGAGCGGGCCCGCACCGGCCCGCGCGGCGCTCAGGAGAGCACCGGGTCACCGATCCGTGTGTGGCGCAATGCCGTCCCGGTAGTCATCGCCACACAGCATAAGCCACCGGACGAAACGGCTGTTCCTGGTTTCCTCAACCGTCTCCGACAGCCGTTCCGTTCTTCGGCCGAGGTGTTCTCACGGGAAGCGTCCGCGTTCCAAGAGGCTGGCAGAGGCTCGTCGCGCACCGCGCAGACGTAGTGGTCGTCTTTCAAGATGTTGAGCTGGCCGCAGCTCTCGCGGTTCCGGAATACGTAGGGGAAGCGGCCTGGATGGTTGAGCCCTCCGACTCTTCGGGGCCGACGTACTGATAGCGGCGGCGTGCGTCGATGCCCAAGGCGACTGCGAACGCTGAGAATGCGGGCGCGACGAAAGGTCCGCCGCCTCGCCGTGACCGACGACATTCCACACCGTCCGAAATCTTCGCCGTCGTGACCAGGCGCAACCCCATCGCGAGGCCCGGGGGCGAGGGCTGACGGTAGGGGGCGTTCGGGGTGCGGTGGGTTAGTAGGCGGTTGGTTGGAAGAAGCCGCGGACGTAGGGGTCGTCGAGGGCGGCCAGGGTGGTGAGGTCGCCGGTTGCGACGATTTTTCCGGTGCGCATGAGGGCGACGTGGTCGGCGATCTTGGTGTCGGCGAGCATCGGGACGTCGTGGGTGATCACCAGGACGGCGGCTCCGGTGTCGGCGTACCGGCGCAGGGCGGCCCAGACGTTGTAGGCGGTGTCGGCGTCGAGGGAGGCCGTCGGTTCGTCCGCGATGAGGACGCGCGGTCTCGGCAGGAGGGCGGCGGCCAGTGCGGCGCGCTGGATCTGGCCGCCCGAGTGCTGCTTCGGGTAGAGGTCGGCCATCTCGGTCGGGTAGCGGGTGGCCGCGCAGGCTCGGGCCACCGTCCATCGTCCGTGACGTTCTTCCAGGACGCGCAACTGTTCACCGACGGTCGCCTCGGGGTCGAAGGCCGTGATGCCCGCCTGGGGGAGTCGCCCGACGGTGCCGTCGCGGAGGCGTTGCCATTCGCGCTGTCCCTTCACCGGAGCGCCCTCGATGAGCACCTGACCCTTGCTGCGCGCGGACGCGGGCAGCGAGCCGGTGAGCGCCGCCGCGGCCATGGACTTGCCGCAGCCGGACTCGCCGAGGAGGGCGGTGATCTTCCCGTCCGGCACGACGAGGTCGACGGCGTCCAGGACCGTGTCCTTCCACCGGCGCGTCGAGACGCGGACGGTCAGCTCACGCAGTTCGGCAGGCATCGGGGCGATCCGTTTCTGGAAGGGGACGCCGTCAGCGTAGGCGATCTGCCGGGTTTGTTGCGCTGCGTAGGATCGGTCGCATGGCGACACGGCTGGTGCAGATCGCGATGGACGCTCGTGACGACGCCGCGCTCGGACGGTTCTGGGCGGACGCGCTGGGCTGGGAGATCTCCAGCGAGGGGCCCGGCGTGACCAACCTCGAACCCGTGGGCTTCGACTATCCCGATCCCGCCGCCCTGTGCATCGACATCATCGTCGTCCCGGAAGCGAAGACGGTGAAGAACCGCGTCCACGTCGACCTCGCCACGACCTCCGCGGCCCACCAGGCCGAGCTGGTCGCCCGCCTGCGGGAGTTCGGCGCGACGCCCGCCGACATCGGACAGGGCGACGTCCCGTGGACCGTCCTCGCCGACCCCGAGGGCAACGAGTTCTGCGTCCTGGAGCCGCGGCCGCTCTACGAGGACACCGGGCCGATCGCCGCCGTGGTGGTCGACTGCGCGGACCCCCGGGCCGTCGCCCGGTTCTGGGACGACGCGATGGACTGGACGCTGCACGAGGCGACCGACGACCTCGCGCGGCTGCGGTCGGCTAAGGGCGTCGGCCCGTACCTCGAATTCGTCCGGACGCCGGACGCGAAGACCGTGAAGAACCGCGTCCATCTCGACGTCCGGCCCTACCCCGGCGACGATCAGGCGGCGGAGGCGGCGCGGCTGCGGACGTTCGGCGCGACCGACGTCGACCTCGGGCAGGGCGACGTCCCGTGGACGGTGCTCGCCGACCCCGAGGGCAACGAGTTCTGCGTGCTCGCTTCGCGCTGACGCGAAGCGGCCACGCTCGGAGCAGTTGCCGTACGCGGGTGACGTGCTCGGGCAGGCTCGTATCTCAGGCCTTTTCCCGCGTCCGCACCATGGCCCAGGCGACCAGCGCGCCGGCCGCGACGGTGAGCGCGAGGCCCGCGATCGTCGCCGCGTCCTGGAACTCGGAGGCCTGCCGCGTGGTCCAGTGCGGCGCGGCGATGGAGCCGGTGAACAGGGCCGCGAGGACGGTGCCACTGAGCGCAATTCCGGCGCCGGACGTGACCTCGGACGCGGTGTCGGTGAGCGCCGCGCCGATCGTCGTCCGGTTCTCGGGCAGGCCGCGCAGCACGTTGACCCCGGCGACGACGCCGACCACGCGCATCCCGGCCGCGACGAGGACGAGCGCGAGCGCGACCCACACGTAGCCGAGCCGGCCGAGCGTCCCGTAGACGGCGAGCCCGAGCACGACCGCCGCCGCGCTGAGCCACGCCGCCCGGTCGAGCCCGGCCCGCCGGACGAACGGGGACACGAACGCGCCGCCCGCGACGAGCACGACGACCTGCGGCAGCATCCCGATCGCGGCGTGCGCGGGCGTCCAGCCCCAGGCGAGCTGCAACTGGAGCGTCACCAGGTACCCGAGCCCGGCCGTCGCCAGCGCGGCGGCGGCCTTGTAGGCGAGGCCGCCGGAGACCGCCGGACGGGCGACGAGCCGCAGGTCGAGCAGCGGGTGCCGCGCCGAGCGTTCGCGGACGACGAAGAGCACCGCGCACGCGAGGGCGGCGGCGGTGGCCGTCCACGGCTCCCACGCGCCGGTGCCCTCGTTGACGAAGAGGGTGGGCGCGACGAGCGTCAGCACGATCGTGGCCGTGCCGAGCAGGGCGCCGGGAACGTCGATGGGGTCGCGGTGCAGATCCTCGGCCCGGTCCGGGGCGATGCCCGTCCGGATGCCGGCGATCGCGAGCGCGGCGATCGGCACGTTCACCAGCAGGAGGACCTGCCAGGGCGCGGCGGCGAGGACGAACCCGCCCGTCGTCGGACCGGCCGCGAGCCCGATCAGGCCGACGGTGGAGATGAGGTTGGTGGCCTTGACGCGCAGGCCGTCGTCGTCGAACAGCCGGAAGGCCAGCGCCATCGACCCGGGCGTCGTCATGGCCGCCGCCGCGCCCGTCACCGCGCGGACGGCGATGAGTTGCCCGACGGTCGTGACGAACGCGGTCGCCAGGCTCGCGGTACCGAGCAGGACCAGGCCGGCGAGCATCATGCGCCGCCGGCCGAACCGGTCGGCCGCCGCGCCGAGGACGAGCATCAGCCCGCCGAACACGACCCCGTACGCGCCCGTCACCCATTGCAGGGCGACGGTCGAGGCGTGCAGGTCGCGTCCGATCGTGGGCAGGGCGACGTTGAGGATCGAGTTGTCGAGCATCTCGAACAGGAACACGGCCGACAGCCCGGTGAGGGCGGGCCAGGCCGCGCGGAGCGACCGGGGTGCGGTGACGGTCATGGACCCTCCCTTAGGATAGAGACGTCTATCTAACGACCCTCAGCGTAGGTCGGCGCGTTAAGATAGGCAAATCTATCTAAGGAGGTGGCGGATGGCCGAGCGGCGGCGCGGCGCGGCACTGGAGAAGGCGCTCCTGGACGCGGCGTGGGACGAGCTGGCCGAGCGCGGCTACGCCGGGTTCACGATGGACGCCGTCGTGCGGCGCGCGGGCACGAGCCCGCCCGTCCTGTACCGCCGCTGGCCGGACCGGGCGGCGCTCGTCCGGGCGGCCGTCGTCCACGCCCTGAGAGAACAACGCCTGGACGTCCCCGACACCGGCAGCCTGCGCGAGGACGTCCTGACCCTCATGCGGGAGATCAACGCGACGCGCGTCCCGTTCATCACCGCCATGAGCGTGCACCTGGCCGGCTACTACCAGGAGACCGGCGACGCGCCCCTGCCCGACCCCCTGGCGACAGGCCGCAACGAAGCCCTCGACGTCCTGTTCGGCCGCGCCGCCGAGCGCGGCGAGATCGCCCCCGGCCGCCTCACCGACCGCGTCCGGTCCCTGCCGTTCGACCTGCTGCGCCACGAGATCCTGACGACGTTCGCGCCCGTCCCCGACCACGTCCTGGAGGAGATCGTGGACACGGTGTTCCTCCCGCTCGTGCGCTGACCTATTCCCGCGTGTGGAGGACGTCGCGGGCCTGTTCGGCGGCGCGGGTGATGCTCTCGCTGATGAAGTCCAGGAAGCGGGCGACGTTCTCCAGCCGCGCGGCGGCCGGGGTGCCGGGGCCGAGGACGCCGACGCCCTGGCGTGCCGCCGCGACGAACCGCGCGTTGTCGCGGGCGCTGCGGATCATCGACTGGTACCAGAGGTCGTCGTCCACGACGTAGCGCTCGCGGCGGCGGTCGTCGCGTTCGCGGCGGACGAGTTCCATGCCCTCCAGGTACGTGATCGCCTTGGACACCGACGCCGGGCTGACCTGGAGGCGCCGGACGAGTTCGGACGCGGTGAGGCTGCCCGCGTCGGTGGTGTAGAGGCAGGCCAGCACGCGCGCCATCATCTTCGGCAGGCCGCTCCGCATGAGGACGCCGGCGAGGTCCTCTTCGTAGGCGCGGACGGCCTGGGCGTCGCGTCCGTCCGTCCGGGCGGCGTCCGGTCCCGGCGCGGGCGCGGTGGGACCGCCGCGCTTGCCGCGCCGCTGGGCGGCGTGGTGCGCCAGGTCGGCGCGGTAGCCGGCGGGGCCGCCGTTCCGCATGACCTCGCGCGTGATCGTCGAGGTCGGACGGTCCAGGCGGCGGGCGATCTCCGCGTAGGCGAGCCCGTCGGCCAGCCCCAGCGCGATCTGCTGGCGGTCCTTCTGTGTGAGCCTGCCTCCGGGCACCGCGTCCTCCTTCGTCTCGGTGACACGCCACGATAGCGTTCACCACTGGTCAATGCAACGAATCCGGGGCGCGCTTGTTGCGTTACCCGCCAGAACGTTGCAACGAAATACTGCGTCTGAAGTGCAGATACACGACTTCGATGCAACATCGATGTTGCCAGAATTGAGAACGCAACGTAGCTTTTCCACTGTCGGAAACAAGCGGCCCGCAAGGAGAAGCACGATGCAGAAGTTCGCCACCCCCGCCCCGATCACCGTCGTCCTGGACGTCCCCGCCGGACGCGTCCGCCTCATCGCCGCCGACCGCGCCGACACCGCGGTCGAGGTCCTCCCGGCGGACGCCGCCAAGGGCCGCGACGTGAAGGCCGCCGAGCAGACCGCCGTCACCTGCGCCGACGGCGTCCTGCGGATCGAGGCCCCCGCGAAGAACCAGCTCCTCGGCGCGTCCGGATCGGTCGAGGTGACGGTCCAGGTGCCCGCCGGGTCCCGCGTCGAGGGCACGTCGGCGGGGGCCGAGTTCCGGGCCGTCGGCCGCCTCGGCGACGTCGCGTTCACGGGCGTCCACGGCCGGGCGAAGGTGGACGAGGCCGGGAGCGTCCGCCTGACCGCGCTCGACGCCGACGTCGAGATCGGCCGGCTCGGCGGCCCGGCGGAGATCGCGACCGAACGCGGCGCCATCCGGATCACCGAGGCCGCGGGCGGCACGGTCGTCCTGCGCACCCGGTCCGGCGACATCTCGGTCGGCGCCGCCGCCGGAGTCTCGGCCGCCCTGGACGCCAAGACCGGGCACGGCCGCGTCAGCAACGCGCTCAAGAACGACGGCACCACCGGACTCGACATCCGCGCCACCACCGACCAGGGCGACATCACCGCCCGCAGCCTCTGAGGACCCCCCTTGACGAACCTCGCCATCGCGGCGGACGGCCTGCGCAAGTCCTACCGCGACAAGATCGTGCTCGACGGCGTCGACCTGGCCGTGCCCGAAGGGACGGTCTTCGCCCTGCTCGGCCCGAACGGCGCCGGGAAGACCACCACCGTCCAGATCCTGTCCACCCTGGTCCCGGCCGACGGCGGCACCGTCCGCGTCGCCGGGCACGACCTGGCGCGCGACCCGGACGGCGTGCGCGGCGCCATCGGCGTCACCGGCCAGTACTCGGCCGTCGACAAGCTGCTCACCGGCGAGGAGAACCTGCGCCTCATGGCCGACCTCCACCACCTGCCGCGCCGGGAGGGACGTCGCCGGGCCGCCGCGCTCCTCGACCGCTTCGACCTGGCCGACGCGGCGCGCAAACCCGCCGGGACGTACTCCGGCGGCATGCGCCGCCGCCTCGACCTCGCGATGACGCTGGTCGGCGACCCGCGCGTGATCTTCCTGGACGAGCCGACCACCGGCCTGGACCCGCGCAGCCGCCGCGCGATGTGGCAGATCGTGCGGGAGCTGGTGGCGGACGGCGTCACGATCTTCCTCACCACCCAGTACCTGGAGGAGGCGGACGGCCTCGCCGACCGCATCGCGCTGCTCGACCACGGCCGGCTGATCGCCGAGGGCACCGCCGACGAGCTGAAACGCCTCATCCCCGGCGGGCACGTCCGGCTCGCCTTCGCCGACGCCGGCCTGCTCGACGCCGCGCACCGGATCGTCGGCACAGGGACCGCCGACCCCGACACGCTCACCCTGCGGGTGCCGGGCGACGGCGTGCGCGCGATCCGCGAGCTGCTCGTCGCCCTGGACGAGCACGCGATCGACGTCGCCGGGCTGACCGTCCACACGCCCGACCTCGACGACGTCTTCCTCACCCTCACCGGCCCGCAGAAGGAGCCCGTCCGATGACCGCCCTCGCCCTCGCCGCGCGCGACTCGTCCACGATGGTGCGGCGCCAGCTCAAGCGCCTGCTCCGCTACCCGTCGATGACCGTGCAGCTCGTGGTCACGCCGGTCGTCATCCTGGTGCTGTTCGTCTACGTCCTCGGCGGCACGCTCGGGAGCGGGCTCGGCGGTGGCCGTGCCGCCTATGTCGACTATGTGGTCCCGGGGATCCTGCTCATGGCTGCGGCGACGGCCGCGACCGGGACGGCCGTCATGGTCGCGACCGACATGTCCGAGGGCATCGTCGCCCGGTTCCGTACGATGCGGATCTCCCGGGCGTCGGTCCTCACCGGGCACGTCGTGGGCAGCGTCGTCCAGCAGCTCCTCGGGATGGCCGTGGTCGTCGGCGTCGCGCTGGCGATCGGCTTCCGCCCGAACGCCACGCCCGTGGAATGGCTCGCCGCCATCGGAATGCTCACGTTGTTCGTCGTCGCCATCACGTGGCTGTCGGTCGCCCTCGGAATGAAGTCGCCGACGCCCGAGGCCGCGAGCAACGCGCCGATGCCGCTGATCCTGCTGCCCTTTCTCGGCAGCGGATTCGTCCCGACCGATTCCATGCCGACCGCCCTTCGGTGGTTCGCCGAGTACCAGCCGTTCACGCCGATCATGGAGACCGTCCGGGGCCTGCTGCTCGGCACCCCGATCGGCCACGACGCCGCGATCGCCGTCGCCTGGTGCCTCGGAATCGGCGCCGTCTCCTACCTCTGGGCCAAGCGGACCTTCGACCGCGCCTGAACCCCCCCCGGGAAAAGGGGCCGCCGGACCGGCGGCCCCTTTCCTGCATCATGGGGCGATGGAGTTCCCGGAGTGGCGGCTCACCGGCGACACGCGCTTTCCCGCCGCCGCCAACATCGACGGATGCTGGCTCGTGCTGCGCATCAACGGATTCCCCGACCATCCGCTGTGGACGCCCTTCGTGGACGGCGTCGCCCGTCCGGACCTGGCGGACACCTTCCCCGGCGCGGGCCGTCCGCTGTCGGGCTCGGCGCCGCCGCTGGACGCCGGCCTCGCCGAACAGGTGCTGGCGCCCGTCCGCGCCTTCGCGGTCTACGGCAGCGAGATCGGCGAGCCCTGCGACGACCCGGTGTGCTGTCCCGTGATCTGACTCACAAACCGTCACGCCGGCGGGCGGCGCGGTGTCTTCAGGGCGAACCACCTGGAGACGGAGGACAGATCATGAGCGGAACCACGCACGTCGTCGTGATCGGCGGAGGATACGCGGGCGTCATGGCGGCCAACCGGCTGACGCGGCGCGCGGACGTCGCCGTCACGCTCATCAACCCGCGCCCGGACTTCGTGGAGCGCATCCGCCTGCACCAGCTCGCCGCCGGGACCCACGACGCGGTCGTCGAGTACCGCAAGGTCCTCGCCGGACGCGTCCGCCTGACGGTCGACACCGTCACCGCCATCGACGCCCCCGGCCGCCGCGTGACCTGCGCGTCGGGCGACACCGTCGGCTACGACCACCTCATCTACGCGGCGGGCAGCGCCGCCGGCGAGCCGCGCGTCCCCGGAGCGGCCGAGCACGCCCACCCGGTCACGACGCTGGAGGAGGCGCGGCGGCTGCGGGACGTCCTCGCGGCCGCGCCCGGGACGGCGGCCGTGACGATCGTGGGCGGCGGCCCGACCGGCATCGAGACCGCCGCCGAGCTGGCCGAACGGGGACGCGCCGTCACGCTCGTCTGCGGCGGCGCGCTCGGCCCCTACCTGCACCCGCGCGGCCGCCGCTCGGTCGCCGGACGGCTCGCGGCGCTCGGCGTGACCGTCCTGGACGGCCCCGGCACCACGGTGACGGAGGTGACGCGCGACGCCGTCCGGCTCGCCGACGGCCGCGAGCTGCCGAGCGCGGTGACCGTCTGGACCGCCGGGTTCGGCGTCCCCGACCTGGCCGCGCGCAGCGGGCTCAGCACCGACGCCGTCGGGCGCCTGCGCACCGACGAGACGCTGACGAGCGTGGACGACGTCCGCGTCGTCGCGGCCGGGGACGCGGCGGCGCCGTCGGACCTGCCGCTGCGGATGAGCTGCCAGTCGGCGACCCGGATCGGCGCGCACGCCGCCGACACGGTGCTAAACCGGATCGCGGGGGAGCGGCCCGCGCCGCTCGACCTCGGCTTCTTCGGCCAGTGCATCAGCCTGGGGCGGCGCTTCGGGATCTTCCAGTTCGCGCACCGCGACGACACCGCGACGCGGTTCCACCTCGCCGGGCGTCCGGGCGGGCGGCTCAAGGAGTTCGTGTGCGTCCAGACCGTCGAGCACCTGGCCAGGGAGGCGCGCAAGCCCGGCTCGCTGACGTGGGTCAAGGACGCCTCGCGCCGCGCCCGCCTCGCCCCGGCGGCTCCCGAGCGCGTGGCCTAGCCTGAGCCGACGAAAGGACGGGACATGAGCGACACGGCGACCGAAACATTCGTCACCTACCGCAACCTGCTGTTCACCGTGGCCTACGAGATGCTCGGCTCGGCGGCCGACGCGGAGGACGTCCTGCAGGAGACGTGGCTGCGGTGGGTGCGCGTGGACCCGGACGAGGTGCGCGACGAGCGCGCCTACCTGGTCCGGATCGCGACCCGGCAGGCGCTCAACCGGCTGCGCGCGCTCCAGCGCCGCAAGGAGTCCTACGTCGGCCCGTGGCTCCCCGAACCGCTGCTCACCGCGCCGGACGTCGCCGAGGACGCCGAACTCGCCGAGAGCATGTCGATGGCGCTGATGTTCGTGCTGGAGACGCTGTCGCCGACCGAGCGGGCGGTGTTCGTCCTGCGGGAGGCGTTCGACCTCGGGTACGACGAGATCGCGGCCGCCGTCGGGAAGACCCCGGCGGCGTGCCGCCAGATCGCGCTCCGCGCCCGGCGGCACGTCGAGGAGCAACGGCCACGGGCGGCGGTGTCGTCGGGGGCGGCGCGGGCGGCCGTGGACGCGTTCCGCCGCGCGTTCGAGACCGGCGATCCGCAGGGCGCGCTGGACGTGCTCGCGCCGCAGGTCGTCCTGGTCAGCGACGGGGGCGGCGTCAAGAAGGCCGCGGCGCGCCCGGTCACCGGGGCCGACAAGGTCGTCCGGATGCTCTTCGGGCGCGTGGCCAAGCTCGCCGGGACGCTCGCGATCGAGCCGACCGTCGTCAACGGCAGCCCGGCGCTGCTCGTCCGCCTGGACGGCGAGCTGGACGGCGTCCTGGCGGTCCGCGTCGAGGACGCCCGGATCACCGGGCTGTACTACGTGCGCAATCCGGAGAAGCTGACCCGCGTTCACACCGCGACGCCGCTCACCCTGCGCTGAGGGCGCGGACCCGTCCGGGGAAAAGAAAAAGGCAAGGGTCTCCCCTCGCCACTACCAATGTATAACACACCCGGGGGCTTGCGGCAAGACCCCGGGCGTGCTGCAAAATCTCCGGCCGGGGCCAGACCGTGCGGGGGATTCGCGTCTTCGGACCGCGCCCGGAATCTGGCCGGTAGAGCACTCACCAGGGGATGGGCGATTGATGTACGACGTGATCATCGTCGGCGGCGGGCCGACGGGCCTGATGCTGGCCGCCGAGCTGCGGCTGCACGACGCGCGGGTGCTCGTGCTGGAGAAGGAGCCCGAGCCCACCAAGGTCGTCCGGTCGCTCGGCCTGCACGTCCGCAGCATCGAGGTGATGGACCAGCGCGGCCTGCTGGAACGCTTCCTCGAAAAGGGCCGGAAGTTCCAGTTCGGCGGCTACTTCGCCGGAATCGACCGGCCGTGGCCCGAGAAGATGGACACCGCGCACTCCTACGTCCTCGGGATCCCGCAGCCGATCATCGACCGCCTGCTGGCCGAGCACGCCACCGAGGCGGGCGCCGAGATCCGGCGCGGCTGCGCGCTGTCCGGGCTGAGCCAGGACGACGAGGGCGTCACCGCCGAGCTGGCCGACGGCACGCGGCTGCGGGCGCGCTACCTCGTCGGCTGCGACGGGGGCCGCAGCACGGTCCGCAAGCTGCTCGGCGTCGGCTTCCCCGGCGAGGCCGCGCGGGCCGAGTGGCTGCTCGGCGAGGTCGAGGTCGGCGAGGACCCGCAGACCATCGCCGAGATCGTCGGGGAGGTCCGCAAGAAGCACCACATCTTCGGCGTCGGGCCGATCGGGGACGCGTTCCGCGTCGTCGTCCCGGCGGCCGAAGTGTCCGAGGGCCGGGCCGCGCCGCCGACCCTGGACGAGGTCCGCGAGCGGGTCCGGGTGTTCGCCGGGACCGACTTCGGCATCCACTCGCCGCGCTGGCTGTCGCGGTTCGGGGACGCGACGCGGCTCGCCGAGCGCTACCGGGTCGGCCGCGTCCTGCTGGCGGGCGACGCGGCGCACGTCCATCCGCCGCTGGGCGGGCAGGGGCTGAACCTCGGCGTCCAGGACGCGTTCAACCTCGGCTGGAAGCTGGCCGCCGAACTCGGCGGCCAGGCGCCCGACGGCCTGCTGGACACCTACGAGACCGAGCGTCGTCCGGTGGCCGCCGACGTGCTGAACAACACGCGGGCGCAGTCGGCGGTGATGTCGCCCGAGCCGGGCCCGCAGGCGCTGCGGCGGCTGATGGCGGAGCTGATGGAGGAGTTCGAGGAGGTCAACCGGTACCTCATCGAGAAGATCGTGGGCGTCGGCATCCGCTACGACTTCGGCTCGGGGCACCCGCTGCTCGGGCGGCGGCTGCGGGACGTGCCGTTGAAGCGCGGACGCCTCTACGAGCTGATGCGCGGCGGCCGGGGCCTGCTGCTCGACCAGACCGGACGCCTTTCGGTGGACGGCTGGACGGACCGCGTCGACCACGTCGCCGACGTCAGCGAGGAGTTGGACGCGCCCGCCGTCCTGCTGCGCCCGGACGGCCACGTCGCGTGGGTCGGCGACGACCAGGCCGACCTGGCGGCCCACCTGCCCACCTGGTTCGGCCCCGCCGCCTGAGCCCCGTCGGCCCCGCCCCGGCGGCGGGGCCGACGGTCTTTCAAAAAAGTTCGGGCGACGGTGTCGGGTCGGCGAGGGGGCGTTCGTAGCAGGGGTGAGGCCGCCCACGAGGGGCCGCCCCGAACAGCAGGGACCGACCATGAAGACGATCATCACGCGGGTGCCGCGATGACGACCATGACCGCGGCCGCGGCGCCGGCCCGTCCGGCGTCGGCCCGGACGATGTGGGCGATCCTGGCGCTGGTGCTGCTCGCCGACGCCCTGGACGTCATCGACGCGACCGTCACCAACATCGCCGCCCTCACCATCGCCGGGGACTTGAACGGCGGGCCGGACCTGATCAAGTGGCTGGGCACGGCCTACATGCTGGCGATGGGCGTGCTGCTCATGGTCGGCGGACGGCTGGGCGACAAATACGGGCAGCGCAGGCTCTTCCTGGTCGGGATGGCCGGCTTCACGGCCGCGTCGGCGGTGGCGGGCCTGGCCCCCGGCCCGGCGCCGCTGCTCGCGGCGCGGGCGGCGCAGGGGGCGTTCGGCGCCCTGCTGATCCCGCAGGGCATGGGGATCATGACGAGGACGTTCTCGCGCGCCATGCTCACCAAGGCGTTCGGCCTGTTCGGACCGCTGCTGGGCGTGGCCACCATCGGCGGCCCGGCACTGGCCGGGCTCATCATCAGCGCGGACGTGCTCGGGCTGTCGTGGCGTCCGATCTTCCTGATCAACGTGGTCCTCGGCGTGGCCGGTCTCGCGGTGGCCGTCCGGATCCTCCCGCGCGACGACGGCGACCGCGCCACGGTCGTGGACGTCCGGGGCTCGGCTCTGCTCGCGGGCGCGATGCTCGGCCTGCTGTACGGGCTGATCGAGGGGTCCGGCGACGGGTGGGGCACGGTTCCGGTCGTCTCGGTCGTCGCGGGCCTGGTGTTCTTCGCCGCGTTCGCGCGCCGTCAGTCGACGGCGTCCGATCCGCTGCTCAGGCCGTCGCTGCTGCGGAACCGCGGCTTCACGTCCGGCCTGGTCGTCGGGCTCACCGTCTTCGCCGCGACGATCGGGCTGGTCTACGTCCTGTCGCTGTTCCTCCAGGAGGGCCTGCGCGCCTCGCCGCGCGCGGCCGCCCTGACCCTGCTGCCGCTGACGGTGGGCGTGATCGGGTCGGCGTTCGCCGCGATAGGCGGCCTGGTCGCCCGGCTGGGCCGGACGCTGGTCTTCGTGGGGCTGGCGGTCATCCTGGCCGGCTGCGGGTGGGTGCTCGCCCTGGTCGCCGCCTCGGGCACCGGCGTCGGCCTGTGGACGCTCACGCCGGCGTTCTTCGTGATCGGCGTCGGGCTGGGCTGCTGCTACAGCACGATCTTCGACGTCGCCCTGGGCGACATCGACCCCGCCGAGGCGGGCAGCGCAAGCGGGTCGCTCAGCTCGATCCAGCAGCTCGCGTCCGCAATAGGATCGGCGGCGGTGACCTCGATCTTCCTCCGGGGCTCGGCGGAGGGCCTGGACCGCGCCATGACGACCAGCCTGCTCGTCGTGCTCGGCCTGATCGCCCTGAGCGTCCCGCTCGTCGCGCTGATGCCCCGCCGCGCCGCGCAGTGACCGCCGCTTTCGACATTGTTCTGACACCACGGGAGGTGACCGCGCGATGCGGTATCTGGTTTCGGTGATCGACGACAAGGACGACCCCGGCAGCACGGACAGGGGCCCCGCGATCAGCGCGTTCAACAAGCGGCTGATGGCCGAGGGCCACTGGGTCTTCGCGGGCGGGCTGGCCGACACCGACGCGGCCACGGTCGTGGACAGCCGGGGCGAGCAGGCGGTGTTCAGCGACGGGCCGTTCCTTGAGTCCAAGGAGTACCTGGCCGGCGTCTGGGTGTGGGAGGCCCCGGACCTGGACGTGGCGCTCGCCCTCGCCGCCGAGGCGTCGGAGATCTGCGACCGGAAGCTGGAAGTGCGGCCGTTCCTGTGACCGACGCCGACGCCGCGGTCACCCGCGCCCACCGGGACGAGTGGGCGCGGGTGGTCGCCGGTCTGACCAGGCGTTTCGGCGATCTCGACATCGCCGAGGAGGCCGCCGCCGAGGCGTTCGCGACCGCCGTCCAGCGGTGGCCGGCCGACGGCGTGCCGCCCAACCCGGGCGCCTGGCTGACCACGACCGCCAACCGCAAGGCGATCGACCGGATCCGCCGGGAGAGCAAGCGCGACGACAAGCACAAGGAGGCCCGGACGGTGTTCGACGACGATCCTCCCGAGCCGGTCGGCGCCATCGACGACGACCGGCTCCGGCTGATCTTCACCTGCTGCCATCCGGCGCTGGCGATGCCGACCCGCGTGGCGCTGACGCTGCGGATGCTCGGCGGGCTGACCGTCACCGAGATCGCCCGCGCGTTCCTGGTGCAGGAGACCGCGATGGAGCGGCGGATCACCCGCGCGAAGGCCAAGATCAAGGTGGCGGGGATCCCGTACCGGGTGCCGTCCGCCGAGGACCTTCCGGGCCGCCTGTCGGGTGTCCTCGCCGTCCTGTTCCTGGTGTTCAACGAGGGCTACCTGGCGACCGGCCCCGGCACCGATCCCGTGCGCCACGACCTGACGGCCGAGGCGATCCGCCTCACCCGCCTGATCCGCGCCCTCCTGCCCGACGACGGCGAGGTCGCCGGACTGCTGGCGCTGATGCTGCTCACCGAGGCCCGCCGCACCGCGCGCGTCTCGGGCTCCGGCGAACTGGTCCCGCTGGCCGAGCAGGACCGCGGGGCCTGGGACGCGTCGCTGATCGCCGAAGGGCACCGGCTGGTGCGCGAACGCCTCGCCGCTGCCGCCGCTGGCACCGCGCCGGGCCGCTACCAGATCCTCGCGGCGATCAACGCCGTGCACACGTCCGTCCGCGACATCCGCGACACCGACTGGTCGCAGGTCGTCGCCCTCTACGACCAGCTCGTCCGCCTCGACCCCTCGCCGATCGTCGCGCTGAACCGGGCGATCGCGGTCGCCGAACTCGACGGCCCGGACGTCGCCCTGGCAGCCGTCGACCGCCTAGAAGACCAGCTCGCCGACTACCACGCCTACCACGCCACCCGCGCCGACCTGCTCCGCCGACTGGGCCGCAGCGCCGAGGCGCGCACGGCCTACGACAGAGCCATACAACTAGCCGGCAACACCGCCGAGACCGCCTACCTGACCCGCCGCCGCGACCAACTGCACTAACCCCCAACCCCCACCCCCACCGACCCACGCTGACCGACGCTGCTCTGCACTGCCCAGCCGCAACGCGGAACCGCAGCGATCCCGCGGGCGAGAACCCGCCCAGCCGCTCGCCCTACAAGCTCGCCCTGATCACGCTCGACGGTGCAGCACGCGGCGGAACACCCGCCGAAACACGGAAAGGACGCGGGGCGTCCACCGAAACGCGAAGGACACGGGCGGACGCGCGCCCGGGTGCTTGCCGGGCCACGAGACGGACACATGGGCGCATGCCGGACGAACGCGGCGCGAACGGGCACGGCGCGGACGCGCAGATGCGCGGACCGGTACGGCGCGGACGCACGGACCGGCATGGGGCGGACGCACGGACCGGCATGGGGCGGGTGCGCGGGCGGGCACCGGGCAGATGTGCGGGACCGGCACGGCGCGGGCGCGCGGGCAGGCACCGGGCAGATGTGCGGGCGGACGCGGGGACGGGCACCGGGCGCAGGCGAAGGCGAAAGCAGGGCCGCCGCAACGATGCAGGCAAGCCAACCCTGTCAATGCCACTTCCTTACGCGGCTCACCGCGGGCCACAACCAACCGGAACGCCGTTCCGGCAATAATCGGAACAACGTTCCGGTTTATTCGTCGTGGATGGCGGATCAGTGATGGCCCGAACGTATACGGAACATTGTTCCGCTATCTGCATGGTTCATGACCGGAGGCCCGCGATGAGGAGGCGCACCAGGCGGCGGGCGTCGTACCGCGGGTCGGTGTCAGCGCCGATACAGAGGTTGCCGACGCCGCGCATCAGGTCGTAGGCCTCCAGGCGGGCGTGGATCTCTCCGGCCGCGACGGCCGCGTCGATCAGCCGCGCGCACACCGGCAGGAGCCGGTCGAGGAAGTAGGCGTGCAGCGCGTCGAACTCCTCCCGGTCGGAACGCAGGGCGGCGGCGAGCCCGTGCTTGGCGACCAGGAAGTCCACGAACAGGTCGATCCACCGGCCCAGTGTGGCGTGGGGGGCCGTGCCGCCTTCGAGCAGGGCGGTCCCGGCCTCGGCGCACGCCTCCACCTGGTGCCGGTAGACGGCGATGATGAGGTCCGCCCGCGTCGGGAAGTGGCGGTAAATCGTGGCCACGCCGACGCCCGCGCGGGCTGCGATGTCGCGGACCGGCGCCTCGACGCCGGACGCCACGAAGACCGCCGCCGCGGCGTCGAGCAGCGTCCGCTCGTTGCGCAGGGCGTCCGCCCGCCTGCGCGGGGCCTCGCCGTCGTCTCCCACCTGCCACCTCCGGAGATTTGCCAAAACGGAACACGGTTTCGTATCGTTGCGGAACAACGATCCGTTTAAGTCATGATGCCAGAGCGGGAGAGCCGGCGGCCAGACGGCGCACGGCCCCCGCCGGAGGAGGCACGCCATGCAGTACCGCACATTGGGCCGCACCGGGGTGCGGGTCAGCTCGCTCGCGCTCGGCGCGATGAACTTCGGCCAGATCGGACGCACCACGCAGGACGAGGCCACCGCCATCGTCGACGCGGCCCTGGACGCCGGGATCAACGTCATCGACACCGCCGACTGGTACGGCCGCGGCGAGTCCGAGGAGATGGTCGGCAAGGCCATCGCGGGCCGCCGCGACGACGTCGTCCTGGCCACCAAGGCGGGCATGCCGATGGACGACGACCCCAACCACCAAGGCGCGTCGCGCCGCTGGCTGGTCGCCGAACTGGACCGCAGCCTGCGCCGCCTCGGTGTCGACCACGTCGACCTCTACCAGGTCCACCGATGGGACCCGGCGACGAGCGACGAGGAGACGCTGTCGGCGCTGACCGATCTGCAACGCGCCGGAAAGATCCGCTCCTTCGGCTCATCGACGTTCCCCGCCTACCGGATCGTCCAGGCGCAGTGGGCCGCCCGGGAGCACCACCTGAGCCGCTACGTCACCGAGCAGCCGAGCTACTCGATCCTGCAGCGCGGCGTCGAGGCGCACGTGCTGCCGGTGGCCGAGGAGTACGGCCTCGGGGTGCTGGCGTGGAGCCCGCTGGCGTCCGGCTGGCTGTCGGGCGCGGTGCGCGAGGGCCGGGAGGTCGCCACGCACCGGGCGGCGCTGCTGCCCGACCGCTTCGACCTGTCGCTTCCGCACAACCGCGCCCGGCTTGACGCGGTGGAGCGGCTGGCGCGGGTCGCCGAGGAGGCCGGGCTGACGCTGATCCAGCTCGCGCTCGGCTTCGTCACGGCGCACCCGGCGGTGACCGTTGCGATCATCGGCCCCCGCACGCAGGACCACCTGCGGACCCAGCTCGCCGCCGCCGACACGGTGCTGCCCGCCGACGTCTTGGACGCGATCGACGCGATCGTCGCACCGGGCATCGACCTCGCCCCGCACGAGAAGTTCGACACCCCGCCCGCACTCCTCGACCCGGCCCTGCGCCGCCGCTGACAAGACGCGCACCAACGCCCCGACCGGCCACGGTCCCGCGCCGTCGCAGACCGGTCACGGCCCCGTGCCGCTGTTGGCCGGTCGCGGCCGCGTGCCCGTCGCTGACGGAAAGCGGCGGCCATCCGCAGGGAACGTGGATCGGGGTGCCTCGCTGCGCCAATGAGAAAAATCGTCATCGGGCAGTCATCGGCCTCGACGGTCAGAAAGCCGTCCTCGCTCACCCCGAGACCGTTTCATGGGTGCGTTTCGCAGGTCGAGCGTATGCGCCAACCTGTGGAACGTCGTCCGGCCTGGTCGGCGGCGCGGTGCTTCACAAGTGGCCGCCTATGAAAAGGCGCGCGGTTCCAGATCCAGTTACCGCCCACCGGAACAGGTTTCTGGCGTATTCCGGCCGTTCGCCATGAAGGTCGTCAGCGCGGCGGCGACGGCTTCGGGTTGTTCGTCGGGGATGAAGTGCCCGGCGTCGGGGATGGTGAGTCCGGTGATGTTGTCGGCCCAGGGATTGATGGACGCTGCCATGTCGGGGATGGAACCGTGGCTGCTGGAGATTCCGAGGACGGGAAATGTCAGGCGTTGGCGACTGAGTGCCTGGTGGTTCTTGCGTGCTGATTCGTGTGCTGCCCGGTAGTAGGCGAGGGAGGCTCGGAGGCCGCCGTCGGTGGCGAGGGCTGCCGCGTAGTGGTCGAAGTCGGTCTCGTCGAAGGTGCCGGGAGCGAAGGTCTTCGCCGTCAGGAACCAGTGGGCGTACTCCCGTTCGCGTCCGGCGAGCAGGATCTCGGGTAGGTCGGGCACGAGGTGGAACGCGAAGTGCCAGGTCTTGTGCGCCCGAGCCGGGTCGGTGGGAACGGTCTCGGGGAGGGTGATGCCGGGGATCCCGGCGTCGAGCAGCACGAGTCCGCGCAGTTGGCTCTGGTAGTTGAGCGCCAGGGAGAAAGCGACCCAGGCGCCGATGTCGTGGGCGACCAGCCAGTATTCGTGGACTCCGATTTCCGCGACGGCGGCATGGACGTTGGCGGCGACGGTGTGGGTGTCGTAGCCGTCATCCGGGCGTTCGGAGTGTCCTTGCCCGGGCAGGTCGATGGCGATGACGTGGAACCGGTCGGTGAGACCGGGCATGACCTTTTCCCAGGCTCGCCAGTTCTGCGGGAACCCGGCGAGCAGGACCACGGCCGGACCTTTTGGTTGGCCGCCTTCGACCGCGTGCAGATGGACGCCTCCCGCGTCGACCCAGCGATGGGTGAAGCCGTCGAGGTCGTGCAGCGGCAGGGCGGGCACCGGGTTACTGATCAAGTCGCTCACGGGGTCCTCCGTCGGTGTTGGTGTGTGCTTGTTCGGCGGTGCGTCCGAAGATGAAACGGATGACGTTGGCGGCCAGGGCTGGGCTGGAGATCCGGGTCCCGGAGACCTGATCCATCAGGCCTAGGAGCAGGACCGGAACGGTCGCCCGCGCAGGTCACGGCCACGTTCGTGATGCCCGGTTCGCGGTGCAGGACGTAGGCGACGAAGACCGGGGTGGTGGTGACCGGCCCGAAGCCGAACCGCGATGGAGTGCCCGGTCATGGCCATGGCTATAGACTAACCCATCTTGAACTGATCAGTCCAAGATGGAAGATGGACACCGCAGGGCACACCGTCGGCGAGGAAGTGCACCGTGGCAGGCAAGAAGCAGTTCGACATGGACGCGGCTCTCGACGCCGCGATGGTCCAGTTCTGGCACGCCGGGTACTCCGATACCTCGGTGGACGATCTGTCCCGGGCGACCGGCATGAACCGCAGCTCGATCTACTCCTCGTTCGGGGACAAGGACGCCCTCTTCCTGCGTTGCCTGGACCGCTATGCGGCGCGCTACGGCGAGAAGTACACCGCTGCCCTCTCGGGTGCCGACGCTGAGCCCGTCGCGGCCGTTCGCGCTTTCTTCGACGTCACATTGGAACGCATCTCCGATCCAGCGCTGCCCAACGGATGCCTGGTGGCCCAGTCGGCCATGACGGTCCCGGTGCTGAGCCCGGCGATCGCCGCGCGGGCGGAAGAGGCGCTCGGCTCCCAGCATCAGCGCCTGCGCGCGGCCCTCACAAGCGGGCGCCTCACCGATCGAGAAGCCGACGCCTTCGCCGTGCACGTGGCAGCCGTGAACCAGTCACTCGCGGTAATGAGCAGAGCCGGAACGAGCCCGGCACAACTCCAGGCCGTCGTTGATGTGACCATCGACGCGCTTGCCAAAACACTTCGGGAACACGACTAGACGCGTAAGTCCGAAGTCGATGAAATGTCGAGAGACGGGCGACGGTTATTCAAGTTGGTCGCGGGCCGGGCGCCCTGGTCGGCCGACGCCCTCGTCCCCGCGCTCGACCGACTCGGCGGCGTCCACCTTCCGCTGGGCGGCAGCATGTACGACCCCTCCGACCCCATGTCGAAAATGTTCTTCAACGTGCTGGCGATGTTCGTCGAGTTCGAGGCCGATCTGCTGATGCGCACACGCGAGGGCATCGCCGTCGCCCGCTTTTGCGGCAAACTCAAAGGCCGCGCACGCGAGCCGACCGCACGCTACCGGCGACTACCATCACCGAACTGATGGAAGCGTTCACCGTCGGCCGGGCCTTGGACCGCGCCGCCACCACCGGGCTCGGTCATGCCACGGATGCGTCATGACCACAGGCGTGCGCGTCATCGACTTCGTCGTCCGGCGGCGACCCGACCTGCAGATCCACGAGGTGGTGCCCGCCATCGACGGTCAGTTCCTCCTCGATCTGATCGACCGATTCGAGGTCGGCGCGGACATGCGGCCGGCCGGTGGCGCCTACGGTGGCCTCATCCCCGAGTACTACCGCTACGGCCCACTCGACGAGCACTTCCTGGGCAAGGAGAGCCTTGGGCTCGGCCCCAAGACGGCGGTGCTGGGCTGCGAGTGCGGCGAGGTCGGCTGCTGGCCGCTCATGACCCGGATCACGCCGACCGGGAACGTGGTTCTCTGGGACGGCTTCGAACAGATCCACCGTCCGTCCCGCGATTACACGGGCTTCGGGCCCTTCCTGTTCGACCGAGCGCAGTACGACCGAGCGCTCGACGCCTTGCTCCAGACCGAGGGGACGACATGAAGCGCCGCGAGGCTGCGCTTGATCGGGACGTGGCCACGCCGCTGGTGGCCGTCCCGCAAGGGCGCTTCCGCCAGCAGCTTTCAACAGGCGATGACCCGGCGGCCGATGGGCTGGACCTGGCACACCACCGGCCCGAACGGGCGCGCATGGATGCTGGACCACGTCCAGCGCGGCGGGCGAACCTGGACGCCGCCACCACCCCCGTCCCCCGCAAGGGTTCAGCGCCGCTGACGCTGCGCCAGCGGGCTGGTGGGACGCTGGACGGTCAAAGCCCCTGCCGGGCACCGGTCGCTGCTCCCAGAAGCGCACGTTCTCAAGGCCCTGGACACCGACGCGGTATGCGCCCTGTTCGAAGAGGCCGGACGGCTCCGATGTACGACGGCGAACAGGTCACCGGCATGGTCGCCGTACTCCCGGAGACCTTCACGGCATTGCCCTCAGATCTGCCCCGGCGCGAACAGTTGCGACTCGTCCACCGCGCTCGGTTTATAGAGCGGGACACGTACCTCTGGGGCCGAGACCACGAGCCCGAATGCGGCCCGGAGGTCTGCGGTTATACCCCCGAAGCCTCGACCGACAAGCCCCCTCCGACCACCTGACGTCGCCGACCGCGCCCCCTCGGCGGCCGACTGGTGCTCCATGTGGTCGCCGTCCTCGCGGAGGTCATGCGCGAGCTGATCGTCCGAGGCGCCCGTGAGGGCCTGGCCGCCGCGTGCGCCTGCGGCGACCCCCGGTCGGTCGTCAGCCGTGTCGGGTCGGGCGGTAGGTCAGGACCTGGGTGTTGCCGTCGAAGGTCCGGGCGTCGAGCAGTTCGAGGTCGAAGTCGTCGGCGCCGTCGAAGATGCGGTCGACGCCGGTCGATCCGGAGATCACGGGGAAGATCGTGATCTCGATGGCGTCGACCAGGTCGGCGTTCAGCAGGGCCCGGTTGAGCTTCAGGCTGCCGTGGGAGCGCAGGGGCACGTCCGATTCGGCCTTGAGCCGCTTGATCGCCTCGATGGGGTCGCCGGGCTCGATGGTGGTGTCCGGCCAGTCGAGCGGGACGGTCAGGCGGCTGGAGAGCACGGTGACCGGGGACGCGAACATGCGGGTGATCCATTCGTCGAACTGGCCGCGGTCGAAGTCCGGGTCGAGGAACGGGGCGTTCGAGGTGTAGGTGTTGGCGCCGAGCACCATGCGCAGCGGGTCGCGGTAGGCGGTGGCGCGGTGCGCGAGGAACTCGGGGCCCTGCTTGCTCCAGTAGCCGCCCCAGTCGCCGTTGTGGTTGGCGAAGCCGTCGAGCGTGGAGAAGATGTCGAAGGTGTAGGTGGCGGTCATGGTGTCTCCCTCGGGGGTCGGCAGTGCCGCGTCTTGCAGCCTCACCCTTGCTACGAACGCTTCCGGCCCGACCCGACACCGTCGGCAGGATCTTTTGAGAAACTTCCGGGACACGGCTCGGGGGACGAACGGGGTCAGGAGGGGTGGCGTGACCGGTTCCGACGATGATGTGCGCGTGGTGCCCGCGCCGTCCGCTCCTGCTGTGCCGGGTGGGGACGCGTTCGCCGAGGCCGTCGCGGTGCTGCCCGTTCTGCCGGACGACGAGCCGGGCGAGCGGTACGGGCTGCGGACGCTGACGGCGGCGTGGTTGCGCGGCCAGCGCAGCGACGCGACCCGCCGCGCCTATTTCCAGGACCTGGCGGGCTGGCTGGACCACTGTGCCCGCACCCGGCTGGATCCGCTGGCCGCGCGGCGGGCGGACGTGGACGACTGGACGGCGACGATGACCGTGGCCGTCCGGGGCGGAGGGACGCGGCCCGCGGGGTCGGCGACCAAGGCGCGCAGGCTGGCGGCGGTATCGTCCTGGTACCGGTACCTGCAGTCCAACGACGCGGCGGAGCGCAACCCGACGCTGCTGGTGCGGCGCCCGTCGGCGGCGGAGATCGAGGCGGCGGCGCGCAAGGCGCCGACGCTGAGCGTCCGGGAGACGGCGGCGCTGCTGGACGCGGCCGAGCAGCGCGCCCGCCGCGACGGCTCGGAGGCGGCCTGGCGGGACGCGGCCGTCGTGGCGCTGCTGTTCTACACGGCGCTGCGCGTGTCGGCGATCACCGGCGCGGACGTCGCGGACCTGGACACCGAGGCCGGGTACCGGGTGCTGCGGCACGCGCTGAAGGGCAAGGGCCCGGACGCGCGCGGCTACGTCCGGCTGGACGGGGACCTGTGCCGCGTGCTGGACGCCTACCTGGCCGTCCGGGGCGGCGGCGACTCGCCGTCCGGCCCGCTGCTGGTGACGACGCCGCATCCGCACGATCCGGGCCGTCCGGGCGGGAAGCGGCTCACGCAGCGGGACGTCACCAACATCCTGCGCGCGCAGGCCGAGCGCGCGGGCCTGCCCGCCGCGCGGTCGCTGACCCCGCACAGCGGACGCCGGACCGTCATCACGACGCTGCTCGGCAACGACGTGCCGCTGCCGAAGGTGCAGGACCTGGCGGGCCACGCCGACCCGCGCACGACGCGCCGCTACGACGACACCAACCACCGGCTGGCCGCGTCCCCGGTGACGGACCTGACGCGGATCATCGCGCGGCACCGGGGCGAGCCCGGCTAAGGTTTCGGCCGTTCACCCGCTTCAGGACGGAGGCCGCATGGCGCGTGCGGGCGTCACCGCCGAACGTCTCGCCCGGACGGCGGCGGAACTGGCCGACGAGTCCGGTTTCGACCACCTGACCGTCTCGGCCGTGGCGCGGCGGCTCGGCGTGAAGGACCCGAGCCTGTACGCGCACATCGCCAGCGCCCGGGACCTGAAGACGCGGGTGGCGCTGCTCGCGCTGGACGAACTGGCGGGCCGTGTCGCCGACGCGCTGGCCGGCCGGTCGGGCCGGGACGCGCTGGTCGCGTTCGCCGACGCCTACCGCGCCTATGCCCGCGAGCATCCGGGGCGATACGCGGCGGCGCGGTTCCCCCTGGACGCCGAGACCGCGGCGACGAGCGCGGCGCCGCGTCACTCGGCGATGACGCGGGCGCTGCTGCGCGGCTACGGCCTGCGCGAACCGGACGAGACGGACGCGGTGCGGTTCCTCGGCAGCGTGTTCCACGGGTTCGTAAGCCTGGAGGCGTCGGGCGGGTTCGCGCACACGCCGCGCGAGGCGGACGCGTCGTGGGCGTGGCTGCTGGAGACGGTGGACGCGGCGCTGCGGTGCCGCCGACCGGACGACGCCTGATCAGGACGCACCGGGGAACATCGCGGCGCCGGGACGCGGTCGAGCCCGAGGGCGCGGCGCTCCTCTCGCCCGATGCGGGACCGGCGGGTGCCGCGGACGGCGCCCGGACGCCATGAGGGCCGGGCAGGCTCGCTGTACACCGCGGCCAGCGTGCCGCTCGCGTGCCTGCGGGGCGGCAGCGCGTCCCGTGGAGGTGCTGACGGCAGCGTGCCGGACGCTGTTCAGGAATCCGGCGCGGTGTGCCCGGGCGTCGTGGGGACGGCGCATCGGGTGCTGGCGGTGCGCGCCTGCCGGCGGTGGGGCCGGCAGGCGCGCGTCCCGTCAGACGCCGAACGGGGCCGGGTAGCGGATCCGGCCGGCGGGGACGGGGCCGTCGCGCAGGGCGAGGGCCATGAGGGCGTCGTCCGGCACGTCGAACCCGGCGGTGATCCCGTACCGGGACGCCGGGACGAACCCGAACCTCGGGTAGTACGCCGGGTGCCCGAGGAGGACGGCGAGGGCTTCGCCGGCGTCGCGTGCCGCGCCGAGCGCGGCGGTGACGGCGGCGGTGCCCGCGCCCGTCCGCTGCCGGGCGGGGTGGACGGCGACGGGTGCGAGGGCGAGCGCGGCGGCGTCCCCGACGTGGCAGCGGGTGAGCAGGGCGTAGCCGGTGACGGGTCCGCCGGGCGGCGCGGCCGTCCACGCCAGGCCCGGCAGCCAGGCGGGGTCGCCGCGCAGCGCGTCGACCAGGTCGGCCTCGGCGGGGGTGGGGAACGCGGCGCGCACGACGGCGCGGACGGCCGCGTGGTCGGCGGGGGTCTCGGGGCGGGTCGTCCAGGTCATCGGCGGTCCTCCCGGGTGCCGCGCTCGCGGTAGATGCGCCGCTGCTCGCGGACGATCTGCTTGTGGCGGCCGGTGCGTTCGGCGCGCAGGCGGGCGTCGTCGCGGGACCGCGCCCACTCGTCCTCGCGCAGCAGCCGCCGGTAGCCGTCCAGGCGCCGTCCGGGCAGGGCGCCGGACGCGACGGCGGCCAGGACGGCGCAGCCGGGTTCGGCGACGTGCGCGCAGTCGGTGAACCGGCAGCCGCGGGCGAGGTCCTCGATGTCGGAGAAGACGTGCCGGATGCCGTCGGCGGCGTCGTGGAGCCCGACGCCCCGCAGGCCGGGGGTGTCGATGAGGGCGCCGCCGCCGGGCAGCGGGTGCAGTTCGCGGCGGACGGTGGTGTGGCGTCCCTTGCCGTCGGCGGCGCGGACGGCGCCGGTGGCGAGCCGGTCGGCGCCCAGCAGCGCGTTGGCCAGCGTGGACTTGCCCGCGCCGGACGCGCCGAGCAGTGCGACGGTGCCGGTGAGCAGGGCGCGGACGGCGTCGAGTCCGGTGCCGTCCGGGGCCGCGACGGTCCGGACGTCCACGCCGGGTGCCGCCGCGGACGCCTCGGCGGCGTCGGCGGCGGGGTCGGGGCTGCGGTCGGCCTTGGTCAGGACGATCACGGGCCGGGCGCCGCTCTCCCAGGCCAGCGCGAGCGTCCGCTCGATCCGGCCGGGGTTGACGGGCTGGTCCAGGGCGGCGACGACCGCGACGGTGTCGACGTTGGCGGCCAGGACCTGGCCGTCCGACGTGCGTCCGGCCGAGGCGCGGACGATCGCGGTGCGGCGCGGCAGGAGCGCCGCGACGTGCGGGTCGCCGGGAGTGAGGGCCGCCCAGTCGCCGGTGCAGGGCGCGAGCCCGGGGGCGCAGGCGGCGCGCAGCGGGCCGTCGGGTCCGTGGGCGTCGCAGCGTCCGCGGTCGACGGCGGTGATCCGCGCGGGGACGAGCCCGGCGGCGCGGTGGGGGGTGAACAGGGCGTTCCAGTCCTCGTCCCAGCCGAGGGAGAGGAGGTCGTGCGGGAAGTCCAAGACGGAACCTTCAGGTCGAGGTCCCGGCGGGCAGGGGTCAGCCGCGGGACCGGAGGACGACGTTGGCCGGGGCGCCGCGCAGGGCGGCGTAGGCGACGACGGCCATAGGTCGCGCCTCCCTCCGGTTGTCGTTTGCTCCGTCTGCCGTGGACGTTACCGGGCGCTCCCGGTCCCGCGCGACTGCTTTTTCGCGCCGCCGCGCGGGAACCGGAGGGCGGGGGCCGGCGGTTATCGTGGCAGGAGACCGACGAGTGGGGGCGCGGCGTGGACGGACGAGCGGACCGGGACCCGGGCGGCCCCGACGAGCCGGTGCGGGACCTGGTGACGCGGCTGGACCGCGCGGCGGCGGGCCGGCTGGAGGAGCTGTGGGCGGGCCTGCGCGACGAGCTGGCGCCCGCCGCCCGCCGGGCCGGGGCGCTGACCGAACCGGCCCGCGGCCTGGCCAAGGACGTCGCGGGCGACATGATCCGCGACCTGGCCGGCGCCAGCGCCGACACGGCCGCGGCGCGGATGCTGGACCGGCTCGCCGGGACGCCCGCGATGCGCGCGGTGGAACGCGCCGCCCACGACGCGGCGGTGCGGCTGGCGGTCGCGGCGGCCGAGCGGGCGGTGGCGGACGCGCGGGCTGTGGCGGCGTCCAACCCGGTGACCGGCGCGGCGCTGGACGCGACGACGACGGCGGTCGCGCTGGCCGGGCAGGCCGCCCAGCGCGCGGCGCGGCTGGCGGGTCCGCTGGCGGGGCCGTTCGCACGGGCGTCGTCGCCCGCGCTGGAGGCCGTCGCGGACGCGGCGGGCCGCACGGTGTCGGCGACGGTGACGGCGCCGGTGGTGCAGGCCGCGTCGCGGGCGGTCGCGGACGCGGTGCTGGACGCGGTCGCCGAGGCCGCCGTGGAGGTCGCGCTGGACGTCGGCCGGGACGTGGCGGTGCAGGTGGTGCGGGAGACGGCGCGGGAGGCCGTCCGGGGCGCGGCGACGGCGGTGCGGGCGCGCGCCGCCGACACCACGGGGCTGCGTCCGGTGTCGTCGGCGGCGGCGGACCTGGCGGTGCGCGCGGCGGGCAGCGACGCGGCGCGCACGGCGGGCGGGATGGTCGCGGCGGTCGCGGGCGGTGTCGCGGGCAGCGCGGTGGCGCGGACGGCGCGGGACCTGGCGGGCCGCGCGGCGGCGCGCGCGACGGTCCTGGCGGTCGAGGCGGTCCTCTCGGAGCTGCTGCGGGAGGCGCTGAAGGCGGCGCTGCGCGAGCGCGTGCGCGGCCTGCTGCGCGACGTGGCCCGCGATGTGGTGGTTGACGTGACCCGGACGACCTGGACGGCGGCGACCCGCCCGTCCCCGCCCCGGCCCCCCACCGCCTGCGAGGCGGCCGCCGACAGCCCCGCCCCGGCCCGCGCGGCGGCGGACGAGCCGTCACCACGGCGCATCCCGGCACCCTCAGAACCGGCAAACGACGCATGGGCCACGGCCACCCGTGCCCCGTCCGGCCCGCACACCGCCGGAAAGCCGGCGCCCGAGCAAGCACCAGACGCCCCGGCCAGCGAGCCGACGCCCCCGAATCCCGCGGCCGGACCCGCGCGGCTGACGCCCACGCCCGGCCCGGCGGACCAGCCGCCGACAGCCGGAAGGCCTGCGGGCGCACGTCCGCCGGTTCCGGAACCGGCGGACGGGTCTGCGGAGGCGGCGTCCGGCCCGGCGAACCTGCCTGGGGCGTCCGGCGAGCCTGCCAGTGCCCGGAAGCCGACGGTCTTGAAGCCGGCGGACGGATCTGTGGAGGCGTCCTCCGGCCCGGTGGACCCGCCGTCGGCGTCCGGAAAGCGCGCCGACTCCCGGAAACCGACAGTCCCGGACGTTGCGGACAAATCCGCATGGGCGAGGGCCACCCGCGAGGCGGCGGACCTCCCGTCGGCCGGAAAGCCCGCGCGCGAGACCGGGAGGCCGACGGCATCAGAACCGGTGGACGGATCAGCCTGGGCGATGGCAACGCGCGAAGCGGGCGGTCGCTCGGCGTCGCGGGACGCCGCACGCACTGACACGGCACGCCCTGACGCGGCGCAGGCGGACGACGCGTGGGCGACGGCCGTCCGCGACGCAGGACGGCCGTCGGCGGCCGGGGAGCCCGTCGTCGTCCGCAGGCCGGTGGTTCCGGAACCGGCGGACGGGTCCGCGCGGGAGGCGGCCACGCGTGCGCGGGACGCATCCGTGGTGAAGGCGCGGGCAGCGGTGCCGGACGCGGCGGGGTCGCCGTCGGTGGGAAGGCCCGCGCCGGGCGGTGCGGCCGGCGGGGCGGGCGTGCGGCGGACGCCGGTCGGGGCGGTGGGCGGTGCCGTCCGGTACGCCGTGCGGGTTCGCGCGGTGCGGCTGCCGGTGGCGCGGCTGCCGTGGGGGCTGAGGGTCGGCTGAGAAGTTCCTGAGAGCGGCATGAGAATCCCGGCGGCGGCGGTGGGGCCGCCGGGACGCGTGGTTACGGTGGGTGCATGGAGGCGGGGACGCAGGACGCGGCGGCGCGGATCCTGATCGTGGACGACGAGCCGGCGGTGCGGGAGTCGCTTGCGGGGAGCCTGGAGTTCGAGGGCTACCGGGTGGAGGAGGCCGCCGACGGGGCGCTGGCGCTGGACCGGGTCGCCGAGCGCCGCCCGGACCTGATCGTGCTGGACGTGCTGATGCCGCGGATGGACGGCCTGACGACGTGCCGGCGGCTGCGCGCGCAGGGCGAGGTGATGCCGGTGCTGATGCTGACGGCGCGCGACATGGTCGGGGACCGGGTGACGGGCCTGGACGCGGGCGCCGACGACTACCTGGTGAAGCCGTTCGAGCTGGACGAGCTGCTGGCGCGGATCCGGGCGCTGCTGCGCCGGACCGCGATGGCGGCCCCGGCTGGCGCCGAGCCGGGCGGCGTCCTGACGTTCGGGGACCTGCGGATGGACACGGTGACGCGGGAGGTGACGCGGGCGGGCCGTCCGCTGGGCCTGACGCGCACCGAGCACATGCTGCTGGAGATGTTCCTGCTGCATCCGCGGCAGGTCCTGACGCGGGAGCAGATTTTGGAGACGGTGTGGGGGTTCGATTTCGAGCCCGCGTCCAATTCGCTGGACGTGTACGTGATGTACCTGCGCCGCAAGACCGAGGCGGGCGGGCTGCCGCGGGTGGTCCACACGGTGCGGGGCGTGGGGTACGTGCTGCGCGCGTCGGCGTGAGCCGGGCGTGGCGGCCGCTGGGGCGGCTGCCGTTGCGGGGGCGGCTGGCGCTGCTGATCGCGACGGCGGTGGCGGTGGCGGTGGCGGCGTGCGCGACGCTGTCGTGGTTCCTGGTCCGCGACCAGCTCTACCGGGAGCTGGACCGCAGGCTGGGGGTGCTGGGCGGCCCGCCGGGGCGGGCGGGCGACCCCGGGCGCGGCGCGCGGTGGGCCGAGGACCTCACGCGGCTGGCGGCGGTGTGCTCCCCGGACCCCACCGAATCCGGATCAACGTTCCGTTTCCCCGGCCCGTACGACATCGTGCAGGTGGTGAAGGCCGACGGGACGCGCTGCACCGTCCCGGACGCGGGCGCGCTGACGGTGACGCGCGCGGACCGGGAGGTCGCGGCGGGCCGGGCGGCGCAGGCCGTCCACAACGGGTCGGGGGTGACGGCGGGCGGCGCGGGCACGCGGGTGCGGGTCCTGACGCGTCCGGCGGTGACCCTGGACGGGACGCGGGTGGCGCTGTCGTACGCGATCCGCCTGGACCAGGTGAACCGTCCGCTGAACGACCTGGCGCTGATGCTGAGCGCGGTGGCGGCGTTCGGGGTGCTGGTGTCGGCGGGCGCGGGACTGATGATCGCGCGGGCGTCGCTGCGGCCCGTGGACGAGCTGACCGACGCGGTGGAGCACATCGCCCGCACCGAGGACCTCGGGACGCCGATCCCCGCGCACGGCGCCGACGAGATCGCCCGGCTGAGCCGGTCGTTCAACCTGATGACGTCGGCGCTGGCGGCGTCGCGGGAGCGGCAGCGGCAGCTCATCGCCGACGCGGGCCACGAGCTGCGGACGCCGCTGACGAGCCTGCGCACCAACATCGACCTGCTGCTGCGGTCGGAGCAGACGGGCCGGGAGCTGCCGGCGGGGACGCGGCACCGGCTGCTGGTGAGCGTGAAGGCGCAGATGGTGGAGCTGTCGAGCCTGGTGGGGGACCTGCTGGAGCTGGGCCGTCCGGACGAGCGGGGCCCCGAGCAGGCGGCGGTCGCCCTCCACGAGGTGGTGGGGCGGGCGGTGGAGCGGGCGCGGCTGCGCGGCCCGGGCCTGCGGGTGGACGCGGCGGTGGAGCCGTGGTTCGTGCGCGGCGATCCGGGGTCGCTGGAGCGGGCGGTGGTGAACCTGCTGGACAACGCGGTGAAGTTCAGCCCGCCGGGCGGGACGGTGCGGGTGCGGCTGGCGGGCGGGGAGCTGGTGGTGGCCGACGAGGGCCCGGGGATCCCGGCGGCGGACGTCCCGCACGTGTTCGAGCGGTTCTGGCGGTCGCCGTCGGCGCGGAGCCTGCCGGGGTCGGGCCTGGGCCTGTCGATCGTGGCGCGGGTGGCGCGGGAGACCGGCGGGCGGGTCGCGGTGGACCGCGCGGACGGCGGCGGGGCGCTGCTGCGCCTGTCCCTGCCGGGCGGGCCCGCCGAGCCGTCCTGATTCTCATGGCGCGTTCATGCGCGCCTCACCGGTCCCCCAGACCGGGCCCCGACGGTGGAGCGCATGAGCCACCTGATCACCGAGAGCGGCGCGCGGGACGCGCCGTCCGGGCCGCCGCCGGGGCACGCGCGGCTCGTCGAGGTCGTCGTGCCCGTCCACAACGAGGAGCGGGTGCTGGCCGCGAGCGTGCGGCGCCTGCACCGGTACCTGGACGGGACGTTCCCCTACCCGTTCCGGATCACGATCGCCGACAACGCCAGCACCGACGGGACGTGGCGCGCGGCGCAGGCCCTGGCGGCGGAGCTGGAGGGGGTGCGGGCCGTCCGGCTGGACCGCAAGGGCCGGGGCCGGGCGCTGCGGCACGTGTGGAGCGGCAGCGACGCCGACGTCGTCGCGTACATGGACGCGGACCTGTCGACGGACCTGGACGCGTTCCTTCCGCTGGTCGCGCCGCTGATCTCCGGGCACAGCGACCTGGCGATCGGGTCGCGGCTGACGCGGGGCGCGGCGGTGGTGCGGGGCCCGCGCCGGGAGGTGATCTCCCGCTGCTACAACCTGTTGCTGCGGGCGGCGCTGGCGGCGCGGTTCACCGACGCGCAGTGCGGGTTCAAGGCGGCGCGGACGGAGATCGCGCAGGCGCTGCTGCCGCGCGTGGAGGACGAGGAGTGGTTCTTCGACACCGAGCTGCTGCTGCTGGCCGAGCGCAACGGGCTGCGCATCCATGAGGTCCCGGTGGACTGGGTGGACGATCCCGACAGCCGGGTGCAGGTGTGGCGGACGGCCCGCGACGACCTGCGCGGGATGGCGCGGGTGGCGCGGCGGATGCTGACGGGCGGGTTCGGCGCGCCGGTCGGCCGCCGGGACGCGGCGGCGGGCCTGCCGGCGGGGATGGCGCGGCAGCTCCCGGTGTTCGCGGTGATCGGGGCGGTGAGCACGGCGGCGCAGCTCGCCTTGTTCGTCCTGCTGCGCACGGTGCTGGGCCCGCTGGCGGCGAACGCGGTGTCGCTGGTGGTGACGACGGTCGGGAACACGGCGGCGAACCGCCGGTTCACGTTCGGCGTGACGGGGCCGGGCGGCGCGCTGCGGCACCAGGCGCAGGGCCTGCTGGCGTTCCTGCTGGGCCTGGCGCTGAGCACGGGCGGGCTGGCGGCGCTGCACGCGGCGGCGCCGGGCGCGCCGCGCGGGGTGGAGGTGCTGGCGCTGGTCGCGGCGAACGGGCTGGCGACGCTGGCGCGGTTCGTGCTGATGCGGGCGTGGATCTTCCGTCCGCGCGGCGAGGGGGGCGCGTCGTGACGGCGGCCGGGACGGAGCCGAAAGCGGCGCCGGGAGTGCTGCGCCGGGCCGCGCTCGGCGGGGACGGGCCGCGCTGGTCGCGTCCGGCGCTGTGGGCGGTGCTGGTCGCGGCGTTCGCGCTGTACGCGTGGGACCTGCCGGGCGGCGGGACGGCGAACGCCTACTACGCGGCGGCGGTGAAGAGCGCGACGCAGAGCTGGAAGGCGTTCTTCTTCGGGTCGCTGGACGCGGGGTCGTTCATCACGGTGGACAAGCCGCCGCTGGCGCTGTGGGTGCAGGCGCTGTTCGCGCGGGTGCTGGGGTTCGGCCCGTGGGCGCTGCTGCTGCCGCAGGCGCTGGCGGGGACGGCGGCGGTCGCGGTGCTGCACGCGACGGTGCGGCGGGCGTTCGGTCCGGTGGCGGCGCTGGCGGCGGCGGTGGTGCTGGCGCTGACGCCGATCACGGTCGCGATCGACCGGGACAACAACCCCGACGCCCTGCTGGTGCTGCTGCTGGTGCTGGGGGCGTGGGCGGTGCAGCGCGCGGTCACCGGGGGGCGGCTGCGGTGGCTGCTGGCGGCGGCGTTCCTGGTGGGGTGCGGGTTCAACACCAAGATGCTGCAGGCGTTCCTGGTCGTCCCGCCGTTCGCGCTGGCGTACCTGGTCGCGGCGCGTCCATCGTTCCCGCGCCGGGTGGCGCACCTGGCGGCGGCGGGCGCGGTGCTGGCGGTGTCGGGCGGCTGGTGGATGGCCGTGGTCGACGCGGTCCCGGCGGGGTCGCGGCCGTTCATCGGCGGCAGCACCGACGGGACGGTGCTGGACCTGGTCGTCGGCTACAACGGCCTCGGCCGGATCCTCGGCCGCGACGCGCCGGGCGGCGGCGCGGGCGGCGGTGCGGGGTTCGGCGGAGAGCCGGGCGCGGGACGGCTGTTCAACGACGTCGTCGGCGGCCAGATCTCGTGGCTGCTGCCGCTGGCGGTCCTGGTGCTGCTGGCCGGGGGGCTGCTGCTGGCGCGGCGTCCGCGCCGGGACGTCCAGGGCGCGGCGCTGCTGCTGTGGGGCGGGTGGCTGGCGGTCCACTACGCCGTGTTCAGTTTCGCGCAGGGCACGTTCCACCCGTACTACACGACGGCGCTGGCCCCGGCGGTCGCGGCGCTGGCCGGGGCGGGAACGGTCCTCGCCGCCGACCTGTACCGGCGGCGGCGCTGGGCGTGGACGGTTCCGGCGGGCGTGGCGGTGACGGGCGGCTGGGCGTTCGCGCTGCTGGCGCGGACGCCGGGCTGGCATCCGTGGCTGCGCTGGACGGTCGCCGCGGCGGCGGTCGCGGCGGTCGCGGGCCTGCTCGCGGCCCGGTACGCGCGGGCCGCGCGGCGGGTGCTGCCCGCGGCCGTGGCGGCTGCGGTGGTCGCGGGCCTGGCGGGGCCGGGCGCCTACGCGGTCGCGGCGGCGTCGGCGGCGTCCAACGGGACGAACCCGCTGGCGGGCCCGTCGGCGGGCGCGGGCTTCCCGGGCCGTCCGGACCGAACCGCGATGCCACCCGGCGTCCGGAACATGCCGGGCGCACCGTCCGGCGCACCGTCCGGCGCAGGGTCGGGCGCTCCGTCGGGGATGGCGCCGCGCGGCGGGCCGGGGCGGATGCGCGGCGGGTTCGGCGGCGGGCCGGGCGGCGGGGTGGACGCGAAGATGACGTCCTACCTGGAGCGGAACCAGGGGTCGGCGCGGTGGCTGGTGGCGGTGTCGAGCGCGCAGTCGGCGTCGTCGCTGATCCTGGCGACGGGCCGTCCGGTGATCGCGATGGGCGGGTTCACCGGCTCCGACCCGGCGATGACCGTGGGGAAGCTTCAGGCGCTCGTGCGGTCGGGCCGGTTGCGGTACGTGCTGGTCGGAGGCGGTTTCGGCCCGGACCGCGGTGCGGACGGCGTGAGCGCGTGGGTGCGCGAGCACGGCACGCGGGTGCCGGCGTCGGCGTACGGGGGGACGTCGGACGGCTCGTCCGTCCTGTACCGGCTGGAGGCGTCATGACCGCGGCGGCGCGGGACGGCGATCCGGTGTGGGCGCGGCCCGCGCTGGGGGTGCTGCTGGCGGCCACGGCGGCGCTGTACCTGTGGGGCCTGGGCGCGTCGGGCTGGGCGAACGCGTTCTACGCGGCGGCGGCGCAGGCCGGGTCCGAGAGCTGGTCGGCGTTCTTCTTCGGGGCGTCGGACGCGGCGGGCGCGATCACCGTGGACAAGACGCCGGGCGCGCTGTGGCCGATGGCGCTGTCGGCGCGGCTGTTCGGGGTGAACTCCTGGAGCCTGCTGGTCCCGCAGGCGCTGATGGGGGTGGGGACGGTCGCGCTGCTGCACGCGGCGGTGCGGCGGTCGCTGGGCCGGACGCCGGGCAGCGTGGTCCCGGCGCTGCTGGCGGGCGCCGCGCTGGCGGTGACGCCGGTCGCGGCGCTGATGTTCCGGTTCGACAATCCCGACGCGCTGCTGGTGCTGCTGCTGACGGCGGCGGCGTACGCGCTGCTGCGGGCGCGGGAGGACGCGCGGGCGCGGTGGGTGGTGGTGTGCGGCGCGCTGGTCGGGGCGGGGTTCCTGGCGAAGATGCTGCAGGCGTTCCTGGTGGTGCCGGTGTTCGCCGCGGTGTACCTGGCGGTGGCGCCGGGCGGGCTGCGGGGCCGGGTCGTGCGGCTGCTGGCGGGCGGTGCGGCGCTGGTGGCCGCGGCGGGCTGGTGGGTGGCGGCGGTCGCGCTGGTCCCGGCGGGGTCGCGTCCCTACATCGGCGGGTCGCAGCACGACAGCGTGCTGGAGCTGGCGCTCGGCTACAACGGGCTGGGGCGGCTGAACGGCGCGGAGACCGGCGGCCTCGGCAACCTGGACGGGGACGCGGGCTGGGCGCGGATGTTCGGCCCGGTGATCGGCGGCCAGGTCGCGTGGCTGCTCCCGGCGGCGCTGCTGCTGCTCGCGGCGGGGCTGTGGGCGGTGCGGCGGGCGCCGCGCACGGACGCCCTGCGGGCGGCCTTCCTGGTGTGGGGCGGGTGGCTGCTGGTCACCGGCGCGGTGTTCAGCTTCATGCGGGGGATCTTCCACGAGTACTACACGGTGGCGCTGGCCCCGCCGATCGCGGCGCTGACGGGGCTGGGCGCGGCGGTGCTGTGGGAGCGGCGCCGCTCCCCGGCGGCGGCGGGCGTGCTGGCGGTCGCGGTGGCGGGGACGGCGGTGTGGTCGTTCGTGCTGCTGGGACGGTCGCCGGGGTGGCTGCCGTGGCTGCGTCCGCTCGTCCTCGCGGCGGGCCTGTGCGCGGCGGCGGCCCTCGCGGCGCTGCATCTGCTGCCGCGCCGCGCGGTCGCGGCGGCGTCGTTCGCGGCGGTCGCTGCGTGCCTGGCGGGCCCCTCGGCGTACGCGGTGGAGACGGCGGGGACGCCGCACACCGGGTCGATCGTGACGGCGGGTCCGGCGGTGGCGCGCGACGGCCCGGGGCGGCGCTCGGGCCGTCCGCCCGGCGGGATGCGCGGCGCACCGCCCGGGCTGCCGCGCAACCGCCCCGGCACCGGCTTCCCCGGCGCCCCGGGCAGCGGCCGCGGCCCGGCGGACGGCGTGGCGGGCGGCCAGCGCGGCGGCGCGGCCGGTGGGCCGGGCGATGGCATGGGCGGCGGGATGGGCGGGCTGCTGGGCGCGGCGACGCCGGACGCGCAGGTGACGGCGCTGCTGCGGGCGGACGCGTCGTCGTACACGTGGGCGGCGGCGGCCGTGGGCTCCAACAGTGCGGCGGGGCTGCAGTTGGCGAGCGGCCGTCCGGTGATGGCGGTCGGCGGGTTCAACGGGACGGACCCGGCGCCGACGCTGGCGGAGTTCCAGCGGCTGGTCGCCCAGAGGAAGGTCCGCTATTTCGTCGGCGGCGCGATGCCGGGAGCGCGCGGCGGGTCGGGCGGCAGTGACGCGGCGGAGCGGATCGCGCGGTGGGTGGCGGCGTCGTTCCCGTCGCGGACGGTGGCGGGCACGACCCTGTACGACCTGACGGCCGGCCGGGTGTGACGGGTGGTGTGAGGGTGGCGGCGCGGGGCATCTGGCAGGGGGAGCCCGGCGCCGCCGGGCGGGGAGGAGCACACGATGGCGGAGGTGCTGGGCGACGCGGCGATCGCGGCGCGGCTGACGGAGCTGGCGGGGTGGGAGCGGACGGACGGCCGGATCCACCGGTCGGTGACGGCGCCGTCGTTCCTGACGGGCATCGAGGTGGTGAACGAGGTGGCGCGGGCGGCGGAGACGGCCGACCACCATCCCGACATCGACATCCGGTGGCGGACGGTGACGTTCTCGCTCACGACGCACAGCGCGGGCGGCCTGACGGCCAAGGACTTCGCGCTGGCGGAGTCGATCGACCGCATCGCCGCCCAGCACGACGCGACCTGACCCCGCCCGGGAAAGGCGTCCGACCCGCTTGCCGGACGTCTCACCAGAAGCCCGCCGTCAGGCCGGGCCGACGCCGGGCCGAACGCGCCGCGTGCGGCGCCGCGCGACCGGACCGCGCGCCCGGCCTGACGGCGCGGCGGCGGCGCGTTCCGCACGCCGCTCGCGGCCAGCGGCTCGGCGGGCTCGGCGGGCTCGGCGCGCCCCGTCGCCGGGCGGGGCCGTGCGACCGGGCTCGACGCGCGCCCTCCGACGCGCGCCCTCCGACGCGCGCCCTCCGACGCGCGCCCTCCGACGCGCGCCCTCCGACGCGCGCCCTCCGACGCGCGCCCTCCGACGCGCGCCCTCCGACGCGCGCCCTCCGACGCGCGCCCTCCGACGCGCGCCCTCCGACGCGCGCGGCAGGGTGCGCGGCGGCGGCCCGCTGACGGGAGCGATCCAAGGGTTCTGAGGGCGGGTCAGTGGGCGGCGGGTCAGTGGGCGGAGAAGCCGCCGTCCACGAAGATGGCCTGGCCGGTGACGGCGGACGCGGCGGGGCCGGCGAGGAACACGGCGGCGCCGGCGAAGTCGGCGGGGACGCCGTTGCGTCCGGTGAGGGTGCGGGCGGCGAGCGCGGCGACGCGGCCGGGGTCGGCGGACAGGTGCGCGTTCAGCGGCGTGGCGACGAACCCGGGGACGAGCGCGTTGCTGGTGACGCCGTGCGGCGACCAGGCCTCGGCCTCGGAGCGGGCGAGCGCGGTGACGCCGCCTTTGGACGCGCCGTAGGCGCCGCTGTCGGCGAACGCGCGGAACGCCTGCTGGGACGACAGGTGCAGGATGCGCCCGTAGCCGCGCCGGGCCATGCGGGGCGCGAAGTGGCGGCCGAGCAGGAACGGGGCGGTGAGGTTGACGGCGAGGGTGGTGTCCCAGACGTCGTCGCCGAGGTCGCCGAGCGGGGGCCGCAGGTTGACGGCGGCGCTGTGGACGAGGATGTCGGGGTCCCCGAACGGGACGGCGGCGTCGGCGGCGGCGCGGCGCACCTGGGCGCGGTCGGCGAGGTCGGCGACGACGTAGTCGGCGTCGTGCCCGGCGGCGCGCAGTTCCCCGGCGGTGTCGCGCAGCGCGGTCTCCCCGCGGGCGAGCAGGACGACGCGGGCCCCGGCGGCGGCGAGCGCGGTGGCGATGGCGCGGCCGATGCCGGAGCTGCCGCCGGTGACGAGCGCGACGCGTCCGTGCAGGCCGAACAGCCCGGTGAGGTAGGCGGCGGGTGTGGTCATGCGGGCACCCTATGGGCGGGCGGGGCGGCGTCGTCCATCATCGGGGTATGGACATCGCGGGCGGGTCGCTGTCGGTGCAGGAGGCGCGCGGGGAGTTCGCGCCGCGCGTGGCGTATCTGAACACCGCGTCGTACGGGCTGCCGCCGCGTGCGGCGCACGAGGCGATGCTGGCGGCCGAGCGGGACCGCGCGGCGGGCCTGATGTCGCCGGCCGGGGTGGAGGCGACGGTGCCGGTGGCGCGGGCGGCGTTCGCGCGGCTGGTGGGGGTGCCGGCGGAGCGGGTGGCGGTGGGCCCGCAGGCGTCGTACTTCGTGGGGCTGGTCGCGGCGTCGCTGCCGGCCGGGGCGCGGGTGGTGGTGGCCGACGGCGACTTCGCGTCGCTGGTGCACCCGTTCCTGGCGCGCGAGGGGCTGCGGGTGCGGTCGGTGCCGCTGGAGCGGGTCGCGGACGCGGCGTCGGACGGCGCGGACCTGGTCGCGGTGTCGGTGGTGCAGTCGGCGGACGGGCGGATCGCGCCGCTGGCGCAGGTGTCGGCGGCGGCGCGGTCGGCGGGCGCGCGGGTGCTGCTGGACGCGACGCAGGCGTGCGGGTGGCTGCCGGTGGACGCCGCGGCGGCCGACTTCGTGGTGTGCGGCGGCTACAAGTGGCTGATGGGGCCGCGCGGGACGGCGTTCTTCACGGTGGCGCCGGACGCGCTGGCGGGCGTGTGGCCGGTCGCGGCGGGCTGGTTCGCCTCCGAGGACCCGTGGGCGTCGCTGTACGCGGGGGAGCTGCGGCTGGCGCCGGACGCGCGGCGGCTGGACCTGTCCCCGGCGTGGCCGTCGTGGGCGGGGCAGGCGGCGGCGCTGGAGCTGCTGGAGCGGGTCGGCGCGGACGCGGTGCTGCGCCACGACGTGGGGCTGGCGAACCGGTTCCGGGCGGGTCTGGGCCTGCCGCCGGACGCGTCGGCGATCGTGTCGCTGCGCGTCCCGGACGGGACGGCGGCGCGCCTGGCCGAGCACGGCGTGGTTGTGGCCGAGCGGGCGGGCCGGCTGCGCGCGTCGTTCCACCTGAGCACGTCCGAGGACGACGTGGACCGCGCCCTGTCCCTGCTCACCGGCACCTGAGACCGCCGCCCGCGCGGGGCGCGCATCCGGTGGGACGAAACGGGCGTCGGGAGGCTCCCGGACGGGAAGGAAAAGGAAGTCCGGACGGCCCCGCTAAGCGGGGTGATGGTCTGGATTGTCCCGAAACGTGGCTTGTTGTTGAGGATGTCGGCGCGATGTTGTCACGGGAGTGACAACGTTCGGCGTGCAGCACGTACACAATGTGAGTGTTGCGCAACGCACAAGATACCTACCGTCGGAGACCCGGTTCCGGGCGGCGGCCCGGCTGCTGTCCGGGTGGAGGTGTGCGGTGACGTTGGTGTACGACGGGGCTCCGGTGGACGGGGCGCGCGAGGGCGCGGCGGCGCAGCCGTGGCGTGCGGTGCCGGTGGCGGAGGCGGCGTGGATGCGGGGGCATCTGCCGGCCGTGCAGGAGCTGATGGTGGCGGGCGTGCTGCGGGAGGTGCCCGAGTACGCGCGTCCGGGCGATCCGGTGTACCGGCAGGTGGTGGAGGCCGCGGTGGTCTTCGCGATGGAGCACCTGGTGCGGCTGATCGAGGACCCGGACGTGTCGTGGAAGGACGTGTACCAGGTCTACTTCGACGTCGGCTACGGGGAGGCGGTGGAGGGCCGCAGCCTGGAGCACCTGCAGAACGCGATGCGGATCGCGTCGCGGACGGCGTGGCGGTACCTGGCGGCGGAGTACCAGCGGCTGGGGCGCCCGCTGTCGCTGCTGAGCGTGATGGCGGAGGCGAACTTCGCGTACCTGGACGAGTTGTCGTCGGCGGCGGCGGCCGGGTACCGGCGGGCGCGGGAGAAGGCGGCGGGCGAGCGCGAGCAGCGCCGGCACCGGCTGCTGGGGCTGCTGCTGTCGGAGTCGCCGGTGCCCGAGGGCGTGGTGGCCGAGCAGGCGGCGATGGCGGGCTGGCCGCTGCCGCAGCGGCTGGCGGTGATCGTGCTGCGCCCGCGTCCGGGCAGCGGCGGGGAGGGCCCGTCGGGGCTGCCGCCGCAGGTGCTGGCGGGCCTGGACGGGGGCCGTCCCTGCCTGGTGATGCCCGACCCGGACGGCCCGGGCCAGTCCGAGCGGCTGACCGGCATGCTGGCGGGCTGGTCGGGCGCGGTGGGCCCGGCGGTGCCGCCGGGCGAGGCGCGGGTGTCGCTGCACTGGGCGCGGCGGGCACTGGAGCTCCCGGCCGACCCCTGCGCCGGCGCCGACGACGCGCAGCGCGTCGGCCTGGTCCGCGCGGAGGAGCGGGTCGCGGACCTGCTGCTGGAGGCGGGCGGCCGGCTGACCGAGATCGTCGCGGCGCGCCGCCTGGAGCCGCTGACGCGGACCCGGTCCCGGCACGGCGTGCGGCTGGCGGTGACGCTGCTGGAGTGCCTGAAGAACGGGTTCAACGCGACGGGCGCGGCGGCGGCGCTGCACGTGCACCCGCAGACCGTCCGGTACCGCCTGGGGCAGTTGCACGACCTGCTGGGCTTCGACATCGAGGACCCGGAGATCCGCCTGGAGCTGATGCTGCTGCTGCAGGTGTGGATCCGGCGGGAGGGCGAGCTGCCCGAGCAGCCCGCCTAGCGCGGCGTCGAGAGGGCGTTGAGAGGGTTCTGAGAGGCCGGTGGCGTTGGATGGGCGTCCATGAGCGATGACGTCCCGGCCTCCGCGCCGTCCCCCGGTCCCTCCTCCCCGCCCGCGCCGGGCCCGGCTCCGGGCGGCGGCCCGCGCCGTGCGCTTTCGGGCGGCGTCCTGAACGCGCCGCTGGTGCTGCTGGCGGCGGCCGTCGTGCTGGCCGCGGGGCTGGCGCCGGTGGAGCCCGGGGAGGCGTTCGGGCTTCCGGCGCATCCGCTGCTGGTCCACGTCCCGGTGGTGCTGGTGCCGCTGCTGTCGGCCGCGGTCGCGGCGCTGGCGGCGCGTCCGGCGTGGCGGCTCCGGTTCGGGGTCGCGGCGGGCGGGGCGCTGGTGGCGGTGATGGCGGCGACGATGCTCGCGGCGGGCGCGGGCGAGGCGCTGCGCGACGCGCGCGCCGGGGGCGGCCCGGTGCCGGCGGCGGTGGCCGAGCACGGGGAGCTGGGCGGGCAGCTCCGCGTGCTGGTGGTGGCGCTGACGGTGGTCTTCCTGGCGGTCCTGGTCCTGGACGCGCGCCGCGCCCGCGTCCCCGAGCCGGGCCGCGCGGCGGTGCTGGCGGGACGGGCCGCCGCGGCGCTCGTGGTGGTCCTGGCGGTGCTGGCGCTGGTGTGGGTGGTGCGGGCGGGCCACGCCGGCGCCGAGCTGACCTGGGGCCACGCCGACTGACCCCGCCGCCCTCCTGCGGCTCTCCCGGTCCGCGCCGCCCGGCGCGGCGCCTGCACGACCGCGCGGCTGCCGTCGCGTGTCCCCCGTCCGCGCCCGCCCTCGACGACCGCGCACGATCGCGCGCGGTTGCCGTGGCGCGTCCCCGGTCCGCCCCCGCCTTTGGCGGCCGGGCAGCCGGTCCCGCCCGCACGAACGCCCGGACGCCGGGCGTTCGTGCGGGGCCGGGCCGCGTGGGCGGTGTGGGCGTTTCCGCGGGCGTCGGCGGCGGGTGCGTGGGACGGTGGGGTCAGGCGGGCCAGCGGAGGAGGACGTGGCCCCAGGTGAGGCCGGCGCCGAAGCCGGCGAGCAGGACGAGGGCGTCGGGGGGCGGGGTGCGGGTGCGCAGGGCGTGGTGGAGGGCGTAGGGGAGGCTGGCGGCGCCGATGTTGCCGACGTCGTGGCCGGCGACGGCGATCTGGGCGGGGTCCAGGCCGGCGGCGGGGCCGAGGGTGGCGGTGAGGCGGGGGTTGGGCTGGTGGGGGACGACGAGGGCGAGGTCGGCGGGTTTGACGCCGGCGTCGTCGAGGGCGGCGGTGACCAGGCGGGGGAACGTTCCGGTGATGAAGTCGCGGACGGCGCGGCCGTCCATGTGGATGGTGTGGCCGCGGGCGGTGAGGGTGGCGGGGCTGGCGGGGGAGCGGCTGCCGCCGGCGGGGATGAGGACGTCGTCGGCGCGGGTGCCGTCGGAGCCGAGGGCCAGGGACACGATGCCGGCGGGGGGCGCGGCGGGGCCGAGGACGGCGGCGGCGGCGCCGTCGCCGAACAGGGCGGCGGTGGCGCGGTCGGTGGGGTCCAGGAAGCGGGAGTAGACCTCGACGCCGATGACCAGGGCGCGGGGCGGGGCGCCGCGCTGGGTGGCGAGCCAGCCGACGGCGGCCTGGACGCCGAACACGAACCCGGTGCAGGCGGCGGCGACGTCGAACGCGGCGGCGCGGCGGGCGCCCAGCAGGGCCTGGACGCGGCAGGCGGTGGCGGGGCCGAGTTCGTCGGGGGTGGAGGTGCCGACGACGATGAGGCCGATGTCGGCGGGGGTGAGGCCGGCGTCGGCGAGGGCGCGGCGGGCGGCGTGGGCGGCCAGGTCGGAGGCGGCCTGGCCGGGGGCGGCGACGTGGCGGGCGGCGATGGCGGTGCGGTCGGCGATCCAGCGGGGGTCCAGGCCGAGGTCGCGCGACAGTTCCTCGCTGGTGACGCGCCGGTCGGGCAGGTAGGCGCCGGTGCCGAGGACGGCGACGGGGTGGCGGGCGGCGGGCGCGGGGCCGGACGCGGGGCCGGGCGGTCCGGCCGGTGGTCGGGGCGGTGCAGGTGTCACGGGCGTTCCCCTCGGTCCGGTCCGGGCTCCGGTGCGGTGACCGGGAGCGTCGTTGGCCGTCGTTCCGGCCGGAGGCGGGCCGGGCGGCGGCCGGGGTGGTTGTCAGGCCGACCCCTGGAAGGAATAATCCCAGTTTGTAACTTTTGTTCTATATCTGTTGGCGCGCTGTCGCTTATCCACGAAGACTAGTGAGTCTTACCCAGAGGTAAGGAGACCCGCCCGTGCCGTTCGCCCCGGACTGGACGCAGGACCTGGCCCCCGATCTGAGATCCGACGACGTGTGCGCCTTCCTCTTCCCCGGGACGGGATCGGGCGGAACCCCCGACCTGACCGCGCTGTCCGCATCCGGCCACACCGCGGCGGGCCCGGCGGGCCGCCGGATCGTCGCCGACGTCCTGGACGCCGTCCAGGAGGGCCTGCCCGCCGGGTGGCCGGTGCTGCGCGGCGTCCTGCTCGACGACCCGGCCGCCTACCCCGAGGCGGCGCGCCGCCCCGGGGTCGCGCAGGCCGCCGACTACGCGTGCGCGGTCGCCGCCGACCGGGTCCTGCGCGCGGCGGGGGTCGCGCCGGCGTTCGCGGTCGGGCAGAGCTTCGGGGAGATCGCGGCGATGGTGTCGGCGGGGGTGTTCACCGTCGCCGACGGCGCCCGCATGGCCGTGAGCCTGGTGGACGTCCTGACCCGGCACGGCTCGGGCGGCGGGATGGGCCTGGTCGCCGCGCCCGAGGCCGACACCCGGGCGTGCCTGCTGCGCGCCGCCGAGCCGTCGGTGGTGATCGCGTGCACGACCGCGCCCGCCCTGACGGTGGTGTCGGGGCCGGACGAGCCGCTGGAACGCGCCCTGCACGCCGCCCGCGCCCACGGGGTGAAGGCGGTGCGGCTCGCCGTCCCGTACCTGTCGCACCACCCGTCGCTGCGCGGCGCCGACGAGGAGTGGTACACGATCATCCGGTCGGTGCCGGCGCGCCCGCCGGAGCTGCCGGTGTTCTCCCCGGTGCGGGGCGGCGCGTACCGGCCGGGCGACGACCCGCACCGCGCGCTGGCCGACTGCATCGTGCGGACGCTGCGGTTCCCCGAGATCGTCCGGGCCGTGCACCGCGCGGGCGCGACGCTGTTCGTCCAGGCCGGGCCGGGCGACGCGCTGTGCCGGGCGGTGGCGCTGTCGGTGCCCGGCGCCCGCACCTGCGCCCCCATGGCCGCCCCCGCCCCCGCCGCCGCCCGCTGAGAGGAACCGCCCATGCCCGACACCACCGACCCCGCGGACCTGGCGGGTTTCGTGCGGGGCCGCGCCGCCGCCTGGATGGACGCGGCGGTCCCGCCGGAGTTCGCGGTCGTCCCCGACGGGCTGACGGCCCGCGGCCGCCAGGCCCTGACCTACGACCGGCTGCGCCGCGCGGGCCGCGCCGCGCCGCCCGCCGCCGAGCTGCTGGCGGACCCGCACGCGCTGTGCGGGCTGCTGGAGCGCGCCGCGGTCGCCGACCCCGCCCTGTTCCACGTGATGCTGCTGCACTACACCCTCGCGCTCGCCCCGATCCTGCGGTTCGGGGCCGGGCAGGACGGCCTGGACGGCCCCCGCGACCGGCTGGCGTCGATGCGGGACGTCGGGACGCTGCTGATGACCGAGGCGGGCCGCAGCAACAGCCACCTGTCGCCGCGCACCACCGCCCGCTACGACGCCGCGTCGCGCGAGTTCGTCCTCACCACCCCCGACGCCGACGCCGCCAAGTTCCCCACCAACACCGGCCATCCCGGCGTCGCCAAGACCGCCGCCGTCTACGCCACCCTCGTCCACGGCGGACGCGAGCACGGCGTGTTCGTGTTCATCGCCGCGCTGCGGGCCGAGGACGGGACGCCTGCGCCGGGCGTCCGGATCATCGCGGCGCCCGACGGGAGCGGCCTGCCCGTCGACTACGCGGCGGTGCGGCTGGACGGCCTGCGCGTCCCCTACGAGGCGTGGCTGCGCGACGGCGCGTCCATCGACTCCGGCGGAGCGTTCCACGACCCGGCGGGCGGCGCCGCGCAGCGCCTCACCCGGTCGATGTCGGTGGGCCCGGCGGTGTGGCGGGCGGTCGTCGCGGCGTGCGCGGCGGTGACGCGCGCGTCGGCGGGGCTGCTGGCCGCGCACTCGGCGGGGCGGGTCGCGCTCGGCCGCCTGGCGCCGCTGCGGCCCCTCACCGACTACCGCAACCAGCGCGAGGCGGTGCTCGGGGCGCTGGCGTCGGCGTACGCGCTCACCGCCGTCGCCGCGCACGTCAAGGACCGCGCCGCCACCACCGGCGGAGGGGACGGCGGCGGGGGCGCGTGGGCGCCGTGGTCGGCGGTCGACCGGGACCTGGCGCTGTTCAAGGCCGCCGCGACCGTCCGCGCCGAGGACGCCGTCGCGCGGTGCCGCACCCACAGCGGCGCGCCGGGGTTCGCCGCCACCGACCGCCTCAACGCCTACCGGGGCCTCACCCACGCCTACCGCAGCGCGGGCGGCGACAACGACCTGATCCTGTTCGACACCGCCCGCGCGATGGCCTCCGGGGACCGGTACGCGCCGCCGCCCGCCGCGCCGGTCCCGGCGGGCGCCGGCCCCCTGGACCCGGAGGTGTGGCTCGGTGCCGCGGCGGCCGCCGAGCGGAGCCTGGCCGCCCGCCTCACCGACCGCGTCGCCGCCGCCACCGCGGGGGGCGCGGACCCGTTCACCGCGTGGAACGCCAACCTGTCCCTGGCCGCCGCCGCCGCGACCGCCCACGCCGACCGCACCGTCCTTGAGGTCGTCGCCGCCGCCGAGGGCGGCGCCCCGCCGCCGGTCCGGCCGCTGCTGCGGCTGTTCGCGCTGGACTGGATGGAGTCGCGCGCGGCCGTCCTGCTGAACGAGGGCGCCGCCGCGCCCGGCCTGCTGGACCGGGTGTGGGAGGCGCGCCGCGCCGCCGCCGACGACCTCCCGCCCGACCGCGCCGCCGACCTGGCCGCCGCCCTGGACCTCCCGCCCGCCATCACCGCCCCCGCGTCGTTCATCACCGCGTGACCCCGGCGGGAACCACGGCGGGGCGGGCTCCGTTGCTCGTTACAGTGCGTGCGGACGACCGACGTCCGCGCGACCGGAACCGGAGGTGGAGTGTGGGTGTCAGCCTGAGCAAGGGCGGCAACGTCTCGCTGACCAAGGAGGCCCCCGGGCTGACCGCGGTGGTGGTGGGCCTGGGCTGGGACGTGCGGACCACGACCGGCGCCGACTTCGACCTGGACGCCAGCGCGCTGCTGTGCTCGGCGGACCGCAAGGTCGTCTCGGACCGCCATTTCGTGTTCTTCAACAACCTCACCAGCCCCGACGGGTCGGTGGAGCACACCGGCGACAACCTCACCGGCGAGGGCGAGGGCGACGACGAGCAGATCAAGGTGAACCTCGCGGGCGTGCCCGCCGAGGTCGACACGATCGTGTTCCCGGTGTCGATCTACGACGCCGACGCGCGGCAGCAGAACTTCGGGCAGGTCCGCAACGCGTTCATCCGCGTGGTGAACCAGGCCGGCGGCGCCGAGATCGCCCGCTACGACCTGTCGGAGGACGCCTCGACCGAGACCGCCATGGTGTTCGGCGAGCTGTACCGCAACGGCGCGGAGTGGAAGTTCCGCGCGGTCGGGCAGGGCTACGCGTCGGGCCTGTCGGGCATCGCGTCCGACTTCGGCGTCAACGTCTGACCCCGGCCGCTCCCGGCCGGGCGCACCGAGATCCCCGGTGCGCCCGGCCCGCGCGCCCCCGTGGAGCGCCGCCCCGGGCGTCCCGCCCAGCGCGGCACCCCGCGCGGCGCACCGCCCCCGGCCCGCACCGCCACGCGTGCACCGCGCGCCGCAGTGCGACCCGGCGGGCGGGGCGCGGCGGGGCCGGGGGGCGATGTCGTGGATCGTTCCGGCCTGCGACAATGGGCGGTATGAACAAAGGCGCGCCGATCGAGTCGTGGTTGTCGGACATGGACGGCGTCCTGGTCCACGAGGGCCGCCCGATCCCGGGCGCGGCGGAGTTCCTGCAGCGCCTGCAGGCGGCGCGGCGCCCGTTCCTGGTCCTGACCAACAACTCGATCTACACGCAGCGGGACCTGTCGGCGCGGCTCGCGGCGCTCGGCCTGCCCGTCCCGACCGAGTCGATCTTCACGTCGGCGCTGGCGACGGCGGCGTTCCTGGCCGACCAGCGGCCCGAGGGGTCGGCGTACGTGATCGGGGAGGCGGGGCTGACGACGGCGCTGCACGAGGCCGGGTACGTCCTCACCGACATCCGCCCCGACTACGTGGTGCTGGGCGAGACCCGCACCTACAGCTTCTCCCAGATCACCCAGGCCGTCCGGCTCGTGGACGGCGGCGCCCGGTTCGTGGCGACCAACCCCGATCCGGTGGGGCCGTCGGCGGAGGGCTCGATGCCCGCGACCGGCGCGGTCGCCGCGATGATCACGCGGGCGACGGGCGTGGAGCCGTACTTCGTCGGGAAGCCGAACCCGCTGATGATGCGAACGGCGCTGAACCGCGTCGCCGGGCACAGCGAGAGCACCGTGATGGTCGGGGACCGGATGGACACCGACATCGTCGCGGGCATCGAGGCGGGCATGCGGACGGTGCTGGTACTGAGCGGGGTGACGGGGCGCGGCGAGGTGGAGCGGTTCCCGTTCCGCCCGACGGCGGTGGTCCCGTCGATCGCCGACGTCGCGGCGATGGTCGACGACCCGTCCCTGCTGGACCGCGACGAGCCCACCACCCACTGACCCGCCAGCCCTCCCGCAGCGCGGCGTGCGGCTTCCGTCGCGGCCGGGTCCGTGCCGGCGGGGGCGGTCTCGGGGCCGTGAGGTGCAGGTCGGGGCGGGGTCGGTCGCGGGGCGTGTCCGGGCGCCCGGTTATCCTGGCGGCGATATCCCGACATGGGCCGGTGAAGCCGGTCATCGCGGCCCGGTGTTCAGCCGTGCGCGCCGTGGCGGGGACGCCCAGACCGGCCGATCGCAGGAGTTCCGCGTGCACGAACCCGACCCGTCCCGCGCCCCGGCGGCCCGGCCGCGCCGCCGTCTGGTGTGGACGGTCGCGGGCGCCGTCGCGTGCGCGGCGGCGGTCGGTACGGCGGCCGTGGCGGTCGCCGCCCGCGACGGCGGTTCCGGCGCCGGCCGGCGGGCGGCGCGCCCGGAGGCGGCGGGGACCCGCGCGGCGCCCCGCACGCCCGCCTCGCCCAGCAGGTCCCGGTCCCCGAGACCGCGGCCCGACGGGCGGCGGCAGCCGGAGCGGGTCCGCGTGCCGGTGGCGGGGACGGGACGGTTCACCACCGCTCCCGCCGCCGCGTCCACGGCGTACCGGACCGCCGGGGCGGCCCGCACGGTCCGGTACGCCGTGGACGTGGAGGGCGGCCTGCCGTTCGACGCGGCCGTGTTCGCCGCGCAGGTCCAGCGGATCCTGAACGACCCGCGCAGCTGGGGGCACGGGGGCCGGGCCCGGTTCGTCCGCGTCGCGGGCGGCCCGGTCGCGTTCCGGGTGTCGCTGGCGAGCCCGTCGCTCACCGACCGGCTGTGCGCGCCGCTGATCACGGGCGGGGAGCTGTCGTGCCGCAGCGGCACCCGCTCGGTCATCAACGCGCGCCGCTGGGGGCAGGGCGCCGTGACCTACGGCGCGGACCTGGCGTCCTACCGCGAGTACGTGGTGAACCACGAGGTCGGGCACGCCCTGGGCCACGGCCACGAGCAGTGCCCGGGGCGGGGGCGGCGCGCGCCGGTGATGGTGCAGCAGACCAAGTCCTTGCAGGGCTGCCGGATCAACCCCTGGCCGTTCCCCGGGTGAGGAGCGCGTCGACGAGCGCGGTGAGGTCCCCGGCGAAGTGCTCGTGCCGGCCGTGGGGGTTCCAGGCGTCCCCGAGCGCGTCCAGCGTGGGGTGCGCCGACGGGTCGACGTCCCCGGTGACCAGCAGCCGCTTGCCCGTGTAGGCGGGGTGGATGCGCTGCACCAGGTCCCCGAAGCTGAACACCCACGTCACGCGGTGCGCCCGCGCCGCCTCCGGCAACGTCAGCCCGCACGCCGTCCACGCCGCGTACAGGTCCTCCATCAGCCACAGCAGCGCGGGCGCGGCGACGTCGCTGCGGCTGAGGACCTCGGTGATCCACGGCCGTCCCGCGAGCTGCCCGTGCTGCCACAGCAGCAGCGCCAGCAGCCGGTCGCGGGGCGCCTGCGGCAGCACCGGCCGCGGCAGGCCCCCGAACACCCGGTCCATCAGCAGCGTCAGCAGCTCGTCCTTGCCGCGCACATGCCGGTAGATGCTCATCGGCGCGCTCCCGACGGCGGTCGCGACGCGCCGCATCGACAGCGCGGTGCTGCCCTCCCGGGTGACGATGTCCAGCGCGGCGTCGATGATGTCCTCGCGCGTCAGCCGGTGGTCGGACAGCCCGTGGTCGCTCACGCACGCAAGTGTGACACGCCCGGCATCTCGACGGGACCGGGCCGCCGCCCCCGCCCGGCTACACTCGGCCCGTCATGCGCAGGATCCAGCGGCCCGGCTCCCACACCGTCGAGGTGCGCCGGTCCCGGTTCACCTGCACCCTCGCCCGCGTGGACGACGAGGCCGCCGCCGCCGCGTTCCTCGCCGCGCACCGCCGCGCGCACCGCGACGCGACCCACAACTGCACCGCCTACGTCGTCGGGGACCGCGGCGAGACCACCCGCAGCAGCGACGACGGCGAACCCGCCGGGACGGCCGGGATCCCGATGCTGGAGGTCCTGCTCCGCCGCGAGATCACCGGGACCGCCGCCGTCGTCACCCGCCACTTCGGCGGGGTGAAGCTCGGCGCGGGCGGCCTGGCCCGCGCCTACGCCGGCGTCGTCGCCGCCACCCTGGACCGGGTCGGGCTCGTGGAACTCCTCCCGGTCACCGACGTCACGGTCCGCGTCGCGCACACCGACGCCGGCCGGTTCCTCGGCGACCTGCACGCCCGCGGCCCCGCCCCCGGCGACGTCCGCTACGGCGCCGACGTCGCCGTCACCGTCCGGGTGCCCGCCGCCGGCGCGGCGGAGTTCGCGGCGTGGGCGGCGGCGGCGACCGGCGGCCGCGCCGCCGTCGAGCACGGCCCGGCGGGCTACGGCGAGGTCCCCGTCCCGCCCTGACCCCCGCCCTGACCCCGCTCCGCGCGGGCGGCGCGGAGGCGGCGGAGCATGCGCGCGTCGCCGAACCCGACGGCGCGGGCGGCGGCGTCGGCGGTCGCGCCCTGGGCGATCAGCGCCTCGGCGTGCTCGACGCGCAGTTCCTGCTGGTACCGCAGCGGCGTCCGCCCGGTCGCGGCGGTGAACCGGCGCGTGAGGGTCCGTTCGCTCACGCCCGCCGCCGCGGCCACGGCCGCGAGCGGGAGCGGTTCGGGGAAGCGCGCGTCGATGAGGTCCTGGGCGCGGTGCACGGCGTCGGCCAGGTGCGCCCGGTACCGCAGCATCATCCCGTCCTGCGGCTGGTCGCCGTTGCGCCGCGCGTACACGACCATCGCGCGGGCGGCGCGCGCGGCGGCGGCGGGCCCGTGCCGGACGGCGACCAGGTGCAGCGCCAGGTCGATGCCGCTGGCGATGCCCGCCGACGTCACCACCCGCCCGTCGGTGACGAACAGGACGTCCCGGACGACGCGCGCGGCGGGGTGGCGGCGCGCGAGGTCGGCGTGCAGGGCGTGGTGGGTGGTGCAGCGCCGCCCGTCCAGCAGCCCGGCGCGGCCGAGCGCGAACGCGCCCGCGCACACGCTCGCGACGGTCCCGCCCGCCGCGTGGTGGGCGCGCAGCCGCGCCGCCGTGCCCGCGCCGATCCGGCCCGGGTCGGGGTCGGCGGGGCGGCGCCGCCAGCCGGGGACGACGACCAGGTCGGCGGGGGACAGGTCCGGCCACACGGTGCCGGCGCGGACGGTCAGGCCCTGCGCGGTCGGGACGTCCTCCTGCTCGGCGACGTACCCGGCCCGGTAGGGCAGGCCGAGGTCGGCGGCGGTGGAGAACACCTGGGCGGGCCCCGCCAGGTCCAGCAGGTGCACGCCGGGGACGAGCACGAACAGCACACGCGTCACGATCCGGTCAGTGTAGGCGGCCCGCCGGGGCGAGGTCGTCCAGGGACGCGATCCGCGCGAACCGTCCCGCCAGCGCGTACTCGGTGCGCTCGGCGACCGCCGCGGCGGGCAGGGTGCGGGGGTCGGCGAGCAGCGCCGCCACGTCCTGCCCGGCCCGGACGGCGGGCGGCGCGTCGCGGTGCGCGATCGGGAACGTCGCGGTCGCGTCCGTCACGAACACCACCCCGTAGCCGAGGTCGGCGCCGACCCGCGCCGTCGTCTCGCAGCACTGCTCGGTCTGGATCCCGCACACCACCAGCTCCCCGACGCCGCGCCGCGTCAGGACCCGCTGCAGCCCGGTGGTGGTGAACGCGTTCCGGGACGTCTTGGTCAGCACCGGCTCCCCGGCCGCCGGGTCCAGGCCGTCCATGAGCCGCACGTGCCCGCTCGCCGGGTCGAACGGCGTCCCCGACCCCGGCTCGGCGTGCAGCACCCACACCACCAGGTCCCCGGCGGCGCGCGCCGCGTCCACCAGCCGGGCGGTGCGCGCGGCGATGCCGGGGCGGTCCACCGCCTCCCACAGCGGACGGCGGCGGAAGGACTCCTGGACGTCGATCACGATCAGCGCTCGGTTCATGCCCCCGATCCTCGCGCCCGGGCCGCCGCCGCGCCCAGCCACGATCACGCCGCGCACCGGAACGATCCGGTCACCCGCCCGCCGCCCGGCCCACCGCCGTCCGGCCCTTCCACATCCCGCCGCGCCCGGTGTAGTGGCGGCGCGCCGAGTCCACCGTCATCACCGCGTACAGGGCCGCGACGAGCGGCAGCGCGACCGCCCGGACCGGCGACAGCCCGTAGAACCGCAGCACCGGCACCTGCGTCGCCGCCATCACCGCCCACCCCGCCGCGCCCGCCACCGCCGCCGCGCCGTCCCCGGCGGCCGCCCCCGCGACCGCCGCGACCGGCGGCACCCCGTACAGCGCCGCCAGGCCCGCGACCGTCGCCGCCAGCAGCACGGGGGAGTAGCGGAGCTGGTGGTAGGCGCTGCGCACCACCATCGCCCACAGGTCCGCGAGCCCCGGGTAGGGGCGGCGGCTCACCACGTCCCGGGCCAGCCGCAGCTCGCACCGCGCCCCCGACCGCTTCAGCAGCCGCCCGAGCGCCACGTCGTCGATGAGCGCGCCGCCGATCGCGGCGAGCCCGCCCGCGCGTTCCAGCGCCGCCCGCCGCACCAGCATGCACCCGCCCGCCGCCGCGGCCGTCCGCGACCCGTCCCGCCCGACGCGCCGGAACGGGTACAGCTGCGCGAAGAAGTACACGAACGCCGGCACCACCGCCCGCTCCCAGCCGGTCGCGACGCTCAGCAGCGCCATCCGCGACACCAGGTCCCGGTCCCGCACCGCAGCCGCCCGCACCAGCCCCGCGACCGCACCGGGACCGTAGGCGATGTCGGCATCGGTGAACAGCACGAGCTCCGGCCGGGACCGGTCGGCGGCGCGGACGCCCTCGCTCATCGCCCACACCTTCCCCGCCCACCCGGCGGGCCGCTCCCGCGCCGCCACCACCTCCAGCCCCACCGCGGCACCTGCGGCCAGGCGCGCGGCGAGCGCGGCGGTCCCGTCGGTGCTGCCGTCGTCGACCAGCACCACCCGGAACCGCCCCGGGTACTCCTGCGCCAGCAGCGCCGGGAGCGTCCCGGGCAGCACCGCCGCCTCGTCGCGCGCCGGGACGACCGCGACGACGTCCGGCCACCCGCCCGCCGGAACCCCGCCGCACTCGCCGAAGTCCTCGCCGTCGGTGGGGGACGTCCGCCAGAAACCCCCGTGCCCCGCCGCGAGATACGCCCATGCGGCCAGCGCCGCCACCGCCGCGACCCCCAGAACCGTCACGCTCCGCAGCGTCGCACCCGCGCACCGTGCCCGTCACGGCGCCACGCGCCGCACCCGCCCGGAACCCCCGCCGCCGTCACCACCGCCGTCTCGACCGCCACGCCCGGTGCGGGCGCGGCGGTCACGGCCGGGTCCGGCCCCCGCCACCGTCCGCGACGGGAACGACGCCGCCACCCACCGCGCGATCCGCTCCGCCGCGTCGCCGCCGCCCGACGCACCGCGCGCTCCCGGCATCGCGCCGCGCCGGTCGTCCAGTCCCGCGTTCAGTCCCGCGTCCGCGTCCGGTTCAGCGTCCGGGTGCGTGTCCGGGTGCGGGGCGGGTTCAGCTCGTGTCGTTCGTCCCGTCGGGCCGTGCGCGGCGCCGCGCCGGGAGCAGCGGATGGACGCGCATCGCCGCCTCCAACTCGCCGGGCAGCTCGTCGCGGTACCGGCCCAGGGTCGACAGGTCGGCGTGCCCGAGGATCCGCCGCACCGCGTCCATGTCGGTGGCGACCGCCAGCAGGTGCGTCGCGGTGGTGTGCCGCAGCCCGTGCGGCGTCACCCCGCGCCGCCGTCCCGGCTCCACCCGTGCCAGCACCCGGTCGATGACGCCCTGCACGTCGCCGCGCGCCAGCCGCCGCCCCCGCCACGACAGCAGCAGCGCCTTGTCCTCCACGCCCCGGTCCAGCTCCCGCCGCCCCGACGCCAGGTAGGCGTCCAGCACGCTGGCGACCGCGTCGGGCAGCGGCACGTCCCGCGTCCGGCCGCCCTTCCCGAAGATCCGCCAGTACCGCACCCCGGCGTTGACGAAGAAGTCCTCCACGTTCGCGCGCGTCAGCTCCGACACCCGCGGCCCCACCGACGCCAGCAGCAGCACGATCAGCCCGTCGCGCAGCTCCGTCCGCTGGTCCGCGCGGCGCCCCGCCGCGGGCCGCGCCGCCACCAGGTTCTGCGCCGCGTCCAGCAGCCCCGCCGCCTGCTCGGCCGTCAGCGCCCGCCGCTCGGCCCGCAGCCCGCCGCGCTCACGCGCCTCCAGCGTCACCGACCCCATCGGGTTGAGCTGCACCCACCCCGCCACCGTCGCGTACCGGAAGAACGCCGACACCGACCGCCGGAACCGCGCCTGCGACGCCGCGCTCTGCGTCGCCCGCCCCGCAGGGCCCGGGCCCGCCGCCGCGCGCCGCCCGTCCGGCTTGCGCGCGAACCGCACCAGGACCGCGTCGACCGCGGTGCCGTCCAGGTCGTCCAGCACCGCCCCCGCGTCGGCCAGCTCCGCGAACGTCCCCACGTCGCGGACGTACACCTCCGCCGTCCCGGGCGCGAGCGCACCCGTCGCGGCCTTGGCGCGGACCATCTCGGCATAGCGGTCGGCGGCCTCGACCACCGTCAGGCGCAGGACATCGGCTGGACGCACGCCGCCGAACCTACCGGCCCCCTCCGACAGAACACCCCGGAACGCCGAAGGGCGGCCCCCGCCCGGGGACCGCCCTTCACGTCCGCGCCCTCAGGGGAACACGACCTCCCGGGCCGTGCTCTCGGGCGCGTGGCCCTGCGCCTCGCGCAGCGCCCGCGCGAACAGCGGGTCGCGGCGCCCCCGCCTGGCTACGGCCGTGCAGCTCACCCCGGCGGTCCTGGCGGCACGGGCCACGTACCCGTGCTCGGCGAGATCTTCCAGGAAGACGTCCACCCACACCGGGGCGGACCGCTCGGTCGTCACAGCCATCGGATCACTCACTACGCGTTCGGGGCGCCGCCGGCGCGGCGGCGCGTTTCGATATCCGCACAAGGTACTCCTGCGCGCCGCGCCCCGCACCCGGACAGGCGGTCAGGACGGCTGGACCTCGTCGAACACCGCCACCGCCCCGGCCGGGTCCGCGCTCACCAGCCGCTCCAGCCCCGCCGCCGTCCTTGCCGCCCACCGGGCCGCGCGCGCCTGCATCCGCTCCTCGAACGCCCGCACCGCCCCGTCCAGCCCGTCGGGGCCGGCGGCGGCGACCGCCTCGGCCAGCTCCGCGCCGTCCAGCATCGCCAGGTTCGCGCCCGCCCCGAGCGGCGGCATCAGGTGCGCGGCGTCGCCGAGCAGCGTCACCCCCGGGACGTGCGGCCACGCGTGCCCCACCGGCAGGACGTGCAGCTCCCGGCGCACGAACACCGTGCCACGCCGCACGAGGTCCAGCAGGGGAGCGGCCCACCCGTCCAGCAGCGCCAGCGCCCCCGCCCGCAGCGCCTCCGCGTCGCCCGGATCCACATCGGCGAGCCACCCCGGCGGCGTCCGGTGCTGGACGTACACCTTCACGTGCCCGCCGCTGCCGCGCTGCGCCACCACCCCCCGGTTCACCCCGTACGCCGCCACCGCGCCGTCCCCGACCAGACGCGCCAGGTCCGGATGGCGGGTGTCGACCTCGTCCAGCGACGTCTCCACGTACGTCACCCCCGCGTACGCCGGCCTCGCCGCCGACACCGCCGGACGCACCCGCGACCAGGCGCCGTCCGCGCCCACCACCAGGTCGAACACCTCCTCCCGCCCGTCCGCGGACCGCACCGCCGCACTGTCCCCGCGCGGCACCACCTCCGCCACCTCCCACCCCCACCGCACGTCCAGCCCGCCGAGCAGCAGGTCGCGGAGCTGGCCCCGGTCGATCTCCGGATTGGCCCGCTCGCCCGGACCCGGCCGCCAGTCGCGCAGCACCGCCCCGCCCGGGTCCAGGATCCGCATCGCCTGCCCCTCCGGACGCGCCAGCGCCCGGAACCCCGCCAGCAGCCCCGCCTTGTCCAGCGCGAGCTGCCCCAGCCCCTCGTGCAGGTCCAGCGAACCGCCCGGCGGACGCGCGGCGGGGGAGGGGTCGCGCTCCAGCACGCTCACCGCGCACCCCTTGCGCCGCAGGACGCGCGCGAACGTCAACCCGGCCGGTCCGCTCCCGGCCACCGCGATACGAAAGCTCATGGCGATACACTGTATTGTCTCGATATGGCGTATCGCAACAGTACGGTGCAACCATGACCGTGTGGGACCGCCCCGAACCGCCGCCGCGCCCCGCCCCCCTGGACCGCGCGCGCATCGTCGCCGCCGCCGTCGCGCTCGCCGACGACGGGGGACTGGACGCGGTGTCCCTGCGCAAGGTCGCCGCCCGCCTCGACGCCGGCCCGATGCGCCTCTACGGCTACATCGCCACCAAGGACGAACTCCTCGACCTCATGGTCGACGACGTCCACGCCGAGATCCTCCCCAGCGGGCCGCCCGACGGCTGGCGGGACGCGCTGCGCGGCCGCGCCCACCGCACGCGGAGCGCCGTCCTGCGCCACGAGTGGCTCGCCGACCTGCTCGGCGGCCGCCCGTCGCTTGGCCCCAACGCCCTCGCCGTCACCGAGTCCACCCTCGCCGCCCTCGACGGCCTCGCGCCGCTCGACACCGTCCTGCGCGCCGTGGCGACCGTCAGCGCCTACGTCACCGGGGCGATCCGGCACGAGGTCGCGGACCTGCGGGCCGAGCGCGCCACGGGGCTGTCCGAACGCGAATGGCAGCGCGCGTCCGGCCCCCGCGTGCGGGAGGTCCTGGCCACGGGCCGGTTCCCGGCACTGGCCAGGGCGGTGCACGACGGGGCGGACGTCGACGCCGGGACGTCCTTCTCGACCGGCCTCGAATGGGTCCTGGACGCCGTCGCCGCCAAGCTCGACCAACCGTCCGCCTGACGACCAGGCCAAACAGGTACAGATGGGTACAAACCATCACATACCCAACAGAATCCAATTTCTGTCTTGTTTCAAATCGCCCGCCTCAACACGCTCACCACAACCCTCTGACCAGCGCTTTCACCACAGACTCGCCACAAATCGGACACCGCACGATGCCGAATCCGGGGGAGAGGCACACCGCCACGAAGGTGGCCTCCACGCAGCCCGGACGGTGGGGAAGCCGCCCACGACCTGCGAGTACTCACGCCACGCGGCCGACGCGGCATGCCTCGGCGAAGCCGTCCGGCCGCTCAGGCGTCGCGGCGTCCGGGCACCCTCATGATCACCTCACGCGCACTTACCGGTCGGCGTCCCGGCTTGCGTTTGTGCGGCCGCCGACCGAGCGGCCCGAGCCGCCCGAAAGGGCAGAGCCGAGAGGACACGGCGGGTCCCAGCATGCGAGCCGCTGTGACGCGGCAGAAGCCCGTCGGCGTCTCGGCCATTGCCGGGGTCCCGGCGCGGTGATCCGGTCGGCGCACGCCGCGTGGACGTCGGCCGCGTCGTGCGTTGCTGCGGCGCGCGTTTGTGCGCTGCGAGACCACGGCGCGCGGCTCGTCCGCGCCATCGTCCGCGCCGCAGGGCCGCGTGCCGCGTGCCGCGTGCGACGGCCGCACGGCGTGCGGTGCGGCGTGCGATGGGCCGCGCGGTGTCTATGTGCAGGTGTTCACGCTGGTCGGTGCCCCTCTCCACAGCTCCCCGCAGATGCGCGATAATGTACATTATGTTAAGTAGCGCTGGTGGGGGCGGCGGGGTGTCCGTTTCGGGTGGGCCGTGAGAGGGTGCGGGGCATGCTGAGCGAGCCCGCCCCCCGCCTGTCGGTCCGCGCGCGGCGCGGCGGGGTGTCCGCCGTCGTGCTGGTGCTGCACGGCGGGCGCGAGCACAGCCGCGCTCCCGCGTCGTTCCGGCAGCCGGCGGCGCTGCGGATGGCGCCGTTCGCGTGGACGCTCGCGGCCGACGGCCGGCGGCACGGTCTGGCGGTGTGGACGCTGGGGTACCGGTTCCGGGGGTGGAACGGCGCCGACGCCTCCCCCGTCGCGGACGCGCGCTGGGCGCTGGAGCGGGTCGCGGCGGCCCATCCGGGGGTGCCGGTGGTGCTGGTGGGGCATTCGATGGGGGCGCGGACGGCGTTGCGGGTCGCGGGCGCGGAGCAGGTGCGGGGCGTGGCGGCGCTGGGCGCGTGGGTGCCGCGGGACGAGCCGGTGGAGCAGCTCGCGGGCCGCCGGGTGCTGTTCGTGCACGGCACCGGGGACCGGACGACGCCGATCTCGGGCGCCCGCCGGTACGCCGACCGCGCCCGGGACGTCGCGGACGTCCGTTTCGTGGAGGTGCCCGGTGAGGGCCACGCGATGCTGCGGCGTCCGGGGCTGTGGCACCGGGCGGTGAGCGCGTTCGCGCTGTCGTGCGCGGCGGCGGGCTGAGCGGTGGGCCGGGATCCGGAGTACCTGGCGTTCCTGCGCCGCTTCCTCGCCGACTCCGAGGCCCTGAGCCGCGCGGCGGAGCGGGACGGGCTGCGGGGCCTGGCGGCGGCGCGGGCGGTGCACGCGGCGGAGCTGGCGGCGCTCCCCCGCGCGCCGCTGCACCGGGTGGAGGACGTGGTGGCGGGCGGCGTCGCGGGACGCCTGTACGTGCCGGACAAGGGGGCGCCGCCGGGGCTGCTGGTGTTCGCGCACGGCGGCGGGTGGGTGCTGGGCGACGTGGAGTCCTACGACCCGGTGGTGCGGGCGCTGGCGGCGGCGTCGGGGGCGGCGGTGCTGTCGGTGGAGTACCGGCGTCCGCCCCGGCACCGGTTCCCGGCGGCCGTGGACGACGTCGCCGCGGCGGTGGCCGCGGCGGACGGCCTGGCGGCGCGGCTCGGCACCGGGAAGGTCGCGGTGGGCGGGGACAGCGCGGGCGGTCAGATCGCGGCGGCCGCCGCGCACCGCCTGGGGGCCGCGGGACGGCGCCCGGCGGGCCTGGTGCTGGTCTATCCGGCGGTGGACCTGCGGTCGGTGCCGTCTCCCCCGCCCGACCCGGACGGCCTGGAGTTCCCCGGCCAGGACCTGGACGGCGTCCTGGCGGCGTACCTGGGCGACGCCGACCGGACGGACCCGGAGGTGTCGCCGCTGCTGGCCCCGGACTTCTCGGTGCTGCCGCCGACGGTGGTCGCGACGGCCGGGCACGACCGGCTCCGCGCGCAGGGCGAGGCGTTCGCGGCGCGGCTGCGGGACGCGGGCGTGGAAGCGGTCCTGCTGCCGGGCGACGGCCTGGACCACGGGTTCCTCGGGTGGGGGCCGTTCGCGCGGCGCGCGGCGGACGCGGTCGCCGGTCTCGGCGCGGCCGTCCGCGCCCTGTTCACGGAGTGAGGACGCCGACGGCGAGGCGCGTCAGCGTCCCGCCGCCGCCGGCGGACCACTGGGGATGGGGTCTTACAGGGGTCCGCCGCCCCCGTCGCCCGGCCCGGGCGTGCCGGGCGGGACCGGCGACCCCGGCGGCGGGGACGGTTCGGGCGTCGTGCCGGGCGCGGGCTGCTGCGGGACGCTCATCGTCGGCTCGGGCGGCGGCGGGGGCGGCGGCGACGCCTTCGGCTCGCACGCGAACAGCACCGCCAGGAGCAGCCCCAGGACTCCGAGGACCGCGACGAGCGTCAGCGTCGCCGCGACCAGCCCCCGCTCCGGCCGCCCGCCCTCCGGCACCACCGGAACCCGCACCGGCACCGGCGGCGGGGCCAGCGCGGGCTGCGACCCCTGCCAGTGCGGACGGAACCCCGGCCCGTGCCGCGGCCCGTCCACCGCACCCAGCAGCACCGCCCGCAGAAAACGCTCCGCGCCCGCCCGCGCCGTGTCGAACTCCGTCGCGACCCACGGCGCCGGCCCGTCCGGCTGCGCCGCCACCACCGGCGCCGCACCCCCCGACGACTCCCCCGGCCCGCCCGGCAGCTCCGCGCGGATCGCCGCCCGGAACCGGTCCCGCGCCGCGGCGTCCTCGGCCGCGCCGCTGCTCAGGACCGCCACCGACGCGCGCCGCCCCGCACCGTCCACCCCGACGAACACGATCCCGGCCGCCGACTCCGACAGCCGTGCCGACAGGCGGAACGGACCCAGCACTCCCGGATCCCCCGGCGGCAGCGGCGCGGACATGGGCGCCACACTAACAACCCGATCACTGGACGGCCCTCCACCCGGGTAGGACCCGCCCCAACGGAGATCGCGTAGGGTCGGGGAAGCTCCCGCCGCACCCGCCGAGGACCAGTGAGGGAACCGCCGATGACCGTCGCCGCGCACGACGCCGACCGGGCCGCAGGGCTCCTGCGGGACACCCTTGCAGAGGTGAAGAAGGTCATCGTCGGGCAGGACCACATGGTCGAGCGGCTCGTCGTGGCGCTCCTGGCGCGCGGGCACTGCCTCATCGAAGGCGTCCCCGGCGTCGCCAAGACCCTCGCCGTCGGGTCCCTGGCCCGCGTCGTCGGCGGGACGTTCGCGCGGCTGCAGTTCACCCCCGACCTCGTCCCGTCCGACATCGTCGGGACCCGCATCTACCACCCCTCCACCGAGCAGTTCGACGTCGAACTCGGCCCGGTGTTCGTGAACTTCGTCCTCGCCGACGAGATCAACCGCGCCCCCGCCAAAGTGCAGTCCGCGCTGCTGGAGGTCATGGCGGAGCGGCAGGTGTCGCTCGGCGGCACCACCTATCCCCTGCCCGAGCCGTTCATCGTCCTCGCCACGCAGAACCCCATCGAGTCCGAAGGCGTGTACCCGCTCCCCGAGGCGCAGCGCGACCGGTTCCTCATGAAGATCGACGTGGAGTACCCCGGCGCGCACGACGAGCTGGAGATCCTGCGGCGCATGAGCGTCGACCCGCCCGCCCCCGGCCGCGTCCTGGACCCCGCCGGGCTCGCCGCGCTCCAGCGCGCCGCCGACACCGTGTCGGTCCACGACCTGGTCGCCGACTACATCGTCCGGCTCGTCATGGCCACCCGCGACCCCGCCCAGTACCACCTGCCCGACCTGCGCGACCTCATCGACATCGGCGCCAGCCCCCGCGCCACCCTCGGCCTGGTGGCGGCCGCCCGCGCCCTGGCGCTGCTGTCGGGACGCGACTACGTCCTGCCCGACGACGTCCGCGCCGTCGCCCGCGACGTCATGTCCCACCGCATCGTCCTGACCTTCGACGCCCTCGCCGACGGCGTCGACACCCGCGACGTCGTCCGGCAGATCCTCGCGACCGTCCCCCCGCCCCGCGTGGTGTGGAACCACGGCGCCGGGGTGACGCCCGCATGACCACCGGCGACGACGAACGCGAACGCGCGCGGCGCCTGGCGCCCGGCCCCGGCCTGCGGCGCCTGCACCTGGCCGTCACCCGCCGCCTGGACGGCCTCCTCAACGGCGAGCACCTCGGCCTGCTCCCCGGCCCCGGCACCGAACTCGCCGAAGCGCGCCTCTACCAGGCCGGCGAGGACGACGTCCGCCACATGGACTGGGCCGTCACCGCCCGCACCACCAACCCCCACGTCCGCGACCTCGTCGCCGACCACGAACTCGAGGCGTGGGCGCTGGTCGACCTCACCCCCAGCATGGACTTCGGCACCGCCCACCTCACCAAACGCGACCTGGCCGCCGCCGCCCTCGCCGCCGTCGGGTTCCTCACCGTCCGCCTCGGCGACCGCGTCGGCGCCTACCTCCACACCCCCGCCGGGCTCCGCCGCCTGCCCGCCCGCACCGGACGCCCCGCCCTCTACGCCCTCCTCCACACCGTCCTCACCACCCCCATCCGGCCCGCACCCGACGCCGCGACGCTCACCGCCGCGCTCACCGCCCTGGCCTCCGGCCAGACCCGCCGCGGCCTGCGCGTCGTCATCTCCGACTTCCTCCCCCAGCCCGGCGACGACCCCGAGCACCCCCCGTGGGAACGCCCCCTGCGCCGCCTCACCGCCCGCCACCAGGTCCTCGCCGTCGAGATCATCGACCCCCGCGAACTCGACCTCCCCGACATCGGCCTCCTGGACATGACCGACCCCGAGACCGGCGCCACCCACGAGATCGTCCTGGACCGCCGCACCCGCCAGCGGTACGCCCGCGCCGCAGCCGCCCACCGCGCCGCCACCCGCGCCGCCCTGCGCCGCGCCGGCGCCCACCACCTCGTCCTGCGCACCGACCGCGACTGGATCGCCGACATCGCCCGCTTCGCGCTCCGCCAGCGCCGCGCCGCCGGACGCGCCATCGCCGCGCCGGGGGTGCGCGCATGACCTTCCTGTCACCCGAGCGGCTCTGGCTCCTCGCGCTGCTGCCGCTCCTGGCCGCCGCGTACGTCCTGCTGCAGCTCCGCCGCCGCACCTACGCCGTCCGGTTCACCAACCTCGCGCTCCTGCAGCACGTCGCGCCGCGCCGCCCCGGCTGGCGCCGCCACATCGCCGCCGCCCTGTTCCTCGCCATGATCACCCTCATGACCGTCGGGTTCGCGCGGCCCGCCGGGAACGTCAAGGTCCCCCGCGACCGCGCCACGATCATGGTCGCCGTGGACGTGTCGCTGTCCATGATGGCCCGCGACGTCACCCCCTCCCGGCTCGACGCCGCCAAGGACGCCGCGAAGAAGTTCATCCAGGACCTCCCCGCCCGCTTCAACGTCGGCGTCGTCGCGTTCGCCGGGAACGCCAACCTCATCGCCGCGCCCACCACCGACCGCGCGAACGCCATCGCGTCCCTGGACCGCCTCACCCTCGCCAAACGCACCGCCATCGGCGAAGCCGTCTTCACCTGCCTCCAGGGCATCGGGTCCTTCGACGCCCAGGCCCGCCAGGACCCGCCGCCCGCCCACATCGTCCTGCTGTCCGACGGCGACAACACCACCGGACGCTCCGTCCAGGAAGCCGTCGACGCCAGCCGCGCCGCGCACGTCCCCGTCTCCACCATCGCGTTCGGCACCCCGTACGGCACCGTCGACATCGAAGGCGAGACCACCAGCGTCTCGGTCAACAAGGAGACCCTCCGCACCCTCGCCGAGAGCACCGACGGGAAGGCCTACGAAGCCGCCGACGCCGGGCAGCTCAGCGACGTCTACACCCACATCGGCAGTTCCCTGGGCTTCACCACCGAGCACCGCGACATCACCGCCCGCTTCACCGGCCTGGCCCTCCTGCTCGCCCTCGGCGCCGCCGGAACCTCCCTGTTCTGGTTCTCCCGCCTCCCCTAGCCCCGCGCGGCGCGGACACGGCACGGCTCCGCGCACGGCAGGCACGGCGCCACGTTCGGCGGACGCCGCGACGGCGCCCACCACAGCAGCACCGCCCCCGCCGCCAGACCGCACAGGGCCGCCAGGACGTGCCCGACGTCCCACAGCGTCCCGCCCCGCACCAGCGGCCCCGCCACCCCCGCCGTGACCAGCACCGCACCCGCCACCCGCGCCCGGCCCCGCATCAGCAGCACCGCCCCCGCGAGCTGCGCCACCATGATGTAGGAGACACCGACGTCGGTCGTCACCGCCAGCCACGCCGGCGCCCGCCCCGACTCCAGCGCCCCCGTCTCCACCACCGCCGTCAGCAGCGACCCCAGCACATGCCCCGCCAGCCCGATCACCACCGAACGCGGCGTCCCCCACCGCCGCTCCCCCCACGCCACCACCGTCACGAACACCAGCACGTACAGCACCAGGCCCTGGCCCTTGTCCGCCACCCACAACGCGCTGTTCGCCAGCGCCCGCAACGGCTCCCGGTGCAGATTCGCCAGATTCGTCGACTGCAACGTCGTCAACAGCTCGATCAACCGCGGCGGCGCCGACTCCTGCACCAGCGTCGACGCCGTGAACACCGCCACGTACGCGAACGTCGCCGGCGCCTCCAGCACCCACGCGTGCGCCGCCCGCGTCCACGGCGCCAGCCACCCCGCCACCCGCCCCGCAGGCCCCCACACCGCCCCCAGCCCCCGCAGCGCGTACCACGCCGCGACGACCGCGGCCACGCCCATCACCATCCCCGCACCCACGTCCGGCCCCCCTGCCCTCGACCACCGCAGCGTCCCACCCGCCCCCTCCCCCGCGCCCGCACCGACACGGACCGCGCCGCGCCCGGGACGGACGGGCGTCCCCGGACTGGTACGGTCGGCCGACGTGGGAGATCACTACTTCGCGCCGCGGCCCGGCCTGCCCGCCCGGCCCGGCGCCGTCGACCTGGTCCTGCCGGACCTGCACCTGCGGCTCGCGACCGACCGCGGCATGTTCTCCCCCGGCCGCGTCGACCCCGGCACCCGGATCCTGCTGGAGACCGTCCCGCCGCCCCCGCCCACCGGGCACCTCCTGGACCTCGGCGCCGGATACGGCCCCATCGCCCTCACCCTGGCGGCGCGCTCGCCGCAGGCGAGCGTCTGGGGCGTGGACATCAACGAGCGCGCACTCGACACGGCGAGGCGCAATGCCTCCACCGCCGGGCTTGACAATGTAAGGTTCATACTGCCGGACGAGGCCGACCCCGGCGTCCGCTACGCCGCGCTCTGGTCCAACCCCCCGATCCGCATCGGCAAGGCCGCCCTGCACGACCTGCTGAACACGTGGCTGCCGCGCCTGTCCCCCGGCGCGACCGCCCACCTCGTCGTCCAGAAGCACCTGGGCGCCGACTCCCTGCACCGCTGGCTCGACGCCTCCTACCCCACCGAGCGGATCGCGTCCCGCGCGAACTACCGCGTCCTCGCCGTCACCGCACCCCGAGAAGGAACCGCCCGATGACCAGCCCGCAGGCCGGCGCGCACCCCGGCCGCCGCCAGCTGCGCCCCACCGACGTCAAGCGCCTCAACCGCGGCTGGCGCCGCCGCACCGAGGCCCGCCTCGGGCTGCTCGCCGAGTCCGTCACGCAGCCGTTCAACATCGGGTCCCTGCTGCGCAGCGCCGCCGTGTTCGGCGTCGAGCACCTGTGGCTCGCCGGGAACGCCACCTCCCCCGACCACCGCAACGTCGCCAAGGTCGCGCTCGGCACCGAACGGCTCGTCCCCTGGACGCACGCCGGGACTCCCGCCGAGGCCGCCGCCGGGATCCGCGCGGCCGGGCTGCGGCTGGTGGCGATCGAGCTGACCGCCGACGCCGTCCCGCTGCACGACGCTCCCCTGGACGGCGACGTGTGCCTGGCCGTCGGCGGCGAGGACCACGGGGTCTCCCCCGCGCTGCTCGCCGCCGCCGACGCCGTCGCCTACATCCCCCAGACCGGGCGCGTGGGGTCCCTCAACGTCGCCGTCGCCGCCGCGATCGCGCTCGCCGAGGCGCGCCGGCGCGAATGGGCGGCCGGGCCGCCGCCCGCCTGACGGTCAGGCCGACAGGCCGTCCATCAGCGCCGCGAACTCCTCCAGCGAGATCCGCCCGTCGCGGTCCCGGTCGGCCTGGACGACGACCTCGACCGCCCGCGTGTCGGTGATCTGGCGGCCCAGCGCCGCCATCAGGCCCTTCAGCTCCGCCGGGGAGATCCGGCCGTCGCCGTCGGCGTCCACCAGCTCGAACGTCGCCCGGTACTGCTCCACGTCCGCCATCCGCGCATGCTCCTTCGTCGCTGCCGTAACAGGTGCGGGGGTGACGGTAGCAGCCCAGCCACCGTCCTTTACAAAGTAAGTCACGGGTGGGGGCGGGGACCCGCGATAATCGGGGGCGTGCCGCCCAGCTACGCCTTCCTCGACCACCCCGGTCCCATCCCCTTCGCCCACCGCGGCGGCGCCGCCGGACGCCCCGAGAACTCCATGGCCGCCTTCCAGCGCGCCGCCGAGCTCGGCTACCGCTACCTGGAGACCGACGCGCGCGCCACCGCCGACGGCGTCGTCGTCGCCTTCCACGACCGCACGCTGGACCGCGTCACCGACGGGACCGGGCCGCTGGCCCGCCTCCCCTACGCCGACGTCGCGCGCGCCCGCGTCCACGGCACCGAGCCGGTCCCCCGCATGGACGACCTCCTCGGCTCCTTCCCCGGCGCCCGCGTCAACATCGACCTCAAGGACGCCTCCGTCATCGGCCCCCTCGTCGAGGTCCTGCACCGCACCCGCGCCTGGGACCGCGTGTGCATCACGTCGTTCTCCACCCGCCGCCTCGCCCAGCTGCGCGCCCGCCTGCCGCTCTACACCGACCGGGACGTCTGCACCGCCCTCGGCCCCCGCGACCTGGTCACCCTGCGCGCCCTGTCGCTGGCCGGACGCCCCGGACCGCGCCGCGAGCGCCTCGCCGCCCTGGCCGCCGCCGGCGTCGCGTGCGCGCAGGTCCCCGCGGCCCTCGGCCCGCTGCGCGTCGTCACCGCCCCGTTCGTCGCGCAGTGCCACGCCCTCGGCCTGAAGGTCCACGCCTGGACGATCAACGACCAGCCCACCATGGACCGGCTCCTGGACCTCGGCGTGGACGGCATCATGACCGACGAGCTGGTCACCCTCCGGCACGTCATGTCCGCGCGCGGCCAGTGGCAGCACGGCCCGCCCGCCGTCCGGCCCGCGGCACCCCCCGCGGTACCTCCGGCCGGGCGCCCGTCCGGCGCCTGACCCCACGCCCGGCGCGCGGCCAGGGTCAGCGGCCGAAGCCGGGCGGACGGCGCAGCTCGGCCGCCACGCGCATCGGACGCGGCGCCGCGCGCTCCTCGGCGGGCTGCGCCGGGCTCGTGCGGGTCAGGTCGATGCGCTGCTCGCGCAGGCTGCGCAGCAGCTCCAGATCCTCGGCCGACACCAGGGCCGCCATCGGCCTCCCCCGCCGGGTGAGCAGGACCGGATCGCCGGTGTAGGCGACCCGGTTGACCAGATCGGCGAACTGGGCGCGCGCTTCCGTCACCGGGATTTCCACGGATTCATCGTATAGCGAACCGCCCTGGCCTTCCCGACCCGCGAACTGTACGTTTCGTACGTCCGCCAAACGTACAGAACGTACAGTTCATGGGAGGCATCGCATGCACCGTCCCGACGGGGACCGCCCGCCGCTGTTCACCGCCCGCACCGCCGCGCCCGCCGAGGCCCCGCCGCGCGGCGACGAGCCGATCTTCCAGCGGCTGCTGGAGCGGCGGATCGTGTTCCTCGGCCAGGAGGTCGACGACCGCGTCGCCAACCGCGTCGGCGCGCAGCTCCTGCTGCTGGCCGCCGACGACCCCGACCGCGACATCACCCTCTACGTCAACTCCCCCGGCGGCGTCGTGGACGCCGGCCTGGCCATCTACGACGTCATGCAGTTCGTGCCCAACGACATCGCCACCGTCGGCCTCGGGCTGGCCGCGTCGATGGGCCAGATGCTGCTGTGCGCGGGCGCGCCCGGGAAGCGGTACGCGCTGCGGCACACCCGCGTGATGATGCACCAGCCGCACGGCGGCATCGGCGGGACCGCCTCCGACGTCCGGATCCAGGCCGAGCAGGCCCGCTACCTGCGCCGCGTCCTCGCCGAGCGGACCGCGTTCCACACCGGGCAGCCGCTGGAGCGCGTCGAGGCCGACGGGGAGCGCGACCGCTGGTTCACCGCCGACCAGGCCCGCGAGTACGGGTTCGTCGACCACGTCGTCGACACCACCGACCGGGTCGGGACCTGACCGTCCCCGCCCGCCCCTGACCGCGATCCGCGACGGGCGGCCCAGCCGGACGAGTGCCGCGAACCGGGCGCCCGAAACCGGACACCTCGTCTCCGAGTCCGCAAACGGCAGGGTTGGAACGGCCTCCGGACGGGAATCTTGTGACCGGATCCAGCGTTGGCATGGACGACACCGCAAGCCGTCTGGGAGGCACGTGACGATGGCCGAGCGCGCACTTCGCGGCACCCGACTCGGAGCGACGAGCTACGAGAACGATCGCAACACCGACCTGGCCCCGCGCCAGGAGGTGGACTACACCTGCGGCAAGGGCCACCGGTTCACCGTGACGCTCGCCGCCGAGGCCGAGGTGCCCATGACATGGGAATGCCGGAGCTGCGGCGCGACCGCTCTCCGGGTGGACGGGGAACTGCCCCAGGCCAAGAAGGGCAAGCCCGCCCGAACCCACTGGGACATGCTGATGGAACGCCGCACCGTCGAGGACCTGGAGGAAGTCCTCGCCGAGCGCCTGGCGATCCTGCGGGCAGGCCGCCGCAAGAGCGCCTGACCCGCACGAACGCGACATCGGGGTCCGCACCACACGGTGCGGACCCCGACGCACGCCCACCCCCATCCCCCACCCACGCCCCGTCGACCCACCGCACGCCCCCACCTACGCGGCGCCTTCGACCGCGCGGCGGACATCGTGCCGGGCGCGCCGTGCGCGGCACACGCCGGGACGTTGAGCGCGGGCGAGCGGCCGGTTGTGGCCGCAACGCCCGGCCCGATGGTGCCGGCCCTGCGCCCGGCACCGTCTCGCACGAGCAGACGTGCGTGCGAGGTGGACGCCGCATGTGCGCCCCGGCAGGCGGGCGCGCCCGCCGGACGAACGGACGGCGGGGCAGCCGTGCCGCGCACGTGCGGACGCGCGTCGGCTGCGGCCGGCGCGGCCTTCCAGGCGAAGGGCAGCCGAGTGGCCAGGCCGGGTGGGCAGGGCACGCCGCCGCGCGGCCAGGGCGGCAGGGCGCGGGCGGCGCCTTCCCGCCCTTCCTGCCATGGCCACCTTTCCCGCCATGGCCGCGCGGCGGCGGGACGGACGGACGGGCCGGGCGAGCACGCGTGATGCCGCGCGAGGGCGAGCCGGGGCGAGGAGCGAAAGCAGGCGCGCCCGGCCTTATACGGGCGTGCAGAGGGGGCGCGCACGCGTGGAGGGGGCGCGGTGGCGGGCCGGGTGGGTCAGGGGCGGACGGGGAGGCCGTTTGTGCCGTCCGGGGGCGGGTCGTCGCGGACGACCTCGCCGCGCACCACCGGGCCGCGCGGCGCGTCTCCGGGGGCGGACGGGCCGAAGCCGGGCGGGAACGCGCCGCCGAACGGCGCGGGGCGCGGAAGGGTGGCGGCGCGGCGCGACGCCCAGGACAGGAACGCGCGCCGCACCAGCGGGCGCGTCAACGGCAGCACGACCAGCGCGCCAAGGACGTCGCTGACGAACCCCGGCGTGAGCAGCAGCAGCCCGCCCGTCATGACCAGGGCGGCGTCGCCGACCTCCCGGTCGGGGACCGTGCCGGTGCGGGCGGCGTCCTGCAGCGCCCGCCAGGCGCGGCGGCCCGCGCGGCGCACGATCCAGCCGCCGAGCGCGGCGGAGGCCAGCAGCAGCGCGAACGTCCACCAGCCCCCGATCAGGTGGGCCGCGCCGGCGACGGCGAGGACCTCGGCGACCGGGAGCAGCAGGATCGCGGCGAGAACGGGACGGGACGGCATGGCTCCAGCCTCGGGCGGTCGGCGCGGGACGCGGCCCGGCCGGGACGCGTCCCCTTCACACCGCTTTCAACGCGGCGGGCCCCCGGAACGTTTCCGGCGGCCGGCGGTCAGCGGCGGAAGCGCTCGGCGCGGGCCTCCACGCCCCACCGCGCGACCCGCCACGCCGCTTCCACGATGACGTCGCCGCTCATCTTGCTCTGCCCGTGGACCCGCTCGTGGAAGGTGATCGGGACCTCCACGACGCGCAGGCCCTGCCGCAGCGTCCGCAGCGCCAGGTCGATCTGGAAGCAGTAGCCGCGCGACGCGACGCCCTCCAGCCCGATCTTGTCCAGGGTCGCGGCGCGGAACGCGCGGAACCCGCCGGTCGCGTCGTGGACGGGCACGCTCAGTACCAGCCGCGCGTAGACGTTCGCGCCGCGCGACAGGACCTCGCGGCGGCGCGGCCAGTTCACGACCTTCCCGCCCGGCACCCACCGCGACCCGATGACGAGGTCGGCGTCGCGCAGGGCGCCGAGCAGCCGCGGGAGCTCCTCGGGCTGGTGGGAGCCGTCGGCGTCCATCTCGACCATGACGTCGTAGCCGTGCTCGGCGGCCCACCCGAACCCGGCGATGTAGGCGGCGCCCAGGCCGTCCTTGGCGGTGCGGTGCAGGACCTTCACGTGGTCGTCGCCGTCGGCGAGGGCGTCGGCGAGGTCACCGGTGCCGTCGGGGCTGTTGTCGTCCACGACGAGGACGTCGACGTGCGGGACGGCCGCCCGGACGCGGCCCACGATGGACTCGATGTTCTCCCGTTCGTCGTAGGTCGGGATGATCACCAGGACCCTGCCCAGGTCCGGCGTCCCGTGCGCCGCAGTCTCCATCGCGTGTCAGTTCCCCTCGTTGTCTCGTCGCCCGCGCGCCGCGACGGCGGCCGCCCCCACGGCCAGCACGGCGACGGCGGCGAGCGCGTCCTCCGGAAGCGCGCCGAGCCGGTCGGCGAGCGTGCGCCCGGTGCGCGCGGGCATCGTCGCGACCTGGACGTCGGGCGTGAACTCCCGCGACCGCGACACGATCCGCCCGTCGGGAGCCACGATCGCGCTGATGCCGCTCGTCGCCGCCACCAAGATCGTACGGCCATGCTCGACCGCGCGCAGCCGCGACATGGCGATCTGCTGCGGGGGAAGGCTCGTGCGGCCGTAGGTGGCGTTGTTGGTCTGCACGACGAGCATCTGCCCGCGCGCGACGTCGCGCACCTCCCGGTCGTAGGCGACCTCGAAGCAGATCACGTCGCCGATGGTGACGGGGCCGAGCCGCATCACGCCCGACCGCTTGCCGTGCGCGAAGTCGCGGGGGACGCGGTCGAACCGGGTGATCAGCTTCGTCAGCAGCGGACGGAACGGGATGTACTCCCCGAACGGGACGGGGTGGCGTTTCACGTAGTAGTCGCCGGGCCCGGTGACGGGGTCCCACACGATGCCGCGGTTCTCGACCTGGGTGCCGTCGGAGCTGTCGACGAGCGCGCCGACCAGCACCGGCACCCCGACGTCCTTGACGGCCTCGTCGATCGCCGCGTACGCGTCGGTCTCGGCGTAGGGGTCCAGGTCGCTGGCGTTCTCGGGCCACACCACCAGGCTCGGCCGCGCGACCTTCCCCTCGCGGATGCGGGCGGCGAGTTCGTGGGTGCGGTTGACGTGGTTGGTGAGGACGGCCTTGCGCTGCCCCTCGAAGTCCAGGCCGAGGCGCGGGACGTTGCCCTGGACCACCGCGACCGTCACGGGCCGTCCGCCGGTCGGGACCGGGACCGCGCGCGCCGCCGCGCCGAGCGCCGCGACGGCCGCGAGCGCGGCGGCGACGCCGAGCAGCGCGTTCCGGCGGCGGCCGGGCTTCCGCGCGGCGGCGACGCCGAGCGCGGCGGCGGCCAGCAGCCCGCCCACCAGGGCGGTCGCGAACGTGACCAGCGGCGCGCCGCCGACCGCCGCGTACGGGGTGAGGGGCGTGCCGGTCTGGCTGAACGCCAGCCGCGCCCACGGGAACCCGCCGAACGGGACGCTGCCGCGCACCAGTTCCTGCGCGACCCACAGCGCCGCCGTCCACACCGGCCATCCGCGCAGCCGTCCCACGGCCGCGAACCCGGCCGTCATCGGCGCGAAGTACAGGGCCTGGACGAGGCTGAGCGCGACCCACCCGTCCGCGCCGACCCGCGCGATGCCGGTGAGGACGGGCAGGAAGAACGCCGCACCCGACAGGAACCCGAGCCACGCCGCCGTCCGCGCCCGCAGCCCCCGCACCGCGAGGACCAGGACGGCGACCGCGACCGGCGCCGTCACCGTCCACCCCGCCGGGGGGAACGCCGCGAACAGCAGCGGCCCGGCCGCGGCGGCGGCCAGGGTGCGGGGCCAGCCGGCGCGCCCGCCGCGGCGCAGCCCCGCCCACCGGCGCGCCCACCGGCCGGGGCGGGCCGGGGGCGGCGGCCCGGCGTCGGGGGGGCTGCCCGCGAGGGTGTCCTGCGTCACCGCGCGTCCTTCCTGTCGCTCTGCGGGAACGCTACCGGGGACGCGCCCGCCCCACGACCGGGACCGGGCGTTCGCGCAGGAGGCAGGCGGAATTCGCGCGGGGCACGGAAGAGGACCCGTGGCATCCGTCGGGCCGGACACGCCTCACAGGCGGTGAGAACGAGGATCCGTTTTCTACTGGATGCCGCGGGTCCTTCCCGGGTCCAACCCCCGCGCGATCGGGCGGCTCCACCCAGAAGGCCCCGGAGCCCGCACCTGGCTCGTTGGCGCGGGGTGGGCGGCGTCGTGAGCGGCCGATCGGTGAGTCCGTGCTGGACCCGAGCAAAACTATCCGGTTCACCGGCCTTGTCAACCACCGCGCGCGACCTGCGCGGACCCGTCCGCGCAGGTCGCGGCGCGGATCGCGGCGCACCGAAATCGGCGCGGGCGAGACGGCCGGAACGCGCCACCGCAAAAGGCAGCGCCGCGACGGATGGTGAAACTATAGTAACCCTCGGTTAACCCTTGTGTCGGTTTCCCGGCACCTTCACCCCCGGAAGAGAGGGTCATGCCCGTCTATCTCCTCGCCGCGCTCTGCGCCGTGGCGGTCGTGCTGCTGGCCGGCCGCCTGGCGCGCAGGATGCGGCTCGGCGACGAGGACGCCGCCGCCGACGGCCCCACCAACGCCCACGCCGGATCCATGCTGTCGGCGCTGTTCCTCGCCGCGTTCGCGATCGCGATCGTCGTCCCGTGGACGACCACCGACGCCGCGCGCCTCAACACGTTCACCGAGAGCCAGGCCATCGTCGAGGCGACCTGGACCACCACCCGGCTGCCCGCCGCCGAGGGCGCGCCGCTGCGCGACGCGCTCACCGGCTACGCCCGCTTCGTCCGCGACCGCGAGTGGCCCCGCATGCGCGACGGCCGCATGGACCCCGCCGGGGACTCCGCCCTGGACGGCCTGCGCCGCCGCGCCATCGCGCTGCCCACCGACAAGGGCGACGAGCAGAGCGACGCCCGCACCGCCCTGCTGGACCAGATCGCGCAGATCTCCACCGCCCGGCACCAGCGCGGCATGGACGCGCGCAGCAGCCCGCCCGGCTGGCTCCTGGTCATCACGATCGCGACCGGCCTCGTCGTGGTGCTGCTGCCGTTCCTGTCGGGCGCGCGGCCCCGCGGGTGGACGCTCGTCCCGCTCGGCATCATGGCCGGGCTCCTCGGCGTCGGCGTGTGGCTGGCCATCGACATCTCCCACGTGTTCGCCGGGGCGCTGGCCGTCCAGCCCACCGCGTTCGCCTCCGCGCTCGCCGAGATCGCGCGCATCGGCGCGGGCGGCTGACCGTGCCGCCCTCGACGAACCCGTCCCCGCCCGGCCCCGCGCCGCGTCCGGCCCGGCGCGCGTCACCGCGCGGCCGGTGGCGGGCGGTCCTGCGGCCGGGGTGGATCCGGCCGGGCGCGCGGCGCGCCCTCGCCGTGGCCGGGGTGCTCGCGGTCGCGCCGTTCGCGCCGCTGGCCGCGTCCGCCGCGCCGCCTCCGCCGCCCGTCCCGCACCCGCGTCCCTGGCCGCATCCGCATCCTCATCCGCGGGTGATCGTGTGCCTGGACGGCGTCGCCTACGTCGGCGTGGGCGACGGCGGCGTCCGCGTGATCGTCGGCGGCGGCGTCCACTGTCCCCGGCCGCCGCACCACCACCATCCCCATCCCACCCCGACCCCGACCCCGACGCCTCCGCCGGCCAGGCCGACGCCGACACCCAAGCCCACGCCGACGCCCTCGAAGGCGCCCGCCGCGCCCGCGCCCCCCGCGCCGAGCCCGACGCCGGCTCGAGTATGGTTACCTCGCTGTCCTGGGGTTCGCACAGGGCGTTCGGCCGCCGTTCATCTTCGTGCTGCTCGCCGTGCTCGCGTTCCACCACCACGACATCGTGTACCGCGCCCGCCAGGGGCTCCG